>JAUYRJ010000021.1 GCA_030696845.1 Polynucleobacter sp.
TTCGCCAAAGCGGGTTTGACCGGCGTGCATTGCTTCCTCAACCGCACTGGCTGGGAATAATTTACTCACCGCTAATAATTGGATTTCATCGGGCTCCCGTTTGGCAGCAAGGGCCGCCAATTCGATTCGCTCGCGAACGGCTAGCAGGTTTTGGGTAATTTGCCTCATTTGCCGGAAGGGGTGTTATTAGTCCTAGCATCCTTAAGCAGCTGGTCCACAATCTCAACCCAGTGCAGCACGGGCATATTTTCTTGCTGCAAATGGGCAATGCAACCAATGTTCGCCGAAACAATTGCAGTTGCATTGCTTGCCTCATACGCATCGTGCAAGTGGTCTAATTTTTGTTGGCGTAATTTTCCAGACAGATCCGGTTGTAATACCGAGTATGTTCCGGCCGAGCCGCAACATAAATGGCTATCGGCACAGAGGCGAACAGGAACTCCGATACGTTCTAGTAAGCCTTCAACTTGGCCGCGAATCTGTTGACCATGTTGCAGCGTGCAAGGCGGGTGATACACCACACCCGATTTAGCATGGCTGCCTAAGCGCTCCACGAGTTGATCGGTATACGCTGGCAGAATTTCCGCGAGGTCTTTCGTTAACTCTGAAATGCGTTTGGCTTTTGCCGCATAGCGCGCATCATTCGCAAGTAAGTGGCCATAGTCTTTCACCATCACACCGCAGCCGGATGCCGTCATCACGATGGCTGAGGCGGTATTTTCAGGATCGTTCGACTCAATATAAGGCCACCACGCGTCGATATTGCGGCGCGCATCATCCAAACCGCCAGCTTGATCGTTCAGGTGGTGGCGTAGGGCGCCGCAACAGCCTGCTTTGGGCGCACTGATGAGATTGATATTCAGAGCGGCCAGTACGCGCGCAGTCGCTGAATTGATGTTGGGGAGCATGCCTGGTTGCACGCAGCCTTCCAAAATCAGCATATTCGTTTTAGGCACATGCGCATTGGTTTGCATTTGCGCCGCCCTAGCTGGGGCGCTGCCTTCGGTAATGCGGTTGATATAGTGCCCATTCACGGGTATTTTGCGTTTGAGCTCGCTTGGCAATAAGGGGCGCACTAAACGCCCTAAGGCCATGGCTGAGTTAAACAGCGCCGGACGGGTTAAACCCTCTTTTAAGAGCCAGCGGGTGAGGCGCTCACTGGACTTACGGGGCGCGGTCTGTTCTTCAGCCCACTTACGTCCGATGTCGATCAACTGACCATACTGCACGCCGCTTGGGCAGGTGGTTTCGCAATTGCGGCAGGTTAAGCAGCGATCCAGATGCAAACGGGTTTTTTCAGTAACGGTTTGACCTTCTGCAATTTGCTTAATCAGATAAATGCGTCCGCGCGGTCCATCGAGCTCATCGCCCAGCAATTGGTATGTGGGGCAAGTCGCCGTGCAAAAACCACAATGTACGCACTTTCCTAGAATACGAGCAGCTTCATTGCCGTCGTGGGTATTAATGAATGGAGGGGCTAATTGGGTTTGCATAAGAGTGGGGGTTAGGGAAGGCGACCGGTCGCAAAAACGCCGGAGGGATCAAATGCGCTGCGCAATTGATTTTGTACGGCAGTGAGCGCCGCGCTATGGGCCTGATCACCGAGTAAAGTAAAGCGCTGTTGAACGCCGTTCGAGCCCACCCTAAAGCAGGTAGCATGACCGCCATGGTTAATCGCTTTCTGCTTGATAGCGGATTGCGTACGAGCATCGGACGGGCCGCACCACCAGCGTTGCTGTCCATGCCATTCGAGTACCAGAGGTTGCGAGGGACTTACGTCGCTCCATTCAGAAAAAGCAATCGCGGGGCAACTGGCAGGCAGGGCAAGGCGATACAGCACCTGGTTCCCTTCGGGTTCTGTAAAGCAATCCAAGCGCTGCTCGCGCAGATCACGCCAAAAGGTATTCGCAATAACAGGATCCAGTTCGCTTGCACCTAAGGTGGATTTCATGAGCAGGGTGGCAGACTGAACTGCCGCAACCGCGCCTGCGAGGCGAATGGTCAACTCCCCATCGTGATCCGCTTTGGCGGGACCAATCCAACAGCTTGCCGACAAAGGCAATGGCTGCCCGGCCCACTCATTGAGCACCTTTAGGGCGCGCGACTCAGATACACAGCAGCGCAAAGACGTTGTTGCCGCTGGTTTGGGTAGAACCTTAACCGATGCTTCTAGCAAAAGCGCAAAGGTACCCAGTGATCCGGGTAGCAGACGCGAGACATCGTAACCCGCCACGTTTTTCATGACCTTACCGCCGAAGGATAAGTCTTGTCCTTGCCCATCCATTAAACGGGTGCCCAATACAAAGTCACGTAAATTTCCGGAGCTAATTCGTCTAGGACCGGCAAGCCCAGCACTGATGGCGCCACCAAAGGTGGCGTGCTGACCAAAGTGAGGGGGCTCGAAGGCAAGCATCTGATTTTTTTCAGCCAGCGCCGCTTCAATTACGCTGAGCGGTGTTCCAGCGCGTGCGGTAATCACCAATTCTTCAGGCTGGTAATCTACGATGCCCTGATAGTCCTTAGTAATCAACTTCGGATGCGCGTTTGGATTGCCATACCACGCTTTAGAACCGCCACCTTCAATGGATAGCAAGGATTTGGAAC
Organism: Polynucleobacter sp.; assembly: GCA_030696845.1. Classification (GTDB taxonomy): domain Bacteria; phylum Pseudomonadota; class Gammaproteobacteria; order Burkholderiales; family Burkholderiaceae; genus Polynucleobacter. The sequence continues at coordinate 2,605 of JAUYRJ010000021.1, forward strand.
TGGCCGCAGCCAAAATTTGCTCTCTGAATCGTTGAATCTGCGCATCACTCATTAGAAGCGCTCCAATTCAGGGTGGGGTAACTTGCCGCCGCTAATCCGCATCCGCCCATATTCAGCGCAGCGGCTCAGCGTCGGAATGGCCTTGTCGGGATTGAGTAACTGAGCCGGATCGAATGCGCGCTTTACGCCCCAGAACAGTTCCCGCTCGCCTTCGCCAAACTGCACGCACATCGAGTTAATTTTTTCAATACCAACACCATGCTCGCCGGTGATGGTGCCGCCAAGCTCTACGCAGGCCTCCAAAATTTCCGTACCGAACTCTTCAGCGCGATGCCACTCATCGAGATCGGCGCCATTAAACAAAATAAGGGGGTGCATATTGCCGTCGCCCGCATGAAATACATTCAAACAGCCTAGACCGTATTTTTCTTCCATCCCCTGAATACGGCGAAGCAGTGTGGCGATGTGGCGGCGCGGAATGGTGCCGTCCATGCAGTAATAATCCGCCGCAATCCGCCCTGCTGCCGGGAACGCATTTTTACGCCCGCTCCAAAATTGAAGACGTTCACTTTCATTTTTGGAAACCTGAATGCCGCTGGCACCGGCTTTTTCAAGTACCGCAGTCATGCGACCAATTTCTTCCGCAACCTCTTCGGGTGTGCCATCGGACTCGCACAATAAAATAGCAACCGCATCGAGGTCATAGCCCGCATGGACAAACTCCTCTACCGCGCGAGTGGTGGCCTTATCCATCATCTCTAAGCCCGCTGGAATAATGCCAGCTGCGATGATGGCGGCAACGGCATTGCCCCCTTTTTCAATGTCATCAAAACTGGCCATGATGACCTGCGCTAATTTCGGCTTGGGCACTAATTTAACGGTGACTTCAGTAATCACAGCCAACATCCCTTCGCTGCCCATCACAATCGCCAATAAATCCAGCCCTGGCGAATCCGGCGCAAGGCTACCGAACTCAACAATCTCACCACTCATCAGCACGCCGCGAACCCGCAACACATTGTGCAGAGTAAGGCCATACTTTAAGCAATGCACGCCACCCGAGTTTTCATTCACGTTGCCACCAATGGAGCAGGCGATTTGCGATGAGGGGTCGGGTGCGTAATAGAGGCCTAAATGGGCAACCGCTTCTGAAATCGCTAGATTGCGAACGCCGGGCTGCACAATCGCGGTTCGCGTAAAGGGGTTGATATCCAGAATTTTTTTGAGTTTGGCCAGCGACAGCACCAAGCCTTGTGCTATTGGCATCGCCCCACCGGATAGGCCAGTGCCGGAGCCGCGCGGCACCACTGGAATCCGCATGGCGTGGCAAATGGCCAAAATACGGGATACCTGCTCTTCATTTTCAGGGAGGGCGACAGCTAAAGGCATGCGGCGATAGGCGGCTAATCCATCACACTCGTAGGGGATTGTGTCTTCCGGTTCCCACAAAAGACCGTCTTCCGCCAAGATGGGCCTTAGGGCCGAGACCAATTTGGCCTGCAAAGCCTGAATTTCAAGGAGATCTGGGGGTGGGGCGACAGTATTCATCGTTCCATTTTAGCCATTTACCTATAATCTGCTAATGGGAAATCGACTTTCAAAAATCGCTACGCGAACCGGTGATGCCGGTATGACTGGACTGGGTGATGGTAGCCGGGTCGAGAAAGACCACCTGCGGATTTGCGCGATGGGGGATGTCGATGAATTGAACTCGGAAATCGGGGTTTTAATGACCGAAGCGTTGCCAGTGAGTATTGCTGGCGAGATGCAAGCCTTGTTTTTGCGAGTGCAACACGATTTGTTTGATTTGGGTGGGGAACTGTGTATTCCTAACTACACCCTACTTAAAGAAGAGCAGGTAGCGCAGTTGGATGCCTGGCTAAAGAAATACAATGACACTTTGCCGCCACTAACGGAATTTATTCTGCCGGGGGGTACGAGGGCGGCTGCGCAAGCTCACGTTTGCCGCACCGTATGCCGACGCGCCGAGCGTTCGATTGTGAAGCTGGGCTGGCACGATACCTTGCATGATTCGCCTAGGCAATACGTGAACCGTCTATCCGATTTATTGTTTGTGCTGGCAAGGGTACTGAATCGCGAAGCGGGTGGCCAAGATATTCTCTGGAAAAACCAGAATAAATCCGATTAATCCAGAGTGAGTCGCGCGGTAATTAAGTGCGGCGACGTTTTTTAACTGCTTGCGCTAAGCGCTCTAAGACCTTAACGGAATCGTCCCATGGAATGCAGGCATCCGTAATGCTCTTGCCGTATTCCAGTGCACTTGGATCATCCTTACCTGGGGTAAATTTCTGCGCGCCACCATGCAGGTGACTCTCAATCATGACGCCAAAAATATGGCTTGATCCCGACTCGATTTGCTTAGCAATGTCATCGGCAACAGTGATTTGGCGCTCATGTTGCTTGCTGGAATTCGCGTGCGATAAGTCCACCATCAGTGTTGCTGGCAACTTCGCCGCTTCAAGTTCATCACACGCGGCTTTAACGAATTTAGCTTCGTAGTTTGGCTCTTTTCCGCCACGCAAAATAACGTGACAATCTTTATTGCCCTTGGTCTCCACAATCGCTACTTGACCATTTTTATGTACAGACAGGAAGTGGTGTGGTCTGCGCGCTGCTTGAATCGCATCGGTCGCAATTTTGATATTGCCATCAGTGCCGTTTTTAAAGCCGATAGGCGCCGATAAACCCGAAGCCAATTCGCGGTGAACTTGACTTTCAGTAGTGCGTGCGCCAATGGCGCCCCACGAAATCAGATCTGCTATGTATTGGGGCGAGATGACATCCAGGAATTCGCTACCGGCTGGCAT
>JAUYRJ010000014.1 GCA_030696845.1 Polynucleobacter sp.
TCAGCCTGCGCCTGACTTGCGGCATTAGGCAAGCTCAGCTCAAGCGAATGGGTCATCACAGGTACAGTGACGATAAAAATAATGAGTAGAACCAACATCACATCCACAAATGGCGTCATATTGATTTCACTCATCACATCCTGATTGTCTTTACCCAAGCTGCCAAAGGCCATGATGACTCCCTATCCTTGCTCAGATAAAAGCGCATGATGCTCGCGCTGAATGCGATTGCCTGTTACGTAGTAGGCGTGCAAATCGTATGCAAATCGATTCAATTTGCTCACGATAAATTGATTGCCCCGCACTAAAGCGTTGTAACCCAGCACTGCTGGTATGGCCACAAATAAACCGAATGCCGTCATGACGAGCGCCTCTCCAACCGGCCCGGCTACTTTATCTAAGCTGGCACTACCCGATGCGCTGATGGCGGTGAGCGCATGGTAGATACCCCAAACCGTACCAAATAGACCGACAAACGGTGCGGTAGCGCCTATGGATGCCAATAAGGATAAGCCAGAGCTGAGTTTTTCTTGGGCTTCATCAACCGCATTACGCAGGCTACCTGTCATCCAATCGCTTAAATCAAGACTGTCATGCAAGTGTGCATCGGTTTGACGGTGATGTAACATGGCGCTTTGACCTTCGATCGCCAACAACTCGAATGGAGTCGCCTCCTTTTGATCTTGGTTTTGGAGTTTTTTTATGCCTTCATCCAAATTGGGGCTGTGCCAAAAAAGATGTAATCCCTTGGCTTGTTTTTTCGCTTGATGTACCGCATAGCCTTTGAAGACAATCACCGACCAAGATGCTACCGACATGAGGAGTAAAACGATGGTAGTCAGCTGAATAATCACCCCGCCCTGTAGCCACAGATGCCAAAAACCCAATTCCTCAATCATGTCAATTCTCTAAAATAAATTTAATGGGTACCCGGTAGCAGCGGGCCTGCGCATTACTGGACGAACGCTCACCCTGAAATTTCCACTGCTTCACCGTTTCAAGCGCTGCCGTATCTAGGCGCCTATATCCCGAACTGCTAATCAGATCCACTGTCGCTACTGCGCCGCCCTGCTCCATGCATGCCTTTAATAAAACTAAGCCCTCTTCCCCAAACTGCCTACTCGCCATGGGATAGGGCGGCCTAGGATGATGCTGTGATCCGCTCGCAGCTGGACCGTATGCCATCAACGTATCCGCTAGACTGCCAACCGACTCCGTCGCATGACTATTTCCGTTAGGATTTTGCGAATGAATTCCGTCTTGCGGGTCACGCCTTGGCGCAGCCCGTGGCATCGGCTTGATACTGTTTTTTGCCGTGGTGCTAGGCTGTGTTTTTCCTGAAATCACCTCAGCCATCATGGTATTCGATTGCTCGTATTGCCCTACATGCTTATCCACATAACTTAGGCCTATCGCTAGCAACAGCAGGTGCGCTAGAAAAACACCGAACGCAACCTGCTTGTGTCCCATACTGGTCTCGCCCACCTTTCATTGCTGCTTACTTGTACCCCACTCGATCCAGAATTTTCTGCGCCGCGATTTGATTTAGGCCAATAGAAGCAACCGATACTTTTTCTGCTATGTACGGACCTAATTCTTTGAGGGCAGGATTATCTACACGCACGGATGCCACAACGGGCCACTCATTGTTGCCATCGGCAAAATAGGTTTGTGCCGAATCGCTAGCCAAGTATTCCAAGAACTGCGCTGCGGCTTTTGGGTGCGGGGCATTTTTTGCTACGCCGCCACCCGCAATATTAATGTGGACCCCACCCGATTTTTGATTGGGCCACACGAAACCAATTTTAGAAATCACGGCAACATCTTCCGGTTTTGTGGAACGCATTAATCGCGCTAGGTAGTAAGAATTGGTTAAGGCCACACCGCACTCGCCAGAAGCAACTGCCTTAATTTGATCGGTATCACCGCCCTTAGGGCTGCGCGCCATGTTGGCAACCATGCCCTTAGCCCATGACTCTGCTGCTTTTTCGCCATTGCGCTCAATCAAAGCGCCTAATAAAGACAGCATATACGGGTGCGAGCCAGAGCGCGTGCATACCTTCCCTTTATTGATGGGCTCTGCGAGCTTTTCATAGGTATTCACATCGTCCGGCTTGACTGTGTTTTTGTTATAAACCACTATACGTGCGCGGGTTGAAAATCCAAACCACGTTGTGCCTTCAGCGTCGCTTTTGGCTCTTAAATTAGCGGGAATGCGATCATCCAAATACTTGGATTTAATCGGCATAAAAAAGCCATTGACTTGCGCACGCCACAAGCGTGCTGCATCCACTAACAAAATCACATCCGCTGGGCTTTTGCTGCCCTCGCTATTGAGTCGCTCAATTAAGGCATTGTCATCCGCCTCGATGCGGTTCACCTTAATTCCTGTTGCTTTGGTGAAATTGGCATACAAGGCTTCATCGGTTTGGTAGTGCCGCGCCGAATACAGATTGATGACTTTTTCTTCAGCGCCCACTGCCATCAGAGGCGCCTGTAATCCAAGTATGACTGCGATTTGCAGGCTGACCGACTTCACTCTCAACATAGTCCAAATCCTTTTTTAAGAATTGAGTTTCATTGGGATCTACTATATCATAATAAGAATGATTATCAATAAGATTAAGTGAGGTCACGATGAACACCCAATATATTCTGGTTTCTGCCCTAAGTTACCTACTCAAATACCAAGAAAGTGGCTGCGCTATGGCCGGCGAGCGAGTCGTCCTGATGCTCGAAGCCATTATTGATAATCCGGATATTGCGCCGGAGCTCAAAGAGCTGTGCGGCAATACAATTGACTCCATCGAGGCCCGAATCAGTCGTAATAAAGCAATTGATACCGGACCCGTCGCATTTCGTGCCTGCGCTGGCGTTGGCATTCCCTTATACGCAGACCTATCGCTGCGATAAGCAAAATACAGGCAAATAAAAAGCCTAAAAGCCCCTCGCGGGGCTTTTATAGGCGCGTAACACTTCTCTGAAAACCTTACTCCAGAATACTGCGCAGCATCCAAGCAGTCTTCTCATGGACTTCAATCCGCTGCGTGAGCAAATCCGCTGTAGGCTGATCATTTGCCTTGTCGACAAGTGGAAATAAATTGCGCGCCGTTCTGGCAGTTGCCTCTTGAGCCATCACTAGGTGGCGCACCATCTCTTCCGCCTTGGGAACGCCATCCACTTCTTTTATGGATGCCAGCTTATGAAATTCTTTATACGTCGCCGGCGCAGGATGACCCAAGGCCCGAATCCGCTCTGCTATAAGGTCTAGTGCTGTCCACTGTTCAGTGTATTGCGTCATAAATAACTGGTGCAGACTGGTGAATTGCGGGCCGGTCACATTCCAATGGAAGTTATGAGTCATCAAATACAAGGTGTAACTATCTGCTAAGAATGCCGATAAACCCTGTGTAATTTTTTTGCGATCGGTCGCGCTAATGCCAATATTGATGGCGGGCAAACTGGATCCAATTGCCTTCGTTTTTGATTTCATGGGTACTCCTTTTTAAGTTGCTATTAGTCAATTTAAAGTCGGTTCTTATTGTTCACACTAACACCATTTAGAACTAGATGAAAGTAAGCGCCTCAAATGCGGGGGTCTGCATAAAAAATCGTTACGAGGGATAATTAAACATTAATTCACTATCAGAGGCATTTCATGCAGGCTTTTGTCATCAACCCCACTCAAAAAACCATCACGCCCGTTGATATTGCCGGCACCCTAGATGAAGTGCGTACTCTAATTGGCTTTGATTCGATTGATTCGGATGAGATTGATAACAACGGTGATCGACTCTTTTTTGATGAATCGTGTTTTATCCGTCAGCAAGATGGCGTTGGGCGTTTTAAGGTAGATAACTTGGCGCCGGTAGCAGGCATTGGTGTGATTGCCAATAGCCGCGATGAAGGCAAAAGCATTCAGTCGCCGGAAGTTACTCTTCACGACCTTGTCAAACGCGTAACCTTTTTATAAAAACCCGCCTCATGTCCAGTCGATCCACTGACTACCAAATCGATATTGCCGATGGCATTGTGTTGATCAAAAATCAAAACACCACCATTGGCTATAGTCGTTTTTCTGACTCGGGGGATGTGGAGTATATCTACGTAAATCCGATGTACCGTCGCCAAGGTTACGGCGCAATGCTGCTTTCTGAAATCAAGAAAGTCACTGGACAAATCGGCACACTGCATGAGCCCATCTCGCCGATGGGCGCCCAGTTCTTTAAGGCCTTAGGTCTAAGCCCTAAGCAATAGATTCTTATTTTGGCGCTAAGCGCCAAAGCGAAGTGACTTCTGCTTTTCTGGCGCTGTGTAGCGGATCTTTTTCGTCCATTACTTTTGGGTGATGCGGCTTAGTATCGACTTTTCCAAGAACATCCAACTGAGCGGCATCAATCCAGGACAGCAATTCTGCGCGACTGCGTAAACCTAAATGCTCCGCTAAATCAGACAAGATCAGCCAGCCCTCACCTTGGGCGAAGAGGTGCTCGCCAAGCCCAGCTAAAAACCCCTTGAGCATTTGGCTATCCGGATCATAAATGGCGCGCTCAATCGGCGAACTCGGCCTAGCTGGTAGCCACGGTGGATTGCACACGATGAGGGATGCCTTTCCGGATGGATACAAATTGGTGGAGACAATCTCGACCGCTTGCTCAAGACCCAGCTGCCGTATATTCGCGCGAGCACAACCGAGTGCCCGCGGGTCTTGGTCACTTCCAATCACGCGCCTCACCCCACGCTGGGCTAGAACCGCCGCTAAAACGCCAGTGCCTGTACCGATATCAAACGCAATCGACTCCGTCTTCATGGCGGCAGGTAAGGGAGTGCTAGCCACCAAGCGAATGTATTCACCACGCAAGGGAGAAAAAACACCATAATGTGGATAGATGCGCTGCGATCCTCCCGCCTTCAGCGAATCAATCAACACACCCTTTTTCCGCCACTCGTGCGCGCTCACTATACCCAGTAATTCCCGCAACGAAATCACATACGACTGATTCTGTGCGCCATACACTTCCATGCACGCCTCTGTCACATCTGGCGCCCTGCGCAGCGGAATATGGTGATTGGCATCGATCGGAATCAGCACCATATCCAATATCCGTGCACGCTGCGATTGCGCCTGGCGATGTAAGTTAAATACATCCCTTGGGGTCAGTGAATTGATCGCATCGTCAGCGGCTTTGGTTTTTGCGTTAATGGCTTTGCGATTGCGCTTAATGGGTCGCTCTGCTCTGCGAGTCAAGGCCTGCAGAAGTTGCCGGGCATTTTGAAAATCACCGCGCCACAAAAAAGCAGTACCCTCCGATGCCAAGCGATATGCCGCATCGGCCGTCAAGGTGTCGTCGGCAATCAGCAGCTTTTTGGGTGGCGGCATTCCTTTTTCAGAATGCCATTGTGTATTGACAGTATTACCACCCTCAGTCCAGCTGATTTGCTCTGCTAAATCAATCATTACTGGCTTGTAATATGGCGCCCACGAACTGCTCCACTGGCTGAGCACCCTGCACCAATAAACGATCGTTCAGGATCACAGCAGGTACCGAATGGATACCGGCTTCCATATAAAACTTCTGCCGCTCGCGCACTGCGTCTGTGAATTCATCGCTGTTTAATACGGCCTCTGCACGCTTGCGATCGAGTCCAGCACGCTCTACCGCGTCTAGCACATTAGCTGGATCATCTAAATTGACGGCTAGGGTGAAATACGTGCCGAGCAACTCCCGCTTTAAGCGATGCTGCGCTTCACTACCGCACTCAAGCTCTGCCCAATGCAAGAGGCGATGGCAGTTGAACGTGTTGTAAACCCGTTTGCGGCCTTCTGGATGAAAGGCAAAGCCTACTTCGGCAGCGCGCTTGCGAATTTGTTCTTGATTTTCTTTAACCTGCTTAGGACCAACGCCATACTTTTCCACCAAATGCTCAATCACATCCTGACCGCCTACAGGCATTTGTGGATTTAACTCAAATGGCTGAAAGTGCACTTCCACCTGTACATCCACACCAACATGTTGAATTGCTTGCTCTAGCGCGCCAAGACCTACGGCACACCAAGGGCAGGCGATATCCGATACAAAGTCGATCTTTACCGTTTTTGTCATGCGAGCCATTCCTTATTCATGATTGATGTGTTACTAGAATCCATTCACCGCAAAGCTAGCGCATTACGCCGGAGGATGATCTTCTGGCGTTACTTTGAGCGCGATCAAAAAGCGGGACACCATGTTGTAGGCGGCAATCACCGTCACCAATTCAACGGCGCCCGTATTGCCGAGAGCATCCCGCAATCGCACCATCAGCGCATCATCCACCGTAATGTGGCGCGTCATTTGCAAGGTCAACTCCGCAGCGTCTTGCTCGAGCGGGCTAAAGCAAGCTTTTGGAAACTGGGGTGTGCCTAATAAACGCAGCGCCTCGACTTGCTCCTCAGTGCCGCCTGCTTTTTTAAATGGAGGGGCGTGATGGAAAAACTCGTATTCTGCGCCGTTGAGCACGGCAACGCCGCACATGGCCAGCTCACGTAACTTCGGGTCTAACGCTAAATTGGTCCGAATCGCGCCCACAAAATGATTCCAGCCCTGCGCAATCGGGATGCTATGGAGCAGCATCCGATCTAAATTAATAAATTGACCACCGCGACGCTCGCGAATGGCTGCAACTAATTCTGCTGGCTCAGCCAGATCCATGGGTACGTAAGGAATGGGGCGATTTTCAGGCATTTGGGACATCGACGGAATTTCTTTAAAATGGGTTAAAAACAATCTAAAAGGGTACCACCAGAGGGTGGTGAGTGCCTGATAATAGAGGATATTGATTAATACCAACCCAGATGAAACCGATTCTTAATATTGCCGCCTACCAATTTGTCAGCTTAAGTGCGCTAGAGGATTTACGCGCCGATATGCGCGACGCGCTCAATACACGTCAACTCAAAGGCACCATCTTGCTGGCAGAGGAAGGAATTAACCTGTTTCTGGCCGGCACAGAACCCATGATTCGGGACTTTCTGGTTTGGCTACGCAGCGATCCCCGCTTTGCCCCCATTGAAGTAAAGGAAAGTTGGTCGGATGAACAGCCTTTTGGTAAAGCGCTAGTCAAAATCAAGAATGAAATCATTCGCATGAACCACCCAACGATTCGGCCAGAAACGGGCCGCGCCCACTTTATCGCACCAGAAAAATTAGCCCAGTGGCTAGATCGTGGCACCGATGATTTGGGGCGACCTGTTGTCATGATTGATACGCGCAACCAATTTGAAGTGGACTACGGCACATTTAAAAATGCCCTGCACTTTAATATTCATAAATTCAGCGAATTCCCGGAAGCCATCAAGGCCCATCAAGCGGAGTTGGCCGATAAAACCCTAGTGAGTTTTTGTACCGGCGGCATTCGTTGCGAAAAATCCGGTCTGTACATGCGCGAAATCGGCATGGAGCACAGCTACCAGCTCGAGGGCGGCATCCTCAAGTATTTTGAGGACGTGGGCTCTGCACATTACGAAGGGACGTGCTTTGTTTTTGACGAGCGCGAAGCCCTTAAGCCTTCTTTGGAATCGATTGGCATCGAGCAATCGATTCGCAAAAAAGCAAACGCTGCTTAAACGGATTTCCCAACCAACTCAAAGTGCTCAACAAAGGGCGGCTTTGTAAAGAAGGGTCCCACAATCGCGCGCCACTCGGTAAAGAGGGGTGACTCCCGAAAATCAACCATGTGATTTTCCAAGGTCTCCCAATAAATCAAGAGCAAATAGCGCGATGGCGACTCGATGCAATGGTTCACCTTATATCCACGAAATCCCTTCGATTTAGAAATCGTTGTTTCAAGACCGCGAATAATCGCCTCGTTAAATTCAGCTTGCTTGCTTGGGTCGATCTGAATGTCGCAATGTTCCAAAATCATGTCGCACTTCCTTTTGATGGGTTCAGTAATCACGGTATAGTAATCTACGCCCTTCCCATCTAAGCAAAATACTGAATTGAAGCAATCTGCACCCATCGACCCCTACTTCGGCAAGCTGACTGCCTGGGAGCTCTTTATCGGCTTTACCAAGATCGGCTTATCTGGCTTTGGTGGCGTACTGCCCTGGGCGCGGCGCACGATTGTCGAGCAAAAATCGTGGATCACCGCCGCTGAATTCAATGCCATTTTGGGTATTTGCCAGCTGGTACCGGGTCCGAATATCGTGAACTTAGCGGTGTGCATCGGCGCCCGCTTTGGCGGAGCGCGCGGCGCATTTGCTGCCGTGATGGGGCTCATGTTGGCGCCGATTGGGGTCGTGCTCATTCTGGCGATGCTCTATGACCACTTTAGTTACATCGAAGCAGTGCAAGGCGTATTGCGTGGCATCTCCGCCGTTGGCGTAGGCTTAATTGCAGCAACGGGCTTTAAGATGCTGCGAGAAGAGTTTCGCTACCCGCCCATGTTATTGGTGGTCTTTGTCACGCTTTTTGTGGCAACTTGGCTTCACCTTTCCCTAGGGTGGGTAGTTGCTATCGCGTTTCCCTTAAGCCTGATGCTGGCTTGGCGTAAAGCAAAAGTACTGCCATGATTCTGCTCGGTTTATTCATTAAGCTGTCGGCATTTTCTTTAATTGCTTTTGGGGGCGTGAACGCCCTTTTACCGACGCTCTACGAAATTGCCGTTAACCAGCAACAGTGGATTGATTCAGAGACCTTCGCGCATTATTTTGCGATTGCTCAAGCGGCGCCAGGGCCAAACCTCATGACAGTGACCTTAATTGGTTGGCATGTGAGTGGCGTGATCGGCGCTCTAGTCGCAACGCTGGCGATTTGCTGGCCCTCGTCGATTTTGATTTTTTGGCTGCAGCGCTGGATCAATACGATGCGCCACGAGCGGCGTAAACAAACCATTCAATATGCGGCAGCGGCACTGGCGGTTGGTTTGATTCTGGCATCCGCATGGCAAATTGCACTGCAAATTAATGCCAGTTGGGTAGCCTATGGATTAACGCTGAGCGCCGCCATGGTGGCTAGCTTAACGCGCTGGCATCCGCTTTACCTGATTCTGATTGGGGCGCTACTGGGATTACTCGGGTGGGTATAAAACTACTTGAGGGCCTGGTAAGTCAAAATGCCTAAAAATGTCAGTGCCAGCGAACCTAGTACATGAATGAAGACAGTACCAATAGCCCAAGTGAGTTCGCCACGCTGAAGCATCTCTAGCACCTCAGCTGAAAAACTCGAGAAGGTCGTCAAACCCCCTAAAAACCCGGTGATGATGAGCAAGCGCCACTCGGGAGCTAAAGTCGCGTGATTACCAAAAAATGCCAACGCAATACCAACAAGGTAGCCGCCCAACCAGTTCGCGAAAAGCGTACCCAGCGGAATAGTAAAAGCAATGCCATGGCCCAGCACATTAAGTCCGGCCCGCACTAGAGCCCCACAACCGGCTCCGCAGAAAATTGCAATCATCGATGGCCACATTGTGATGGTGCCCTTAGTGAATGAGGTAAGACAACATGCTAATCGAACTCATCTCAATGCCATTGGTAATGAGCTCAACGCGCTCGCCCGGTCCTTGCAGCGCTAGCGGATACAAGGCGGGCCAATAATGTTCAGGACTTGGAATGGATAACCGCGCCGCATTACCAGCACTCTCCCAATCGATTACTGCTGCGTGTTGATTTGCCTGAATTTGACTCAGAAAAAATTGGTTGAACTCGCTAGCCCAGGGGTGCGGCTGCGCTGAATCGCTCCAGTCAATCAAGCGTAAGTTATGCACCACATTGCCGCTAGCCAAAATCAGAATGTTCTCATCGCGCAGCGGAGCCAATTGTTTAGCTAAGTCATAGTGAGCATGGGCACTTAAGGCGCCATCTAAACTGAGTTGCACTACGGGGACATCGGCTTTGGGATAGAGGTAACGCAATACCGACCACGCGCCGTGATCAATGCCCCATTCGTTTTCTTCTAAAACGACCGGCACCTCTAATAATGACTGCACTCGCAAAGCGAGCTCCGGACTGCCGGGTGCTGAATACTGAATCTGAAAGAGGGCCTCAGGAAAGCCGCCAAAATCATGAATGGTCTTGGGTTGATCCATTGCGGTGACCCAAACGCCCCGAGTTAACCAATGCGCAGAAATAACGAGAATCGCATCAGGCTTTACTAGGCGCTTTCCTAGGGTCTCCCATGCGGCTGTATGCCGATTGGGTTCAACTGCATACATCGGACTACCGTGCCCAATAAAGACAGCGGGCTGACGGCGCGCCGTCATGCTACACGCGAACTACAGTGAAATGCTTAACCAAATACATAGCCAGTATGCGCAGCCACCAAAGCAAACAGAATTGCCAAGCTCGTTGCAACCGCCAGCATCACGATCAAGGTGATGATCTTTTTATTGATCTCGTCTTTACTTTCTTTATGCCATTCGTTCATCGCTAATCCTTAAGTAGTACAAATTGATTTATAGCTAGATTATCCACTATCCAGCAAACTGCCAATTCAGGTGCGGGCCGATCTTATCGACCGCGCCCTGCTTTGCGCATCATTCCTTTTCCGCCACCAAAGCCACTGGGCGGCTTACCACCAGCACCTTGAGGTCCCTTACCAACCGGGGGCCGTGCGGGCGGCTTAGCTATAACAGGGCGAGCGGGCGTCTTGGCGGCAGGTTTTTTTTCTTCAGTCACAATGGGCTCCTATGGATATCATATTGTCATGATTAGTGACTATTCTATAGAAGCCATCGCCATTAATGCGATTCCTTTGATTTTGGCGATTACCATCCACGAAGCTGCGCATGGCTACGCCGCCAAACAGCTCGGCGATAACACGGCTTACTTACTGGGTAGGGTAACCTTAAACCCTATTAAACACATTGATCTAATTGGTACCCTATTGATTCCATTGGGATTAATTCTGG
>JAUYRJ010000005.1 GCA_030696845.1 Polynucleobacter sp.
CCTCTAGTCCAATCATTAAAAAGTGGCCATTGCGAAAGCGCAGGCCCTGCTGGCGGGTCGTGGTGAAGCTAAAGAGGGTGTCGTTCCAGTGGTGAATCGAGAGAACGGTTTCGGTGGTGTAGGTGGCCATGGGTGGTGAGGATTGGTATCCATTAAGGGCTGCAGGCTTAATGATAAACGCTCAGCAAGCTCGATCCGCAGATGTTAGCTGCCGAGGCAAAAGCTGCTATATGAACATCATTATTGCCAAATTAAATATGGCGTTACCAATCAATAAAAATAAGCACAATTTTTTAATCACCTCAGCCGATAAATCACGCCATTGCAGTAATCGCCACGCCAATACCATGCCAACGATATAAGCTGGAAGTGCTAACAAAAGCCAAGGCAACCAGGCAATCCCACCGCCTAAGAAGCTTGCCGCGACAATAGCCATAAAACACACGCCCGAAACAAATTGGGAAAGCAAGGCTCTGGAACGTTCAAATTTTAATGCGCTCGAATTTAAATACAGCGCTACGGGTGGACCACCAATCCCGCAGGAGCCCAATAGCAAACCCGATAAAGCCCCAGACAATGCATCGCGAGTTGACGTCAAGCTCAATACAAAATGGGGACGAGCCAATAAATAAGCCGAAAAAATAATCACAATCAAACTAGTCACTATTTTCAGCACATCAATCGAAATTAACTCCCCCAAAACAATCCCAATCGGCAACAGAAGTGCTGCGAGTACCCACATCCGATAGCGCCTTGGCCTATCCTCTCGATGCACTTTCCATTGCTTTGAGAGCCACACTCCCCCAAGCAATTCAGCGCTTACGACAATCGGAATAAAAAAGGGAATCGGGAAAACCCACATCAATAATGGAGACATGATGAGGGCGCCACCAAAACCACTCAAACGGCGGACCAATCCTCCCAAGATGGCGGAAAAAAATAAAATTCCGAGTGAAGCCCAGTCAAGCGCGCTCAATTAAAACCACTTAGATTGTTTTTGAATCATATGATTGCTCATTCGAAAGAAATTAAAAAAATAATTCGCCACTGTGCACCGCTGGCTCGAAGAGATATAAGGCAGGATTCAAAGGTGCAATGCAGCATATGTTCAGGTTCGTATCCTGCATTCCAAAATTTATTAAATAATTTAACTATTTGTTCATTCTAATGGAACAAATTAAATTAAAGGGCTAATAATCCCCTCGTTTTTACTAATATAAAACATCTTGTTCAGCTAAATGGAATGATGTATCGTTTGCAAAGACGCATCCCAAGAGATGTCTGCCCAACTCAACCAAAGGAGTTTGAAATGCTTATTCAATTTGTAAAACGCGTAGTGGCGGTCACCGCCTTATCTACTGCGCTATGCGGTGCTACATTTGCGCAATCCGCGCCAATAAAAATGAAAATCCAAACTGGCGTTCCATCTGCCAGTATTTATTTTGAACTAATGAAGAACTTTGGCGAGCGTGTTGACAAAATGTCAAATGGCCGCCTTAAAGTGGAAGTATTGCCTGATGGCGCGGTTGTAGGCGCATTTGGTATTTTGGATGCCGTTGACAAGGGCGTAGTGGATGGTGGATTTGCCTGGACGCATTACTGGTCAGGTAAAAATTCAGCGGCGGCACTGTTTTCAAATCCCGCATCCGGCTCCGGCGTGGGCTTGGATCAAGTTTCCCACATGGCCTGGCTTAAAAATGGTGGTGGCGATCAACTCTATGAGCGCCTCTTTACTGAAGTCCTCAAAACCAATATCAAGCCCTTCATGATTCAGCCTATGGGCCCAGATCCATTCGGTTGGTTCAAAAAACCAATCAACTCGATCGCAGACATGAAGCCCATGAAATACCGCTCGCCTCCTGGATTAACAGCGGAAATTTTCCGTGAAATGGGTTTAACCACTGTAGCAATGCCTGGCTCAGAGATTGTTCCCGCTGCCCAGCGCGGCGTGATTGACGCAGCCGAGTGGATCGGACCAGCCGACGATATGATTTTGGGCTTTCAAAACGTATTTAAGCACTACTATTTACAAGGCTTACATCAGTCAACTGACGTCGCAGAACTCTTAATCAACAAGACCTTCTGGGATAAGTTGCCTGCAGATCTAAAGGTAATTATTGAGACTGCAGTCTCCGCAACCATTGCGGAAACTTATACATTCAACGTATACCGCAACGCGATTGCTCTTGAGAAACTCAAAAAGGATCATGGCGTAACAATTCATGACACTCCAAAAGAGTTCTTTACTGCATTCCAAAAAGCGACCGCAGTTGTATATGCACGCGAATCTGAGAAAAACGCTTTCTTTAAAGAAGTGCTTGAGTCTCAGAAGAAATTCGCAGGCGTCGTTGTTCCGTACTGGACTCAAATTAACGGTCTGTACTACAACATCGGTGCAACTGTAGTTAATAGCAAGAAAAAATAATGAACTAGTTTTAATGTAGCTATAAAGGGGTGGGCATTCCCACCCTTTTTTTTAAATGGAATTTGCCAGTGCAAAACTCAAATCAAAGTTTAATTACATTCTCAGAAAAGATGGATCGCATTACATCCATTTCTGGTCAGCTTGTTGGCTGGATGCTTGTCCCCATGATTCTTAGCTTGGCCTATGAGGTCATTGCGCGTTATGCGTTTGGATCGCCGACTATCTGGGCCTATGACATGACCTTCATGCTTTACGGCGCCTTTTTCATGCTGGGATCCAGTTACACCTTAAAACATAAAGGGCATATTCGCACCGATATGTTTTATGACAATTGGTCGCCAAAAACGCAAGGGCTTGTGGATTTAAGCTGCTACCTCCTGCTCTTTTATCCATTTGTACTTATTTTCACCATTGTGGGGTGGGAATATTTCTATAAGGCACTCACTACAAACGAGCGCTTTGTTTCCAGTCCTTGGATGGCGATTACTTGGCCATTCAAGTTGACACTTCCGTTAACGGGTTTTTTGCTCTTTATTCAAGGGCTATCTGAAGTAAGCAAATGCCTCGTAGCCATTCGAACTAACGAATGGCCTTTAGATGCAACACAGGAAGGGGCATAAGATGGATCATCAAATTCTCGGCATTGTCGGATTAGGCTTTCTATTAATAGCCATTTTTATTGGATTCCCAATCGCATTTACTTTAGGTGCGATTAGTATTGTGATGGGTTTTATTGCATTAGGCCCAGTGGTATTTGATCTGGCCATTCTTCAAACCCTATCGGTCATGCAGGACAGTGTTTTAGCGTCCATCCCCTTTTTCCTTTTCATGGGATTCTTGCTGGAGCAGTCTGGCATTATGGAGCGCCTCTTTGGCTCCATTCAACAACTGTTTTCAGGAATAAGGGGCTCACTCTATCTTGCTGTTATTGTTACCGCCACTATTTTTGCCGCAGCAACAGGCATTGTGGGATCGTCCGTTGTTTTGTTGGGCGTCATGGCCGCACCATCGATGATTAAAAGTGGCTACGATGTACGGATGTCGGCCGGAGCAATCACGGCAGGTGGCACCCTAGGCATATTAATACCGCCATCGGTCATGTTGATTGTGATGGGGCCGGTAGTTGGCATTCCGGCTACCGACCTGTTTGCAGCGGCGGTTATGCCTGGATTGCTTTTGGCTTTCTTATTTGCAGCTTGGTGCATGATCCGGTGCTGGATTAACCCCGCTCTTGGGCCAGCCCTTCCAGTTGAGTTGAGAGCGAAATCGCTCAAGCCGGTTGTGATTGACCTGCTAATAGGAATAGCGCCAGTGATCGTTGTGCTATTTGCAACCCTAGGCGTTATCCTTGCCGGAATTGCAACACCGACGGATGCAGGTGCGATTGGCTGCGTTGCGACCTTTTTGCTAACCGTTTTTTCGGGACGCATGACATTTGCAAAAATAAAAAATTGCATCATGCAAACATTGCAGGTTTCAAGCATGATTTTGCTTTTGGTAACCACATCGAATTTATTCGGCGCTGTTTTTTCAAGACTGGGAAGCGCTGACTTAATTGCCGGCTTTTTGGCATCGCTGCCATTGCCGCCGATGGTGATGCTGATCTTGATCTTGTTCTTGATTTTTCTGCTGGGATGGCCGCTCGAGTGGGTGCCTATCGTTTTAATTGTGGTTCCTATTTTTCTCCCCATTATCAAGGCGGCTGGCATCGATTTGATCTGGTTCAGCACATTGGTAGCGGTTACGCTACAAACTGCGTGGCTTTCACCTCCAGTGGCGCTCTCAGCTTACTTCCTTAAAGGGGTTGCCCCCACCTGGAAAATCACCGATATCTATGCTGGCATGTCGCAATTTATGGTGTTACAAGTTATTGCGGTCATTTTGCTGCTGATCTTCCCGCAGCTGGCAACTTGGCTACCATCAGTAAATTAATCTAAATCCAGGTTGGCTTGATTATGGAAATTCCATAATCAAGCCCTGATTAATGCGCATTATTCAATTGTGTGCGATTGCCACTTAAAGTTTCAGGAAATTTATTCTGTATGCCACTTAATTCATTTGACTATATTGTTGTTGGGGCAGGATCGTCCGGTTGCGTGCTAGCCAACCGCCTCTCCGAGGATTCGAAAAACTCGGTCTGCCTAATTGAAGCGGGACCTAAAGATAGGTCACCGTGGATTCATCTACCGATTGGTTATGGCAAAACCATGTGGGACCCCAAGTTAAATTGGAAATTTGAGACAGAGCCCGATCCCGGGATGAATCAACGTAAAATTTATTGGCCGCGCGGAAAATGTTTAGGTGGATCAAGCTCTATTAATGGACTAATCTTTATTCGTGGGCAAAAAGAGGATTACGATGGCTGGGAAGCTTTAGGAAATAAAGGCTGGGGCTGGGATCATGTTCTGCCCTACTTTAAAAAGTCGGAAGGCAATGATCGCTTAAGCGGTCCGCTCCATTCACAAACAGGCCCGCTCAAGGCCTCATCCATTCCCAAAAAACATCCGCTGGTAGAGGCGTTTATTAAAAGCGCAGTTCAACTGGGCGTTCCAGAGACTGACGACTTTAACAATCTCACGCAAGAAGGAGTGGGGTATTACCAACTCACCACAAATAAAGGTTTACGCTGCAGCACGGCGGTAGCCTACCTAAAGCCCGCCAAAAAACGTCCTAACCTAACTATTTTCACCGATAGCCAGGTAATGCGTGTCATCTTTGAAAAGAAGCGTGCCGTCGCCGTTGAATTGATGCGCAACGGAGAAAAGCAAACCATTAGAGCAAATAAAGAAATCATTCTTAGCGCAGGAGCCCTCCAATCACCCCAGATTTTGCAGTTGTCTGGTATCGGACCCGAAACTCTCCTGCGTGAATTTAATATTCCCGTGATTCATGATCTTCCCGGCGTTGGCGAGAATCTACAAGACCACCTCCAATACCGCTTGATTTATGAATTAAATCAGCCCATCTCCACCAACGTTCAATTGTCATCGCTTATCGGGAAAGCGATGATGGGCCTCGATTGGCTTTTGTTTCGTGGCGGGCCACTTTCAATCGGCATTAATCAAGGCGGTCTCTTCACCAAAGTAATGCCGTCATCAACCAGTCCCGATATTCAATTTCATTTAGCGACGCTGTCGGCGGATATGGCAGGCGGCAATGTACACCCCTTCCCTGGCTTTACCATGTCAGTTTGCCAACTTAGACCTGAGTCAAGAGGCCATGTTCGCATTCAATCAAGCGACCCTCTCGTACCGCCAAAAATGGTAGCCAACTACCTTGCCACTGAACATGATCGCGCAACCAGTATTGCCGCCGTTCAGTTCGCCCGAAAAATTGCGCAAACAGAGCCACTTAAATCCTTAATCGAGCGTGAAATTAAGCCCAATAACCCCCAGAGCGATGCCGACATATTAGATTTTTGTCGAAACAATGGGGCTACGATCTTTCACCCAACTGGGACATGCCAGATGGGTGTCGATGGTGATCCAATGGCAGTCTTAGACGCCGAACTGAGGGTAAGGGGCGTTACTGGTCTTAGGGTAGTTGATTGCTCGGCGATGCCTACCCTACCTTCAGGCAATACCAACTGGCCGGCGGTCATGCTAGCCGAGAGAGCGGCTGATTTGATATTGGGTAAGGTGGCTAGTAGCACATAACTTTAGCTTGATATTGAGTAAACTACTGTCTTTGGTAGCAAAACTAAAATAATATCTGCCATCCACAATGAAACAGCTTCCGTTTTTAAAATGGTTACCCGAGTACCAAAACCCCGGGACAGTGCGCGCTGATTTATTAGCGGGCTTGACTGGCGCGATTGTTGTGCTCCCACAGGGAATTGCATTTGCCTTATTGGCGGGAATGCCGCCGCACTATGGTCTTTATGCAGCCATGGTGCCCTGCTTAATTGCCGCCCTCTTTGGCTCAAGCCGACTCATGGTAACGGGGCCAGCAAACGCCATTTCGCTCACCACCATGGCTCTCATTGCCCCCCTTGCGCTACCCGAGTCATCACAATACGTTGCGCTGGTTTTAACTCTCAGCTTTTTGGTGGGTGCAATCCAATTAATTTTAGGGTTTAGCGGTATTGGCAAATGGGTTGAGAAGGTACCGCATTCCGTTATTGTTGGTTTTACGGCTGGGGCCGCTGTATTGATTATCAATAGCCAAGCCGGAACCCTCTTAGGCATGGATATCCCCCGCGGCACCGACGTCATTCATACCCTCCAAGCCATTGCGAGTCAGGCGCTAAGTGGTCACGTTCAATTACAGTCTATTGTCCTTGTTCTCATTACACTCGGCGTGATCCGCCTCTGGAATCCGCTGAATAAATATGTGCCCGCGATGCTGGTTGCGGTTATCGTTGGCGCTATTGCGGCAGCGGTAATTGAATTTGGCTTTCCGCACCTCGCCCAATTTAAACGCGTCAGTAATATTCCAGGGGCATTTCCTCCGCCGTCCTTTCCGGACCTTAGCCCATCGACCTTGCAGCAATTATTTGGCGCTACCTTAATCATGACACTGCTCGCATCAACGGAGGCGATGGCGATTGCGCGTGCGATTGCACTTAAAACCAATGATAAATTCAATGCGAATCAAGAATTCATTGGTCAAGGTTTAGCCAACCTAGCAGGCTCCTTCTTTTCCGCCTACCCGTCTAGCGGCTCATTTAATCGCACGGGCGTCAATTTAGCGGCAGGGGCTAAAACACCACTCTCCGCGATTAGTGCTGCTATTTTCTTGGTGATTATTTTGGCCTTTGTTTCGCCGCTTGCGAAACACATTCCCTATGTTGTCATCGCCACCTTACTACTGCTGGTCGCCTGGAAATTAATTGATTTGAAACAAATTCGCCACGAAATTCACATGGGTAAGGGCTCGTGGATTCCGATGCTAGTCACTGCAATTGGCACGGTCACCATCGCGCTAGAGTGGGCCATCCTGCTCGGGATCTTCTCATCCATACTGATGCATAAAATTCTTCAGCACAGCAAACAGAAAACGAAGTAATTCTTACTGCTTCGCCTCAGCTAAATCCAATAACTTCAGGCGCTGGACCTTACCAGAAGGCCCTCTTGGGAGATCATCCATAAATAGGATGATTTTCGGTGTCCTGAATTTACCTAAATTATCGATACAGAATTGGCGCATCTCCGACTCCGAGCAAGGCTGTCCCTCTTTCAAGATGATGCAGGCCATGATTTCTTGACCGTAATTGGAGTCTGGTATTCCAACAGATGCCGCATCGAGCACGGCAGGATGCTTTAAAAGAACTTCGTCGATTTCACGGGGAGCAATGTTTTCTCCACCCTTAATGATCAACTCTTTTAATCTACCTGTAATGAAATAAAAACCATCGGCATCCCGCATGCCAAGGTCGCCCGTCTTCATCCAGCCATCGGCATCAAAAGCCTTCTGCGTTTCCGCCTCGCCTTTGTAATAGGCGTGCAATACATTCTCTCCCTTTAGGCATATCTCGCCGGAAACCAAGTCCGGCAAAATCTGGCCATGATCGTCCACAATTTTGGCTTGTACTCCACAAGGAAGCCCTGGGCTGCCGAAACGCCTGCGATCATCGTGGGGATTGCAAAAGACAATTGAACCCGTCTCCGTCATGCCCATCGCCTCAATCACAGGCATGCCGAACAATGCCTCGAATTCACGATGATGCTCTGGCGGCAAAGGGGCTGATGCAGAGCGACCAAAGCGAATGTGTTTGAGCTGCGCGAGATCAGGCTTATTGGCTCCACTTTTTGCAGCATTGATGAGGTACGCAATGATCGTAGGGACCATATTGATCCATGTGCACTTGTATTGGATTGCGGTTTTCCACCACGTCGATACAGAAAAGTGATGTGGCGCCACAATCGAGCCACCAGAAAAGAATGGGGTAATTGTTGAGATCACCTGACCATTGATGTGGTAGATCGGCAGCGAGCTTAATACAATATCCTCAGGACTTAATTGATGCCATTCGCTAATGGACTTTGCCGCATGCAATAGATTTCGATGGGTTAGCAACACCCCCTTCGGGGTACCTGTTGTACCGGAGGTATACATCAATAATGCAGGCCTATCCGTATTAATTTGAGGCAAAGGAATGCGAGCCGATCGCATGAATGGTCCGGATTCCGCGTCCGGATCTAATTCAACCAACTCAAAAGCGCGCTGCGTTTTTTTGAGCGCCGCAAATAAACTTTGCTTATTTTCAGGGGCGTAGAATAAAACCTCAATATCGCTATGATCCAAAACCCAAGCGAGTTGATCTACAGGCGCCAATAAATTAAGCGGAGTCACCACGCGACCAGCAGCCATAGTCGCAAGAAACACCGTAGTAGTTTGTCGACCATTGTGCATAAAAATGCCCACATGACCTGAAGAGCTAATCCCATGCTCTTGTAGCCAGCCCATAAAATGCTCTGCTTCAACTGCCATCTGACCGTAGGTCAGATTTTGTTCGGTTTCGGGAGCAAACAATAATGCATGTTCGGGCTGCTGTTGCGCCCAATGGGTTAAGACCTGCGCAATGCTGGCGCCAGTTATGCTGTGTGTGTCCGCCATATTGAGTGCGAAAGAGTGGTTACTAAACCGGATTATTGAGGAAATTGACTAAAGTAATTCGCCAGCAGGGTCTCAACCTCAGGCACTTTTTCAGTAATAGGCCTTACAACGCGCGTGGTATTCAGATAGTGGCGATAGTTCATGTTGTCGGAGAAGTTGTTTTTACCCCAAGTGCCGCACCCCATCGACAAGGAAAACGGTAAGCCATTTTCGAAGCTTCCGCCAGTTGCTATGGCATGCGCTTGATTAACAATAATCCGCGCAACTGGCAAGTGACTTGCCAAATCATCAGCCCTACCCTCCATTACCGCCCCACTGCTAGCGGTATGCAAACCAACTGAATGTCCTGCTCCTTGGAAAGAGTAGACGTGCGCGATTAATTCTTTGGCAGATTGAAAATTGGGTGCGCGCCAAACCGTCAGGATTGGACTTAATTTTTCACCTGAAAATGGAGCGTCTGGACCAAAGCCAGTTTCTTCGACCATGAAAAAACGTGCGCTACCGGCTTTGGGGTGCAGTAGTTTTGCGCGTTCCGCAATTACTGCTGGCGATTGCGCTGTTAGGGTTGAGGTGAGCTTCCCATTGTTAAACATCACGTCATGAAGGCGTTGCTTGTCAGCTGCGTCCAATAAAACCCCGCCTGCCTGCTCTAAAGCGGCAATAGCAGAGTCATAGACTGCGTCAAGCAAAACGGCGCCATTCTCGCTTGAACAACTAGTTGCGTTATCAAATGTTTTAGATTGGGCAATTTTTTGAGCCGCACTAACTAAATTAGCATGCTCATCAATAATGACGAGTACATTGCCGGCACCCACCCCAAAAGCAGGTGTACCGCAGGTGTACGCAGCCCGAATATTGGCCTGGGAACCGGTGGCAACCACTAAATCGGCCAATCGCATTAATTCATGGGTAGCGTCTTTCGTAATGGGGTCTGGCAACATCTGCACCAAGTTTCTAGGTGCTTTAACCAAATCCAATTGCGCATGAACAAACTGCAACAAGCGCGCACAAGTTGTAAGTCCTTTTGGCGATGGCGCTATCACAACTGCATTACGACACTTTAAAGCATTGAGTATCTTATTAATCGGTGTAGCGCCAGGATTGGTAGATGGAGTAATCGCAGCTACCACCCCTACTGGCCTGGCATATTCAGTAATCCCGGTAAGGGGATCATGCGCGACTACTCCGACTGTTTTTGCTTTCTGCAGGTCGCGCACTAAACCCAAGGTTTTACGAAAATTCTTTTTAAACTTGTCATCTACATCACCAAGCCCCGTATCACGGACTGCCAACTCAGCTAACTCCCTGTTTCTGCCGGGCTCTAAAATAGCCCAAGCGACCGAGGAGACCACCAAATCAACCCGCTCCTGGGAATACGACTCATACTCTTTTTGCGCAATACGGGCGCGCTTAATGATGTTTTCTACTTCTGACATATGTTCTTTACTGAATATTTAAAAATGATGATTCGTTACGTACTTAGTCAACCTTAATATTGGCAGCCTTCACAACCTGCTTCCACTTAGCTAGCTCTTTTTTGACCACAGCAGCTAACTGCGATGGCGAATCGCCCACTGCTTCAGCGCCTTGGCTAAGTAACTTCTCTTTTACCTCCGGCTGAGCTAACACTTTGATCGCAGCTTTATTTAAACGCTCGACAATCGGCTTAGGTGTATTGGCCGGGACAAACATGGCGTACCACGAATCAACCTCAAAATCCTTGAAGCCCGACTCAGCCATGGTTGGCACATCCGGGAATACCGCAGATCGCTTAACCGTTGAAACTGCCAGCGCCTTTACCTTTCCAGATTTCACAAATTGGGCCGCTGCAGGGATCGAAACCCAAAGCAATGGAACCTGACCTGCAATTACATCGGTAATAGCAGGGCCACCGCCGCGATATGGAATGTG
Organism: Polynucleobacter sp.; assembly: GCA_030696845.1. Classification (GTDB taxonomy): domain Bacteria; phylum Pseudomonadota; class Gammaproteobacteria; order Burkholderiales; family Burkholderiaceae; genus Polynucleobacter. Next base: position 10,895 of record JAUYRJ010000005.1, read on the forward strand.
CACCATGTCAACGCCAGCGTCGGTTGCCATCATGGCTCCAGCAAGGTGACCTGGGGAGCCATTGCCAACGGACGCATACGAGACTGAACCTGGTTTGGCTTTGGCCATCTCAATCACTTCTTTTACGTTTTTTGCTGGAAAGTTGGGGTTAGCAACTAAAATTTGGGGCAAAGACGCAATGGTTACAACCGGAGCAAAATCTTTCTCCGTATCAAATGGTAATCGCGGATAAAACGAAGGATTAATGGTGTGCGACGATAAAGTAAACAAAACCGTGTATCCATCCGATGGGGATTGTGCAGCCAATGCAGAGCCAATCGAACCGCCGGCACCACCACGGTTATCAATAATCACTTGCTGACCCAGCTCTTTTGCCATTGGCTCCTGAACAATTCGCGCAATGACATCTGTACCTCCCCCGGGTGGGTAAGGCACAATAAATTTAATTGGTTTTGTCGGCCATGATTGAGCGTGTACTGTGCCAACCATCACTGCGCTTGAAAGGCATAAAGCAATGCTGGATGCCCATTTCAAGATCTTTTTCTTATTCATAAAAACTCCTATAGGAAGTTATTTTTTAGTCTCCAGAGATAACCATACTCTATTCAGTTATCCTGAACAAGTTGTTTCTTATAAGTAAAAATACTAATCGTTTTATGCTATAAACTTACTATGTTCTATTAAAATGAACGAAATATCTAATTTTATGAGATCAAAACCATGTCCGAGCTAGAAATGATCGAAATACTTGATGCCTCAAAAAAAGATGTTTCCAATGAAAATTCCTCCATGCTTAAGGGCGTTGTTATTTTGGAGGCCCTAGCCGCCCTAAGACAGCCCGCCTCCCTAGCTCAACTCATGCAAATTACAGGTATGCCAAAAGCATCCCTGCATCGCACATTAGCGATTTTTGAAGAGGCTGGTTTAGTCATGCGAGAGCCGGGCGGAAAAGCCTACTCTCCTGGAGATCGACTGGCGAATCTTGCTCTGGAAACGCTGTGCCATGACAATGTTTCGGGCGTACGCCACTCTATATTGCGTAAGCTGGTTTCCGACCTGAAAGAAACATGCAATCTAGCCATTCTGCGACGCGGCGAATTGTTCTACCTTGATCGCGTAGAGGCAAATTGGGCCTTGCGCCTGCACCTTCCCCCTGGAACGGTATTGCCACCGCACTGCAGCGCCAGCGGAAAGCTGCTTTTAGCGTTTAAGCCCCCTGAGGAACGCGCAAAGCTCCTCGACAATCTACCGCTGGAACAGTTCACCCATCGCACTATTACAGACCGCGACTTGCTTGAGTCCGAGCTCAACCGCATTATCAGCACGGAGTATGCCGTTGATAACGAAGAGTATGTGCTTGGAGTATCTTGCGTAGCAGTGCCGGTTCGCGATAAACATGGTGATGCAGTGGCGGCGATTGCTATTCATGCAGCGACCGCTCGATTACCCCTCAATCAGGCAATGGAATACATCCCTCAGCTACGTACCGCAGCAGAGCGGATATCCAATACGCTTAGTTGAGCTAACGATCACGGTATGAGTACAAAATATCCTCTTTTAGAGACCCTCATTCACGGCTCAAAAGGAACGAAGCCGCTTGGCGTGGTTTTCCCTCTCAGTGAGCCCGCCTTAGAGACGGTTACGCAACTCAGGGAATATTCGCTATGCGCGCCTATCTTGATTGGGCCACAGGAGCAAATCACCTTTCTGGCAAGAAAAATGGGGGTTGATATCGATGGAATTCAAATCATTGATACGCCCAACGACCCTGTTGCGGCCGCTACGATTGCGGTGGCAATGGCCAAAGCAGGTGAGCTTGCTGCCCTGATGAAAGGCTCTCTTCATACAGAAGACCTCATGGGGCCAGTGGTTGGCAAGGATGGCCTAAGAACAGCCCGCCGAACAAGTCATCTCTTTTTATTTGAGCTCAGCAGCTACCACAAACTCATTGGAATCAGCGATTGCGTTGTCAATATCGCACCGACAGCTGAGCATAAAAAACATATTTTGCTCAATAGTCTCGATGCGCTCGCAAAACTAGGTGTTGCTCAGCCCAAAGTGGCGATTCTTGCTGCCACCGAAGTCGTTAATCCCGCCATGCAAGCCACACTGGATGCAAAGTTACTAGTCGATGCGCAGCGCGATGCGCCTTTCTTTCCTGGCGCACTGATTGAAGGTCCATTTGGATTTGATAACGCCATTTCTGCGACTTCGGCAAAAACCAAGGGAATTCAGTCAGTAGTATCCGGAGATCCTGATTTATTACTCGCCCCCGATCTACAAGCGGGAAACATCCTATATAAATCGCTTGTCTACATGGCGGGGGCTGAATGTGCGGGTGCGATTTTAGGTGCCGCCGTACCTATCATCCTGACATCCCGTTCCGACTCGGTATTTTCGAGGGTCGCATCCACTGCGCTAGCAATGCGTTTAGCTTAAAAACTACAATAGAAGCTTCTTTAAGAAACCATAAAACTATGTTCAAGATTTTTTCAAAAGACCCCCTACATGACCCCATTCATAAACAGGCACCCGCAACTGAAATTAAGAAAACAACGTGCTACATGTGCGCCTGCCGCTGCGGAATCCGAGCCCACCTTCGCGATGGCGAGCTCGTGTACATCGATGGCAATCCAGAGCATCCATTAAATCAAGGGGTTATTTGCGCCAAAGGGTCTGCCGGCATCATGAAACAGAAGTCGCCGGCGCGGATCACAAAACCGCTGCTGCGCAAAAAAGGAAGTGACCGCGGCGCTGGGGAATTCGATGAAATCAGCTGGGAACAGGCCTTTGATTTGCTATCGGATCGCCTCCAGAAAATTCGCGAAACTGATCCCAAGAAATTCGCTCTATTTACCGGACGCGATCAGATGCAGGCGCTGACCGGCCTCTTTGCGCGCCAGTTCGGAACTCCAAATTACGCGGCGCATGGTGGTTTTTGCTCAGTCAATATGGCTGCCGGAATGATTTACACCATTGGCGGAAGCTTTTGGGAATTCGGCGGGCCCGATCTCGATCACGCAAAACTGTTCATCATGATTGGTACCGCCGAGGACCATCACAGCAATCCAATGAAAATCGCCCTCTCGAAATTTAAAAGAGCGGGGGGTCGCTTTATATCCATTAATCCAGTACGCACAGGATACTCAGCCATTGCGGACGAATGGATACCAATTAAACCCGGGACCGACGGCGCCTTGTTCATGGCCCTCATGCATGAATTAATTCGTACCGAGCAATACGATGCAGCCTTCCTCAAGCGATATAGCAATTCTGGTCAACTGGTTTGCTTAGATGCCGGCTCCGAAGAAGGCTTATTTTTATTTGATCCAGATTCCGATCCAATCAATGCAGACTTGCCACACAATAAATACGTTTGGGATGAAAACACAGACAGCGCGAGGCCGTGCTTTGAAAAAGGAGTTTCGCCAGCGCTCTGTGGCGAATTCATTATGGGTGCAGGCCCCCATCAAGGCAAGAAAGTAGCTCCCGCATTTGAATTGCTCCGCAAGCAAGTCGAGGAAACAACCCCCGAGTGGGCATCTTCGATTACCGGTATTCCAGCGGAGCGCATTAAAAAATTAGCGAATGAAATTGGTCAAGCCGCATTTGAGCAGGCATTTGAAATGCCAGTGCAGTGGACTGATGCTTGGGGCGAAGTCCACGAAACAGTGACCGCAAGGCCGGTCGCATTTCATGCCATGCGTGGGCTAGCAGCTCACTCCAATGGCTTTCAAACCACACGCGGTCTTGCTGTATTAATGTCACTGATTGGCACAATTGATAGGCCAGGTGGCTTTAGGCACAAAGCGCCCTATCCAAGACAGGTGCCTCCAAATGTTAAACCACCTTCCTCTGAAAATGACATCAAGCCCAACACGCCGCTTGGTAAGGCACCACTAGGTTGGCCCACGCAGCCAGAAGATCTGGCCTTAGACAAGGATGGCACGCCACTGCGCATCGACAAAGCATATACCTGGGAACACCCTCTAGCGGCGCATGGACTCATGCATAACGTCATTACGAATGCGGTTAAAGGCGATCCCTACTCCATCGATACACTCATGATCTTCATGGCGAATATGTCATGGAATTCCACCATGAATACCATGGAGGTACGTGACCTATTAAACTCCAAAAACGCCGATGGCGAATTCAAAATTCCGCTCTTGGTAGTTTGTGATGCATTTCAATCTGAAATGGTTGATTTTGCCGATCTCGTTTTGCCTGATACCACCTACTTGGAACGTCATGACGCGATGAGTTTGCTGGATCGACCCATCTCCGAATTCGATGGTCCAGTTGATTCAGTTCGCATTCCGGTCTTGCCGGCTACTGGTGAGTGCAAACCCTTCCAGGAAGTATTAATCGAGTTGGCTTCGCGTTTAAAGTTCCCCGCGTTTACCGCCGAAGATGGAAGCCGTAAATTTAAGGACTATCCAGACTTTATTACCCGCTTTGAAACTGCCCCCAACTCCGGTATAGGATTTTTAGCGGGTTGGCGTGGCAAAGACGGCGAGAAGAGTTTGCGGGGAGAGCCAAACCCAGACCAATGGAAACGCTATGCTGAAAATAATTGCGTCTTTCATTACAAAATGCCTGTGGAGCATCAATACATGCGCAATTGGAATCGGGGCTATCTGGACTTTAGTAAGGCGAATGCACTGCGCCAAAAAAACGATCCGATCATGATTGCCATTTACTCCGATATTTTGCAAAAGTTTCGCTTGGCTGCGAAAGGCCAACGACCTGGAGCCACTCCCCCAGAGCACCTGAAGTCACGAATCCTTAAGTACTTTGACCCACTACCATTTTGGTACCCACCTCTAGAGGACGAGGTTACCGACCTCGAAAAATACAGTCTCAATGCCATCACGCAGCGACCAATGGCAATGTATCACTCTTGGGATTCGCAAAATGCATGGCTGAGGCAAATTCACAGCCATAACTATTTGTACGTCAACACTAAAACAGCGCTGGAACATGGCATTAACGATGGCGCATGGATGTGGATTGAATCCCAATGGGGCAAAGTAAAGTGCATGGCTCGCCATTCTGAAGCGGTTGATCCAGGCACGGTTTGGACATGGAATGCCATCGGCAAAGCAGAGTCTGCATGGAGTCTTGATCCCAACTCAGACGAATCCAAGAAAGGGTTTTTGCTCAATCACCTGATTTCCGAGGAGTTGTCGCTTGGCGGATTTTCAGTCAGTAACTCCGATCCAATCACAGGGCAAGCTGGCTGGTATGACGTGCGGGTTAAATTAGCCGCGGCAGATGAAAATGAACTAGAAGAAACATGGCCGCAAGTCAAAGCCCACCGCGTACCCGGAATGATTAAAAAATAACCTTTTCTGAAAATACCTATGTCACAAAATAACAGCACCTCTACACAGTCAATGCCAAAGAAAAAGCAACTCGCTTTAGTGATTGACTTAAATGTATGCGTGGGTTGCCATGCCTGCGTGACCTCCTGCAAAGAATGGAACACGTCGGGATCGGCAGGGCCCTTAACCGACCTCAATCCCTACAGCGCTAATCCCAATGGGGCTTTTTTCAATCGGGTTCAAACCTATGAATCCGGCACCTTCCCCAAAATGGAAACAGTACACTTTCCTAAATCCTGCTTGCACTGCGAGGATCCACCCTGCGTGCCGGTTTGCCCTACCGGAGCAAGCTATAAGCGCGCGGAAGATGGCATCGTCCTGGTTGACTACGATAAGTGCATTGGCTGTAAGTATTGTGCTTGGGCCTGTCCTTATGGCGCTCGCGAACTCGATGAAGAGCGCCAAGTTATGACTAAGTGCACTTTATGCGTAGACCGAATTTACAGCGAAACTTTGCCGGAAAGCGAGAAAAAACCGGCTTGTGTCCTTGCTTGCCCTACCAGCGCCCGTATTTTTGGGGATATCCACGATCCAGAATCTGAGGCAAGCCAAGCAATTGAAAAACGTTCCGGCTACAAACTGATGCCCGAGTGGGAAACGCAACCAGCAAATCACTACTTACCCCGTTCCATTACCGAAATCATTAATGCAGTTAAGGCAGAAAACTAATGCATCCGAATTTTTCACTTATTTTTTTTACAACCCTAGCCGGAATGGCACAAGGTTTGCTGGTTTTTATTGGCATCATGAATATGGGCGATGATGGTTTGCCCAATGACTTCTTGGCCATGTTCGCATTGCCGATTTCCTTAGCTTTATTGATTATTGGCTTAATTGCCTCCATGTTTCATTTGGGCCATCCAGAACGAGCTTGGCGCGCTGTTTTAATGTGGCGTACCTCATGGCTTTCCCGTGAAGTCATTATTCTGCCGATGTTCATCGGTATCACCTGCCTTGCCCTCCTCACTGCATTGCTTGGGGAAACCAATGTCTGGATTTGGGCGGCTCTGATTGTTGCCTCGTTTGCCCTCTGGGTCTGTACCGCCAAAATCTACCAATGCATTCGCTTTATTCAAGAATGGGCTCACTTTTCCACAATTGTGAATTTCATTATTCTTGGCCTAGCATCAGGCTGGATGCTCCTCTCCACGCTGCTCCTCGTATGGTTTGGCCCTGAAACCATATCGATCCTGGCGCTCAGTCAAATTGGCTTTATCTTGATAGCAGCCGCCATGGTGATTAAGTTATGGATTTGGAAGCGCAATCGGAATCTCCGCCCTAAATCCAGCTTGAACTCTGCCACCGGACTCAAAGCCAGCAATGTTCGCCAAACATCCATGGGTATGACGGGAGGCAGCTTCAATACTAAGGAATTTTTTCATCACCAAAGCGAGTTGGTGATCCGTAATTTACGCAGGATTACATTATTAGCGGGCTATATTCTGCCGCTCATCTGTCTGGTTTTGGCAATTAGCCAAGATCATGTGGCTTGGGTTTTTATCGCATTTGTCATTCAGTTTAGCGGTTTGATTGCCGAGCGCTTTCTGTTCTTTGCCGACGCCAATCACCCGCAAAACCTCTATTATCAGCGGATATCGTAGTTGACTCCAGAATGATGTTGCTAGATGAGTATGCCGATGCCTTAATACATGGTCGGGTTCATGTTTCGCCAAAACGCCTAATTGAACCCGGTCCGTCTGCGGAGCAAAAAAAACGCATTCTCGAATCTGCAAAAGCAGCCCCAGACCACGGCCGAAATACCCCTTGGCATTTTTACGAAATTAGCGAATCTAATCGCCATGCATTAGGCGCCGTTTTTAAGGAGTGCCTGCTGGAGCGCGATCCAGAAGCAAGCGTACTGCAAGTACAGGAGGCTCAAGAGAAAGCCCTTCGCGGACCTTTATTGCTTTTGGCCGTTGCGAAGCTGGGCAACACAGCAGATGGTGTCAGCGAGCATGAAAAGATGGTATCCCTAGGCTGCGCAATTCAGAATATTCTTTTGGCAGCGCATGCGCTTGGTTTTGGCTCTGGCTTATCTAGTGGAAAAGCAATCACGAGCCAACAACTGAGGCGACTTTTTAACTTAAAAGCAGATGAATACCCCATTTGCTTTATTACGATTGGCACGGTATCAAAAAATAAGTCCGGCAGCGCATTGCGGCCGGACTTATCAGCTTACCACTCTATTTTTTAGTCTATCTTCAGAGCGGGAACGCCGCCCCGGAAGATAAACACTGGTTTATACGTAATCCTTATACTTTTCTAGGAAACGCACGGGCTTAGATAAGGCATCGCGGCGGAATGGATCACCTAATTCGCGGGTACACATAATCTCTACCACGCATGTTTTGCCTTCATTCATTTGCATATCGACTGCCTTTTTAAGGGCTGGACCGACTTGATCCAATTGGTCAACTACGATTCCTTCCGCCCCCATTGATTTAGCAATGCCAGCAAAGCTAGGGCTCTCTAATTCACCGGCAACAAAGCGGCGATTATAAAAATCAACTTGATTTTTCTTTTCAGCGCCCCACTGGCGGTTATGGAACACCACTGCGGTAACGGGGATATTGTGACGAACGGCGGTCATAATTTCAACCATGCTCATTGCCCATGCGCCATCACCAGCGTATGCAATTGCCGGTCTTTCAGGGGCGGCAACTTTCGCACCGATCATGGTCGGTAGCGCATAGCCGCAATTACCAAAGCTCATTGGAGCAAAAAAACTACGGGGCCTTTCAAAGCGCAAATAACTGTTTGCGACCGAGTTGATATTGCCGATATCAGTCGAGACCATCACATCAGCGGGCATCGCCTTTTCAAGTTCGCGCAATACCTGTCTTGGGCTGAGGTAATTTCCACCGGTTGGGGTGCGTTCTTTTTTCTGCTCTTCAATCATATCGAGACTAAATGCATCACGCTCGTGCGTCCACTCATCGAGCTCTTTTTCCCAGGCCGCCTTTTCGGCTGCAATGGTTTGGGCGCGATCTGCTTTCGTGGCATCGCAAACTAAGGTTTTATTCGCAAGACGCTGAGTCAAAGCGATTGCTGCCGCTTTTGCATCGCCGCAAATGCCTACTGAAATCTTTTTCACCAAGCCCAACATTTTGTTGTCGGCATCAATTTGAATGATCTTGGCGTTCTTTGGCCAATAGTCCATGCCATGCTGCGGTAATGTGCCAAACGGCCCCAAACGAGAACCCAGTGCAATAACAACATCAGCCTGAGACATTAGCTTCATTGCAGCTTTAGAACCTTGATACCCGAGCGGACCACACCACAGTGGATGACTTGCTGGGAACGAGTCATTATGCAAATAGCTGTTAACTACCGGCGCACCAAGGCGTTCAGCCAACGCCTTACACTCCTCAACCGCATCACCCATAACAACACCACCACCGGAAATGATGACAGGGAACTTTGCCTTAGCCAACAGTTCAGCAGCCTCATTTAGACTATGTTCGCCACCCGGACCTCGGTCGAGACGACTTGGCTGTGGAATCTCAACCTCGATCTCACCATAAAAATAGTCACGTGGAATATTTAACTGGGTAGGTCCCATTTCAGACATCGCACGATCAAAACAACGACCTGTGTACTCGGCCATCCGCTTTGGATTATTAACGTGTCCCTGGTACTTCGTGAATTCTTCGAACATCGGAAGTTGATTGGCTTCCTGGAATCCACCAAGCCCCATGCCCATTGTCCCCGTCTCTGGGGTGATCATCACCACCGGACTATGCGCCCAATATGCTGCTGCAATAGCAGTAACGCAATTACTAATGCCAGGTCCATTTTGACCAATCACAACACCATGACGACCGCTCACACGGGAGTAACCGTCCGCCATATGAGCGGCACCCTGTTCATGCACCACGGGAATCAATCGAATGCCGGCAGGAGCAAAAATGTCCATTGCATCCATAAAAGCGGAGCCCATGATTCCAAAAATATCCGTTACGCCATTGGCTGCCATCGTCTCAACAAATGCTTCCGATGGGGTCATTTTTTGTGGGCCAGTTGTTACAGCGTGATCTGGTTTAGACATTCAAACTCTCCGTTAACTGTTAAAAAATAGAACATTTTCTGTATTGCATTACACATTGGGATGAATTCTAGCATCTTTTCAAATAAATGGAACGAATTGTTCTACAATAAACTTATATTTGAAAATATATAGGGAAATCCCCAAGAAAAACTTAAAAAGTGGAATGATAATGTCTACTAAATTGAACACATTTCACTTACTGTCTATCGCACTCCTCTGGAAATCACATGCAAAATAGCCTTGAACTAGCTGACCTTATCGATTCAAAACCCGATTTACTGGTCTCCGTAAAAACTGCTTTTCCAGAATGCGATTTCAAGTGTGATTTTGAAGTACCGCGCTTCTCACAATCCAGCGCCCTTGTTCCCGCGCTAGACCCAAGCTACCAACTGGATAGTGACACGACCATTGCGTTACTGGCTGGGTTTCGCTTCAACCGACGGGTTTTATTACAGGGCATGCACGGCACTGGCAAATCAACCCATATCGAGCAAGTAGCTGCTCGCCTAAACTGGCCATGCCTGCGCATCAATCTAGATGGGCAGATTACCCGCATGGATCTTCTGGGTAAAGACATCATCACCATCAAAGACGGTCAACAAGTGACCGACTTTCAATTGGGCTTAATACCCTGGGCCCTGCAAAGGCCGGTTGCTCTTGTTTTGGATGAATACGATGCTGGAAGACCAGATGTTATGTTTGTCATCCAGCGAATGCTGGAGCGCGAAGGTCGCCTAACCCTCCTGGATCAAAATCGAGTAATAGAACCACACCCCTATTTCAGGATTTTTGGAACCAGTAATACGATTGGTTTAGGCAACTGGAACAACATTTATCACGGAACGCAATTATTAAATCAAGGGCAAATGGATCGATGGGATGTGGTAGCCGCATTGAACTACTTAGAGCCTAGCGCCGAAGAGCGAATTGTGAAGGCAAAAGTGCCGCTTTTAAATGCGCCCGAGCACAACACCCTTGCCGCACAGATGATTGCCCTAGCCAATCTCACACGCAATGGTTTTGCCGCTGGCGATTTATCTACATTAATGTCGACTAGGACGGTCATTACTTGGGCGGAAAATTGGACTATCTTTGGTGACCTTGGGTCTGCCTTCCGTTTGGCTTTCTTAAATAAATGTGAATTGGAAGAGAAGGCGCTTATTGCCGAATACTATCAACGATGCTTTAATCATGAGCTGAAACTTGCAATGTCCTCCGTAGATTAATAGGAGTAACTCACCTTGCAACTGCTTTCATCTGAGGATTTATTGCTTCAAGAACGCTACGGCGCAATTGTGCGATCCATCTCCGGTGACTCTCGCATCCAAATGCGGGATTGGAATTTTTACCGCGATGATGAATTCATTGGACAGCTGGCGCCGCACCTTAACCCCATTCATTTTTTTGAGTCCTGGTCCGATCATCGCGGCATGCTTGATGGCCTGAGTTTACGCATTGCTTATTCTGACCCAGCACTACACCGAACTCATCAGCCCGACGATTTAATGGGATCTCTTGTTTTTGAAGTGTTAGAGCAAATCCGAGTGGAAAGCATATGCCCCGCCAGCATGATTGGTGCAAAGCAAAATGTTCAGCATCATTTTGTCGCCTGGCTTAATCAATTTATGGCCAAAGGAGGCACAGAAGGAAGCATTAACTTACTGCTATTAGCGATATTTGGCGGAACATGGTCGCGACTGAATAATGCAGCCCTTCCGCAACTGATGCAGGATACGATTGAGATACCCCGAGCAGAACTCTATCAATCCACTGGATTACTGCTGGATAAATTGAAACGCTATCGCTTTGATCAGGAAAAATTTTCAAAGCCTGCCTTGGAGATGGCCCAGTTTATCTCTAATTTAGTCGCCAAAGAATATCAAAATGTGCCGAGTATTCGTATTAAACGGCGTAATGCCAGTAAAAATCAATTTCAAATTCCTTGGGAATTCTCAGACAAACAAAGGCATCCGATTGCGGGGAATAGCCCCTTTCCAATTGGCATCGCCCAGCAGCGGGAAATTTACGAGCGCGCCTTGAGCAAATACCGTATTTTTGATGCCACATTTGATACAGAAATCAAACCGCTAGAAACCATCCGAATAGCTCAGCTCACCGCATTTCGAGAAGAGATTGATGAAAAAATTGATAGCTGGGCTATTCCGTGGTCGCGATTCATAAAAACCTATGCCACACTTTTTTCGGCCCCCATTAAAAATGGATGGGAATCCTCAGAGGGGGGCTTGCTCAACCGTAAATTACTGAGTCGAGTTATCGCATCACCCAACTCGTTAGCGATTTATCAAAAGGAATATTTACTAGCAAAGCCCGATTCAACGGTCAGCTTTTTAATAGATTGTTCTGGCTCAATGAAGGAAAATCGCCTCACCATGGCAGCTTGGATTGATGTCATGGTCAAGATATTGGATAAAGCTAACATCCCTTGTGAGGTCTTAGGGTACACCACCGCAAGTTGGCAAGGCGGCAGATGCATAAAAGCCTGGCATGCTGCGGGCAAACCGAGAAATCCAGGGCGATTAAACGAGCAGGCGCATTGGATTTTTAAAGACTTTAAAACCAGCTGGAGAAACTCTAGACTAAGCATTGCAGGAATGCTCAAGCCAGACATCTATAAAGAAAGTCTTGATGGCGAGGCATTACTCTGGGCGGCTAAGCGCAGCTTATCGTACGAGCCCCAATCCAATGTAACTAATACAGCTTTTAGCGAAGTAAAGCGCAACATAATCTTGTTATCCGATGGATGCCCGATGGATCGAGCCACCCAACAAGCGAATGGAGATGAGGATTACTTGATGGATCACCTCAAGCTAGCCCTGAAGTGGGCTGAGAAGGAGCCCACGCTTCGCGTATGGGGGTGTGGAATTGGCCAAGAAATGCGTAGCTTCTTTATGAGGCAGCTTAGCTGGAGCGAAAACGATACTCCAGTCAAACTGATCGCATCATGGGCCAAAGAACTGCAAAAACAGGTATAGCGAATTAGAATGCTAGGCTACTAACTCGCTGAAATATTCATAATGGGTGGTGTTGAGAGTTGAAACACGCCACTCTAAGGGCTCATCCTGAATGCCCAGCGCAATGCGTCGAATCACCAAAACGGGCGACCCTGGTGCCATATTGAGCCACTCTGAATGCTGCTTGCTCACGATACCTGCGCGCAAGCGCTCGCTGGTTCTCACTACGGTTTGACCATAGTGCATTTGATAAAGCTGATAAATACTGCCCTCACGCGCCACAAAATCCTCACGTGTTAATTTTTTAAAGCGTTTTTTATCCAGGGATATTTGGTCAATCATCACGCACTGACCCTCTAGATAGAGGCGATTCGTAATTCGCCAAATCGGTGAACCTTCTTTGATGGCGAGTTTCGCGGACTCTTCTTTATTTGCCGCTGCCGATAAAAAAGCGGCCAATTCGACTTTTGGATACACTTTCTTGTCCGCATCATGACGAACAATATGAAAAAAATAATAGAGCAAACGTTTAAGGTCGTGCTCAACGACATAAGTTCCCTTGCCTTGGCGACGAGTCACAATCCCTTCGGCAACCAATTCGTCTACCGCTTTACGAAGCGTGCCAATCGAAACATCCAATTCTTTTGCAAAATCTTTCTCGGCGGGTAATGCCTGCCCCATCGGAAAACGGCCCCTGACCAGATCTTCGGTGATCTTTTGCTTCACCTCTTGATAGGCGGTCAGGGACTTCATACTAATACTACTTAAGCGGATTCATACAAACGGGTTAATACGAATTCGCGATGGCCGAGAAGCTCCGCAGCGGTCAACTCGCCATTGGCAGTGCGCATTAACGCATCCAATAATTTGTCGCCAGCTGTATCCATATTCTCTTCACGACGCAAGATTCCGGAAACATCCACGTCAATATGCTCTGACATCGTGCGAACGGTTTTTGGATTTGCGCATAATTTGATCACGGGCAGAATGGGGTTGCCAATTACGTTACCTTGACCTGTTGGGAAAAAGTGAGCGGCAAAACCAGCAGCAGCGCACAAAGTCACCATTTCAGCGGCGGCAGAAGAAGAGTCCATAAAATGCAAACCGCTCATTTTTGGCTCTTCAGCCTTATCTAAAATGCTGTCGACGATACACTTCTTACCAATTTTCTGAATATTACCCAAGGCTTTTTCTTCGATGGTGGTCAAGCCGCCAGCAATATTACCTTTGGTTGGCTGAGAATCCGACAAATCGCTGGTCTTGTGACGCTCAATCACGTCCTGATAGCGGTCAAAAATTTGACGGAATTTGGCCTTGACTTCAGGAGTGCGGCAACGCGCTTCTACTAAATGCTCACCACCAGTCAATTCGGTAGTTTCGCCAAAAACCAGAGTCGAGCCAATTTCATACAGTTTGTCGAATGCATTACCTACGGTTGGGTTAGCACCGCAACCAGAGGTTGTATCAGACTCGCCGCACTTGGTAGATACCCAAAGCTCGGATAATTTAGCTGGGGTACGCTGTAGGGTTGAGGCATGCTTAACCATCTTGTATGCCGCTTTGCTTGCTGCCGCAATAGTGGCTGTATCGCCATTGCCTTCAATCCAAAAACCTTCTACAGGCTTACCAGAAGCTTTAATACCATCAACCACCCTGCCGGTCCATTGTGGCTCAATACCAATCACCACCACACCTGCTACGTTTGGATTGCAGCCAGTACCAATTAAGGTGCGGAAATGCAATTCTAAGTCGGCTCCGAACTGCAGGCGACCATATGGGTGAGGAATCGCCAGTGCACCTTTAATGTTGTGGGCAACGGCTTCGCAAGCTGCGTTCGACAAGTCGTCCAAAGGCAAAATAATCACATGGTTACGAATACCCACGCGGCCGTTTTCACGGCGATAGCCCATAAATGTTGCGTCTTTCAAATTAGTCATCTTTTATCTTTCTCAATGAATAGGTCTTAATGTTTCTGGATTACCAGCGCTTGGTCTTCACGTTTTGAACGTGGAGGTGCTCGCCTTTTTTAATGGGCGCAACTACCTTACCAATATCAACGCCGTACTTCATCACGGTGTCACCTGGTTTGAAATCATTTAAAGAGATTTTGTGACCAATAGGAATATCACTCTCTGATTTCATATTCAATGTGATGTCGCCATCCATTACCCATCCAGTTAAGTCGGCTCCAGCTTTTACGCCTTCTACGACCACTACCCCAACGCCATCTCCTGGCTCATGCACGACAAAGTGGATCATTTCTCTCTCCTTAAAAATATCGTTATATAAACTACTTCGCCCAATTCTGGCTAATGCCAGATTGAATTTCTGCTAGTACTGCATCACCAACATCAATACCTTGTGCCAGCGCGGTTGCGCGCTGTTTAAACCGGCGCTGTCCTGGCAAACGAACACCTGCGTCGCTTGCTAAGGTCTTTAAAAAGTCGCGCATGCGATTCGCAAATACCTGACCACCCGCAACACCTGGATCTATCGTTAACAACAATTGACCGATGCGGGGACGGTTGCCCTTCGCATCAAAAAAGGAATCCGCCTCATACGAAAAGCGGCTGCCAGATAAGCCCACAACCAGCAATTCAACGATAAGCGCCAGTAGCGCGCCTTTATCCCCGCCCATCGGCACCATTAGGCCTTTTAAACCCTCTTCAGGATTGGTCGTTGGTTTGCCATCGATGGTTAAAGCCCAGCCCTCCGGAATGGATTCGCCTTTTTTAGCGGCCACCAGCAACTTACCGCGTGCTACGGCAGACAAAGACATATCAATCACCAGCGGATTTGCTTTTGCCACAGGGAATGCCGCCGCCAATGGATTGGTACCAAAGATGGCCTTACTACCACCAGCCATTGGCATGGCAGCGGGGGTATTACCAAAAAGCAATGAAATGTAACCAGCACGTGCAGCTGCTTCGGTGTAATGGCCCGCGACACCAAAATGGTGGCTATTCGTAACGGCGACTAGTCCAACTCCGTTTTTAGAAGCTAAATTAACCGATAGATCCGTCGCAAGCTTGAGCGCAGGAAAGGCGAGGCCATCACATGCATCCACCAAAGCTGCCGCTGTCTTGTATTTACTGATCTTTGGCTTTGCGTTTAACTCGATCCGTCCATTTTTGGCATGTCCCGCATACTGACCCACACGGGCCAGGCCATGTGATGCAAGACCATCCGCCTCGGCTAAGGCCAGAAACTGAGCAGTTTCCATTGCTGCCTTGCGATCAATTCCGCTAGCGCGCAGTCCAGACGACGCCAGATCGACAATCTGCTCGAATGTCATCTTCATTTACTTTCTCCCAAAAAACGAATCACTTCATCCGCAATCATCTGACTTACCCGATCGTTACTCTCGCTTGTCACGCCAGCAATATGTGGGGTGGCAATTAAATTGGTAAGGCCTGCGAAATGGGATAGGTCGGTTGCAGGCTCTTTTTCAAAAACGTCTAAAGCTGCGCCGCCCAAACGACCGGAACGCAAGCGCTCTGCTAGTGCTTTTTCCTCAACAATCCCGCCACGGGCTGTATTGATTAAACAGGCGCCTTGCTTCATTTTGTCTAAGGTAGTTGCGGAAAATAAACCGCGGGTTTCGGGCAAGAGCGGAAGATGCAATGTAACTGCATCACTGCATGCCAATAATTCATCCAGTGGCACTAGTGGAATAGCAGCGCCACCGACGTCAATCGACTTAGCAGAAATCATCGGATCGTAGGCAACGCATTTCAAACCAAATGCCAGAGCCTTTTGCGCGGTCACGCGGCCAATGCTGCCAAAACCCACGATACCCAGCGTCATACCAGTGAATTCATGGTACCCGGAGAAATGCGCCCGCGGCCAAGCACCACCTAAGGTTTGTGATGTGGCAGGTAAAAAACCACGGGTAAGGGCAAGCGCCGTGCCAATCACGTATTCCGCAACCGACTCCGCATTAGCCCCGGTTGCCGGAATGACTTTGATGTTGCGCTGCGCACATGCGGGCAATTCAATATTTTCTAGTCCTACTCCTAGGCGGCCAACCACTTTTAAATTGGGGGCACCATTCAGCAGTTCTTGATTGACCTGTGTCAAGTTACGCACAATCAAAGCGTCACTATTGTGCAGTGCGGAAATTAATTCTGCCCGCTGCTTATAGCTTTCAGGTTCGTAGGTGACGTCATGCTTAGAACGCAGGGTTTCTAGGGCTTGACTTGTAATGAATTCAGAGATGAAAATAGATGACATATCTACATCATATAGATGATTTAGATGTCTTGCAATACCCTAGTATATTTTTTGTTTTACTTGTATTGTCTAGAAGTTGAGTAGAAAAAGAATTCAAAACGCAATGCCCTTTAAAAACACGTAGATGTTTAAAGATATTTAACAATAGGAGAGTTTCATGTTTATCAAAAAAATGAGTTCCATCAGAAGAAAAGCGATCAAGCTATTTGGTTTAATGCTTATCGTTGGTGTTGGTTCAGTTGCGCAAGCGCAGAGCTGGCCCACTAAACCCATTAAGCTAATCATTCCATTCGCTGCTGGTGGCACAACCGACATTCTGGGTCGATTGCTCGCACAGCAATTAACTAAAGATCTTGGTCAAAATGTAATAGTTGAGAACAAGGGTGGCGCAGGCGGCAACATCGCAGCTGAATTCGTTGCGCTAGCCCCTGCTGATGGCTACACCATCATGCTCGCATCGGGCAGCATGTTGACGGTAAATCCTTTTTTATATAAGCGCCTGCCTTTTAGCTACGCCACGGACTTCAACTTCATCACCAACGTTGCTAGTGGACCAATGCTCCTCTCCGTAAGCAAAAAAGTTCCGGCAAATAACCTTGCTGAATTTATTGCATATGCAAAGACTAAAGATCTAAACTTTGGTTCCGCAGGTATTGGTAGCCAAGTGCATATGGCTGGAGAGAACTTAACTTATGCTGCCGGCATCCCAGCAACACACGTCCCTTACAAAGGTGAGTCTGCCGCCATCAATGATTTAGTTGCAGGTCAAATTGACTTCATGGTGGGTAACTTAACTGCGGCTACTGGCTTTGCTAAAGCCGGTCAAATTAAGCCAATTGGCGTTACCAGCGCCAAGCGGGTTCCACAGTTACCAAATGTACCTACGATTGCAGAAGGTGGTATTGCTGGGTTTGAGAGCACCGGCTGGTTTGGATTGGTTGCCCCTGCCAAAACGCCGCAAGTGATCTTGAATAAGATTTACGAAGCTACCGTTAAGGCGGTGAAGTCAGAAGCAATGCAAAAAAGCCTAGAACTGAATGGCTTAACGGCAGTGGTAAACACGCCAAAGCAATTTGCTGAACAAATTCAGGCTGAGTCTGTTAACTGGGAAAAAGTGATCAAGGGTCGTAACATTCAGGCTCGATAAAACACCTTGACTTAATAAAAAAAATCCACGAACTCTCGTGGATTTTTTTTCTCTATTAAAAATAAACGCCTGCTCACTCAATAAAGAAAAACTTTATTTGAAGTAATTTTTATTTCGCTTTTTGTTTAAGTCATTATGAGCTAAATTTTGAGTTGATCTATTAAAGGCAACCATGCCCACCTCCTCTCCCTTTAGTGCCCTGCATTCCCCCACCCTCTTGCAATGCGATGCCTGGATTGATGGGCAGTGGCTTAGTAGTTCCAATCGCTTTGCCGTCACCAATCCCGCTACCGGAGAAGAACTGGCTCAGGTCGCTAATCTGGGTGAGGGCGATGCGCAGGCGGCGATTGCCGCGGCCGAGCAGGCCTTGCCGGCGTGGCGGGCTTTGACCGCTAAAGAGCGCTCGGTGTGCTTGCGCCGCTGGTTTGAGCTGATTGTGGCGGCCACCGATGATTTAGCCCTCATCATGACGCTGGAGCAAGGCAAGCCCTTGGCTGAAGCCAAAGGGGAAGTGGCCTATGGGGCTTCCTTTTTGGAGTGGTTTGCCGAAGAAGCCAAACGGGTCGCAGGCAGTATTTTGAGCAGCACCTGGGGCGATAAGCGCATGCTGGTCCTCAAACAGCCGATTGGCGTGTGCGCCGCCATTACCCCATGGAACTTTCCGATTGCGATGATTACCCGTAAGATCGCCCCGGCCTTAGCGGCGGGCTGCACGATCGTGATTAAGCCCGCCGAGCAAACCCCCTTATCGGCTTTGGCTCTAGCGGAGCTCAGCCGTCAGGCGGGTATTCCGGCGGGGGTGATTAATGTGGTGACGGGCGATGCCAGTCAGTCAGTCGCCATTGGCAAGGCCTTATGCGCCTCCCCTACCGTGCGCCACCTCTCCTTTACCGGCTCCACGGAAGTGGGGCGCCTGCTCATGGCGCAGTGCGCCCCCACCGTCAAAAAGCTCGGTTTGGAGCTGGGCGGTCATGCTCCTTTTATCGTGTTTGAGGATGCCGACATCGATGCGGCGGTGGCCGGCGCCATGGCCTCCAAATACCGCAATGCCGGTCAGACCTGCGTCTGCGCTAACCGCTTTTACGTGCACCGCAAAGTCATTGACGCCTTTACCGAGCGCCTGGCCAAAGCCGTGCAGACCCTCACCGTGGGCAATGGCCTTGCGCCCGGCGTGCAGCAAGGACCCTTAATCGACGCGGCGGCCCTAGCGAAGGTAGAGGCCCATGTGGCCGACGCCCTGGCTAAAGGGGCTACCTTAGTCACTGGCGGTAAGGTGGCCGCAATGGGTGGGCACTTTTACGAGCCGACCGTCCTCTCGCACGTCACGCCCGCGATGCGCATCAGTACGGAAGAGACCTTTGGGCCGGTAGCCCCCATCATGGCCTTTGATGACGATAGCGAGGTGGTGCGCCTAGCCAACCACTCCCCCTTTGGGCTGGCGTCTTACTTTTACAGCCGGGACATTGGGCGCATATGGCGGGTAGCCGAAGCGCTCGAGTACGGCATTGTGGGCGTCAATACGGGCGCCGTCTCCAATGAAGTGGGTCCCTTTGGAGGCGTCAAGCAATCGGGCCTCGGACGCGAAGGCAGTGTCTGGGGAATGGATGAGTACTTGGAGATGAAGTACGTGTGTGTGGGGTTGTAGGGAGAAAGCAAAACCAACACATAGCCGACCCCTTGATGAATTGAAGGGAAATGAAGCACGCCACAACATCCTATGACACTGTTTAAATATTACCGAACGGTACTTTTTATGCGTTTTTATAATGCAGTCTGCTACTATATTACCTATCGGTAACTTTTAGGAAGCAATATGGGCGGCCATCCACTCAGCACCCCCTCGACCCCTGTGCATAGCCCCCTTGATTTGGGCTTACTCTTGAAGCACTTCAGGGGCAGTCTGAATTTAACTCAAGCAGATATTTCTGGCCTAGCGAATACGGGCAATCGTTTTGTCGTTGAGCTGGAAAGGGGCAAGGAAACCGTCCAACTCAATAAGGTATTTGATGTGCTTGAGGTCTTGGGACTCGAAATGGTGATTCAACCCAAGCGCAGTTTCTGATGCCGGTTAATAAAAGGCTGCTGGTCTTTCGAGGAAAGTCGCTGGTTGGTTATCTTGCGAACGACGATCCCTTGTCATTTACCTATGCAGATACGTGGCTACACATTCATGGCAGATCCATCACGCCAACACTCGATGCATCACAACAGACGCACAGCGGGGAGTCGGTTGAATCTTATTTTGAAAACCTACTACCGGAAGCGGGCATTCGGGAGCTGCTTAAACTCAAACATCAATGCACCAGCACCTTCGGGCTATTAAATGCGATTGGTGGGGATAGCGCCAGTGACCTGAGTATTGTGCCAGAGGGGTCGGAGCCTACGCGCGATGAATATCTCCTGATTGACTGGAAGGACGTGGCGAATTACGTCTACCAGGGTCAGGGCCCAATGCATGAAGCGTATCAAGAGCATGGCATACGCATCTCACTCGCCGGGGCCCAGAAGAAAAACGGGGTGGTGATAAATCACGCAGGGATATTGCTGCTCCCACTTAAAAATACACCGTCAACTCACATTGTGAAGCCAGACATTCAAGGGATCGATGGGGTGTGGTCGTCTGCGATCAACGAGACTTTTATCATGCGCCTAGCGCAGACAATCAATCTGGGTGTTGCTTCAGCCCGCTTTGAGCCTATTGCTAAAGCATGCGTGATTGAGCGTTACGATCGATGGCTGGATGGTGACCGGCAAATTCAGAAAATCCATCAACTCGATCTCTGCCAACTGGCCGATAAGCCATCGACCATTAAGTATGAGGCGGATGGTGGGCCGAACTTAAAGCAGTGCCACCAACTCTTAAAGCAACATGGCATATCGGGCAATGACATGAAACGATTTTTGCAATGGATATTTTTTAACTTATTCGTTGGCAATAACGATAGTCATGCGAAAAACATATCGATCTACTTTCCGCCAGGTCAGCATATTTGCTTAGCGCCATTTTATGATCTACTATGCACCGCCATTTACCCCGGTTTATCGAATCACTTTGCGTTTTCGATTGGGGGAGAATCCAGGCCATCGCATCTCAATAGAAATAATCTGACGCAAATGGCAATTGAGCTGGGTTACAAGCCAGCCTTTGTAATGCAAATAGCCAAGACCACTGCCGATGCCATCCTGAAGAATAGTAGCCTCGTTGCGAGCGAATGCCAAACCCTTGCTTCTGTCGGCAGTGAAAAGACGATGATCGAGAGATTAGAACACTACGTTTGCAGTAATACCCAAAAACTACAAAAGCGATTATTGATCTAATGAGCCCTGGCTTGAGGAGTGCCCAAGCTGTATTGCAGCAGACTGATAAGGTGTTTTACAAGCTCGGTTCGCGATTCAGAACGAGTAGTATTTGCTCAGCATAGTTGTGCCAATCGACTGCCTAGTTTATTAACGAGCCGCGTGGCTAAGTCTTGACTACGTATACGACCTTAAGCGGCAATCCGAACCTCAAGATGGCGCCCAAGCGCCAATGCCGCCGCCTCAATTTGATCGAGCTTGGATGCGTGACGCAAATCAAATAAGCGATCGACTTGCGGCATATGCCAACCCAGACGTCTGGCTAATTCCGACTTCTTAATGCCCTGCTCTGTCATTGCCTGATAAACGCCTAATTTGGCACATTCAAGAGCGGTCGGGGATACCGTTCGCTCTCCCCGCCTTACTTTGCTCGGCAATGGTAATGCCTTGCGAGACTCTACATAAAAAGATAATCCTGTTTCTAAAGCATCTACTGCATTAAGTAATGCCTCTTCTTTATCAGCGCCAAACGTAATTGCTTCTGGTATATCCCGAAAGCGTACCAAGATAGTGTCGCCATCTTTTGTCAGTGTTACCGGATAGTTAAACATGCACTTCCCCTTACTTCAAACCGAGTTGCCGCTTAATTGCAGCCTCTAAACCTTTACCCAATTCGCTTGTTCCATGCATCGGTAAAGTAGATTGTTTACCATTTAAAAATACCTTCAAATGAGAACCCTTACCAGGTAAAAAAGTAGCTCCTTGTAGCTCTAGCCACTTTTTCATCTGCTTCGAATTCATGAGCAGAAGTATAACACATCTGTTGTATTTTGAATCCCCCTATTTACTAGCGCTAGGCACTAAAGCAATCTAAAGTATGCAACTTACAAAGTTACAGAAGCCACTTACTTAATACTAAAAATACTTTTTTAGCGCTTTCTGTAAACCAAATCCCAAACGCCGTGCCCCAGGCGTATGCCGCGGTTCTCAAATTTGGTGATGGGTCTATAGGACGGTCGCTCGGCATAGCCAGGATGGTCACCTGAAAGATCTTCTAAAGTGGGTGTAAATTCGTTTTTAGATTCACTCTTCCCATCAGCGCCAAAATCGACAACATCGGCAGCGGTAAACGTTTCAATACGAATGCATTCAGTAGAGGTGTTTTGTAAGCTCGCCTCTCGATTCAGCACGAGCAGCATTTGCTCAGCGTAGTTATGCCAATCGGTTGCTAGATGCAAATAGCCACCCGGCTTAATACGAGACGCTAAAAGTTGTACAAACTGCTGTTGTATCAAGCGGCGCTTATGGTGGCGTTTTTTATGCCAGGGGTCGGCAAAATAAATGTGGATGCCATCTAAGGAATTGACTTCAATCATGTGCTCGAGCACTTCGACTGCGTCGTGCCGTATCAATCGTAAATTGCTAAGGCCTAATTCACCAATACGCTTGAGTAATGCCCCCACTCCCGGCAAATGCACTTCTATGGCTAAAAAATCATCTTCTGGGCGCAGCTGCGCAATGGCTGCTGTAGTCTCGCCCATGCCAAAACCAATCTCCAAAATGCGAGGGCGAGTAGCGCAAGTGACGATTGCATCTCCAGTAGCATCGCCAGTAGCGCCACCAAATGCTGCAGCCCAATCCAATGGCTGTTCCGTGAAGGGAACTAAAAACTGTGGGCCCAGCTCATCTAAGGCGCGCTGCTGCCCCGCCGTTAAGCGCCCTGCTCGCAATACAAACGATCGGATGCGATCGGTGCGATCGGCCTGGCCAACAGAGCTGTGTTTTGACTCGCCACGATCAGCGTTACTGTCGTCTTGGTGATGGTGATTCGATTTGATATTCAAGAATATGGTCTCTAAATGATGTGCGATTACAAGTGACGGCTGATCGCAACTTACCGCGGCATATCCCAGCTCGCCGAGCGATAGGCATACACCACCTCAGCCAGCACAATTAATAGAGAAGTCATAAAAGAGATTAAGCCGAGTACGAAGGTAGCCACCACATACCCGGTTTGCAATAAACGCACTGATCCCGTCTGAAAGAAAAACAATTCCAGTACGGTTAAAGAAATCAAAACGCCACTGAGTACATCAAAGAAGATTGCCGCCGTACACAAGCGGCCCCGCATCTTGAATTCGCGTAATTCGATTTCGTAGTGACTGCGCAGCTTTTCAGAAAGAGGCTGATCGCCATATAGCGCATTCTGAATAAAGCGCATCCGGTCCACTGTTCTAGCCAAGCGGGTTGTAATCGCGCTCACGAGCGTAGCGACCGCAGTCAACAAGAACACTGGCGCCAAGGCAAGCTGAATGTTATTGGTTAATGCATCAATGGTGATGTTCATAGGGGAACTCGGTTTCAGTATGGAGGTGTTTTAGTGTTTACTAGACTAGGGTTACGATAGCCATCCTAATTGGAGCTACCTAAGACCACGCCACTAAACCCGTATACGCTGTAATCAGCACTATTACACCAAACACAATACGGTACCAGGCAAATGGAACAAAATTATGTGAAGCCACATACTGGATTAACCAGCGCACGCAAATAAACGCCGATACAAAAGCCGCCACAAATCCCACAGCAATCGCCCAGCCAAAATGCATGGCTTCAGCACCGCTCGTTTGAATGGGGTTCATCCAGATTTTGAGAAGCTCATATGCAGTTGCCCCGCCAATCACCGGAATGGCCAAGAAAAAAGAGAATTCGGTTGCAACGGCTCTAGGCAAACCAAAGAGCATGCCACCAATAATGGTGGCGCCTGATCGTGAGGTGCCTGGTATTAGGGCGGCGCACTGCGCTAAACCCACCTTGAGGGCGTCAAGCGCCGTTAAATCATCCACCGTCTGAATGGCTTTACCGCTTCTCGCCACAGCGTCTTTCTGAAAACCCCGCACTGCCTGTTTTTGGCGATGCTCCGCCCAAAAGATGACAAACGCGCCGCCAATGAAGGCCATGGCTACCGGTACCGGAGAAAACAAAAACGCTTTAATGTATTTACCAAAGAGCAAGGCCAGACTCATCGCAGGCACAGAAGCAATCAGCACATTGATCACAAAGCGTTTAGAAGCATCGCTCGTCCGAATGGTGGAGGCTACCGCCCACAGTTTGGCGCGGTACTCCCAGCAGACAGCCAAGATGGCGCCAAACTGAATAATCACCTCAAAGGCTTTACCCCGCTCATCATTAAAGCCGAGCAAGTCACCGACCAAAATAAGGTGTCCGGTACTCGAAATCGGCAAAAACTCCGTGAGGCCTTCGACAATACCCAAAATGAGGGCTTTGCCCAGTAGTAATAGATCCATCCGTCGATTTTAAGGCTTTCAGATCAGAAGCAAGGCAAGTCCCAATCCCAAAGCCCGGCTTAGGCACAAAGACTCCATTTGGCCTTAAACTGCATGCTATCCATCTATCTATTGCGATATTGAATGACTTTGCCGTGCTTTACTGCTCCAACCCGCTTTAAGCCCAAAAATGCCCCGCAGCTTGCTATTGCGCTCGGGCTCATGCTGGGCGCATTGGGTTCTATTTCTGCGATGCCTGCGTTGGCGCAAATACCCAGCATCAGCTCAAACACAAGTCCAAACACAAGCCCAGGCATAAACACAAGCGGCGGCCAAGTCACGGTTACCCCGGAGTTACCCACGGCAGGCAATTCAGCGGCTGGTAGTAAAAACGCAGCTACAAACCCAACTACAAGCGCCAATACCAATGCCCCCAATTTATCCCTGCCGCCGCAGTTAGTCGCGCCAGCTTCCAGTAGCGTGCCTGCCTTTAGTAATTTCAGTAGTAATCCACGCGATGCTCTGAGTCCTGGCCAAACCATGGATTTAATGCGGCTCTATCAAGAGGCGGCATTTAATGATCCGGCGTTAAATAGTGCGCGCTTTAATTACGCTGCCAATAAAGAGTTTTATTGGCAAGGTTTGTCGACTTTGTTACCCCAGGTATCGGCTAATCCGGCGGCAACCCGTTTTTTTCAGCATGGCGAAGGCAATAACCGCATATTTGATCAGCGCAGCTATACCGTCAGCTTGACCCAGCCTATTTTTAATGCCGCCGCCTTAGAGGTTTTCAAGCAGGGTGACTTGGTGACTAAAGTGGCTGATTTGCAATTCTTGCAAGCCCAGCAAGAATTAGTCATTCGGGTATCGCAGGCCTACTTCGATGTTTTAACTGCGCAAGACAATGTCGAGCTCTTTCAGAATAAAAAAGCATTGATTAAGCAGCAATTGCAAGCCGCACAATCCAAGTTTGAAGTGGGCTCGGCGACCATTGTCGATGCCAATGATGCGCAGGCCCGGTTTGATTTAGCCAATGCTCAAGAGGTGGCGGCGCAAGCCGAGCTGGTGGTTAAACGCGGCGTTTTAGAACAAATCGTGGGTCATCCCGTACCCCCTTTAAAGCCTTTAATGAAAGACGCCAAGATTGAAGGGGTGGTAGCTGACCCCAGAGCTAAGACAACCGATGCCAAAGGCATCCCGATTGCAGAGAGCATTAATCCCAAACTGCCAGCAGGGCAAACACTCGATGATTGGGTTAAACAAGCTGAAGCAGCGAACTATGGCGTGTTAGCCAGTCAACTGAACGTCGATATCGCGCAAAGTACCTATAAAGGCGCTTTAGCAGCGAATTACCCTACTGTGAACTTTGTGGGTACCACCGGCTTTAATGCGGCCAATGGCTCTCCCACGAATTTCAATCCATCAACCACGCAAAACATTTATAACAATACGATCGCCCTGCAAATGAACATCCCGATTTTTTCAGGGGGGTTTAATAACTCGGTAATTCGGCAACGCGCGGCGCTCTTAGATAAAGCCAAATCGGATTATGACAACCTCAGAAGAATCGCTGCCCAAGCAACCCGGCAAGCCTTTACGGGGTTTTATGGTGGCTTAGCCACCGTCAGGGCATTTGAAGCTGCAGAAAAATCATCGGCTTCTGCCTTAGCATCAAGTCAGCTCGGGTTTGATGTGGGTACCTTGATTAATCTGGATGTCCTAATTGCGCTCGATGCCCTCTTTACCACCAGAGCAACGCTTTACAAAGCCAGGTACGACACCATCCTCAATGCCTTGAGGCTCAAAGCCCAAGCAGCGGCACTGACGGATCAGGATTTATTGGCGGTGAATGCGCTATTGAAGTAAAAAACTGCATTCGTAAGTACAGCCTCACCTCGTTGCAAACAATATGAGGACCTCTCTTTTTAAATCGCTTTGAGTATCCGCCTCGTCCATCTATACGTCATGAGCCCCAAAAAATAGCTGTTGCAAATATACAATATATAGCCTGTTATTTTATTTTACAAACTATAACCTGTAATAGTAAAATACAGGTTATATTCTGTTTAATGCAATAGCCACCCAAGGAGCGCGCCGTGGACTACCCGATCAAAACCATCGCTCAACTACAGCCGATTGTGCAGGGATTTCGCAAGGCGACTGGGATGTCGCAAACCGCAGTCGCGAAAAAACTCGGCATCACCCAGCAAAGTTACGCCGAATTTGAATTAAATCCCCAATTGGCTAGTACTGAGCGCCTATTTAGAATTTTGCGCTTATTCAATGTAGAAATCTCCCTTTCGCACAAGGCTGATTCTGAAGCTGCATTTGCGGGTAAGGCAAGCTCAAAAACGACTAGTGCAACTCAGTTGGTAACCAAGCAAGCAACGAAGCGATTAACTAAGCAGGAAACAAAGCCCAGCAAGCAAGATCCTAAATTAATCCAATCCAAGATATCAAAGCGCGCCATCGAGAAGGCCAACAAGGAAAGCTGGTAATCATGGCAAAACGCACTGCCTATGGAAGGCTCCATATTTGGATGAATGGTGAACTGGTGGGGCTGTGGGAACAGACTCCAAGGGGTCCCGTATTACAGTATTTTGATGCATGGCTACAAAGCGAACGGGCTCGCCCTTTATCGCTATCGCTTCCGTTCACGCCGGATAATCAACCCTATCGAAATACCAAAGTCACTGCTTTTTTTGATAATCTACTGCCAGATAGTAGTGCGATTCGTCTACGATTAGCGCAGCAATATCAAACTACTAGCACTAGTCCATTTGAGCTGCTGTCAAAAATCGGTCGTGATTGCGCAGGCGCCATTCAATTACTTCCTATAGATGAAGAACCAGCCGGGCTATTTCAAATTGAAGGTAAGCCACTCAAGCCCAAAGAGATTGCCCAGATACTGCGAGACACCACCTCAAGCAGTGCGCTTGGTAAGGGAAATTCCGATCACACCCTTAGGCTCTCGATTGCCGGCGCTCAAGAAAAAACAGCGCTCCTTTTTCATCAGGATCAGTGGATGTTGCCCATTGGGAGCACCCCAACTACCCATATTTTCAAATTACCTCTGGGCATCATTGGAAATATGCAAGCCGATATGCGCACCTCCGTTGAAAATGAGTGGCTGTGCTCTAAGATCATGCATGCCTATGGCATTCCAATTGCCCACTGTGACATAGCGCGGTTTGAAGATCAAAAAGCGTTAGTTGTAACCCGCTTTGATCGGAGGCTTTCAAGCGATGCAAGCTGGATCATTCGCTTGCCTCAAGAAGATTGTTGCCAAGCTACCAGTACGCCGCCCACACTGAAATACCAATCCGATGGAGGCCCCGGTACTGCGCACATCATGGAGATATTGCAAGGCTCCAATCAGGCGCAGCAAGATCGCCGCCATTTCTATAAAACGCAAATCATTTTCTGGGTTTTAGCGGCTACGGATGGGCATGCTAAAAACTTTAGCATTGCGCATCTACCCCAAAACCAATACCAAGCCACCCCGATTTATGATGTGCTCTCCGCGCATCCGATCATTGGAAAATCAAAAAATCAAATAGCCGTCCAGAATGTTAAGTTAGCCATGGCTGTCCATAGCAAACATAATCATTATGAGATCGACAAAATTATGCCAAGGCACTGGCTGACCCAGGCCGAGCGTGTGCAATTTGGTGCGGACGCAGCAGCCGAGTTAATTGAGGAAGTCATCCGGTCTACACCGCACGTCATCAACGCGGTCAGCAAACGATTGCCCAAGGATTTTCCGGTGGATCTCGCAGACGCCATTTTTACTGG
The DNA here is from genome assembly GCA_030696845.1 of Polynucleobacter sp. Classification (GTDB taxonomy): domain Bacteria; phylum Pseudomonadota; class Gammaproteobacteria; order Burkholderiales; family Burkholderiaceae; genus Polynucleobacter. Next base: position 39,061 of record JAUYRJ010000005.1, read on the forward strand.
CATGGAGCGGCAAATTAAGAAATTATCCAGATGAATGCAAAAAAAACGATAAATACCTTTTTAGAATTTATAATGGTCGAATGACCAGTTTGCTCGCCGCCTTCTTTGCCTCGTTTGTTGCAACGCTGTTGATTATTCGCTTTAAGCATGTGCATGGGCATTTTTCAGGCGACCATGATCTAACAGGCCCACAGAAATTCCATACGGGATCAGTACCTCGCATTGGCGGTATTAGCATTGCCATTGGTGTGTTAGCAGCAACCTTAGTGCATTTACAAGCCAATCCCGCCCCCGCTTTTGAAATCACCCTCTTGCTGTGCGCCATTCCGACGTTTGCCATTGGCCTAACCGAAGATCTGACTAAAACCGTGAGCGTGCGCACCCGCCTTTTATTTACCGCTCTTGCCGCTGGTCTTGCCGCCCACTACTTGGGAGCTCAAATACCTAGGCTGGATATTCCAGGTATTGATTACGTATTAAGCATTCCGCTGATCGCTATTGTATTTACGGTCTTTGCGATTACAGGCTTATCCAATGCCTACAATATCATTGATGGCTTTAATGGTTTATCTAGCATGGTGGGCATCATCACTCTGTTAGGCCTTGCCTATGTGAGTTTTATAGTGGGCGATACTTTAATAAGCTACTTAAGCCTGATGATGGCCAGTAGCATTATGGGTTTCTTTATCTGGAACTACCCTAGAGGCCTGATCTTTTTGGGTGATGGCGGCGCTTACCTGATTGGCTTTTGGATTGCGCTCTTGAGTGTGTTGTTGGTGGCGCGCCACACCCAAATCTCACCCTGGTTCGCACTCCTGATCAATGCCTATCCTATTTTAGAAACGCTCTTCACCATCTACCGCAGAAAAATCCACCAAGGTAAGAGCCCTGGGCAACCCGATGGCATTCATTTCCATACCCTGATTTACAGACGCATTCTGAACCCCACCAGCGCTAAGAATAAAAATGACTGGTTCTCGGCAAATGCCAAGACAGCACCCTATCTTTGGCTCCTCAGTAGCATTGCAGTCGTGCCTGCAATGCTGTGGTGGCAATCGACTCCTATCCTAGTCACAGCAGCAGTGGTGTTTGTAATTTCGTATGTGTGGATTTACAAGAAGGTAGTAAGCTTTAGAACGCCAGATGGATGCACCCATACTGATCAAACGATAGGCGAATAAGCTGTTAATTATTGAAGCACAGTTCAATAAAGTAATCTTTTAAAAACACTGATGAAGTAATAAGCAATCCATCAAAGAGATGAATAGCAAACAGTAAACGGAACTAAAAACACCTTAATCAGTTTTGATTACTTAATGATCCGCAGAACACTAAGCAATTGCCAAAGAAAAATGCAGACTGTTAAGCATGCTACCGCGATGAGGCTAAGCTCAATCCGAAACAAACGAACGCGTTTGTGAACATATTCAATCGATAGCATGGCAGTTTCCTCAAAGTTGAAAACTGAAGCTTAATGAAAGATATGAAGAAATGATGTCAGGGATTACGGATTTGTATCGGGGAGGCTGCAGCGAGATCTGTAGTCATTGACTAGTATTAAGTTGCGCCTTACTAGGCCGGCTAAGACTATTTGCCTATTCTCGGCTTTATAAAAATAGTTCAGATTATGGCGCTAAGGAAACGGTCACTTTAAATTTATTGATGGAAATTGTTGCTATTAATGCTACAACTCCGCATCTAATGTGATTGAAACTATCTCAAGCTGTTTTTTCTGAAACCTTCTAGACCTCTTTTCGCGAACTTTAAATTTCACTCTGGCACATCCCAAAACAAAATCTGCAGGCTCAATTGTTAGGGGTACGACAAAGTACTTATCATCTGCAAATTTGATATCTAGGCGCGGTTTATCACGCATTGGCACCGCATAAATCGCCTCCAAAATACCATTTTTACTCGGGCCGATTAGGCCTCCAGAAACACCTAGCTGGTAACGAAGTTTCTTGTATTTGAGATAGGCATTTACTCTATCGACTTGCTGCTTTCGTAACCCAAAATTTAGTGGGATAAGAACAGGTTGACTCACAATCGACCTAACAACATCCTTAGAGGCCTTGTCCATTGACATCACAACACATCGAATACCATAAGTATTTAAATGAATATGCCTAAAAATCTCATTTTCACAATTTGGCTCAGAAGCACAAATCAATTGAAGCTCCATAAAGATTGATTTGTGCAAATCCTGAATAGGAATATCAATAATTACATCGCCTGGCTTTTGATTTACCTTATCTAGCATATTAAGGGATGTAATCCGATATGATGCGATAGGATTTGTTTTTTTAATATCAATTAAGCAATTTACAAAAAGTGTTTCTTGCAAAATCTTCTCACCGACCAATCGATAGTTAATCCTACCGGTGGTGTGAATTGAAATTTCATTCCTATACTTGCCGCCATGACTCGCTAGCTGCAAATATATTGAACCATCATTTTCATTGACATTGAGGTTTCCAAACCCAAATAGTGCTCCGTCAGCATGAAAAATTATCTGGCCCATTTAATAGAGTCTATGCAATATTAGGCCGGCGCTAATAACGGCCTCATTGCCATTGGGGCAATTGCAGGATTAGTTTTAAACCTCTGCTCAACCTCCCATAAATCGACTGCTTCCTGCATATGCAACCAGCTCTCAGGCGTTCCGCCAATAACTTTAGAAATCCGGACCGCCATCTCAGCGCTTACGCCTCTTTTTTCATGCAGAATTTCAGACACAGTTAAACGGCTAACACCCAAATAATTTGCAAAAGCTGCCTGCGTAATATCAAGCTCAGGCAACACATCCTCGCGCAAGATTGCCCCCGGATGAGTTGGTCTACGGTTTGGATTTCTCAAACTTCTCATGGTTTTCTTCATCAGTGATAATCCTCCAAATCAACTTCGATTACGCTATCGCCATTAAACTTAAAAGTAATTCTCCAATTTCCCGATACGGTAACGGAGTAAACGCCCTTACGCTTACCCTTTAATTCGTGAAACTTGTAGCCGGGTAAATCCATATCCACCGGAACAACAGCAGCGTCCAATCGATCTAACATGCGCTCGATCCTAGCGGCATACTGCGCAGGGATAGCTTTATAGCTACCCTTTGAATAAAAACTCTCTAGCCCTTTATGGTGAAACGATACAATCATTCTTTCCTTTTTTTGTAATTGTAATGTATAGTATTACAATGTCAAGCAGTTAATTACATCATAGGAAATACTCGATACATGGCATTAGCGGGCCGATCACCTTCTAAGCCATATACCATATAGGCCCATGGCAAAGTGACTTTTCTGAGAATTTGCTGTAGAACGCAAAAGCTCGAAAAAAGATTTTGGTCAATTTTTCGATTTCAGAATTAGAAATGGACTTCAAAAATCATTTTTGCGTTTTAAGAAGATCGAAAAGTTTTGAATGTATTTTCTGAATTCAGAAGCGAATCGAGATCACGTCAATTTTTAAAGAGTGCGTGGACACGCTCTCTTTACTTTTGGAGAAGCTTTGCGAACTCAATCGAAAAGAGTGTGGACACGCTGCCAAAAAAAACCCCAACATGTAGCTCTCGCGACCAGTCCATCGAATTAAATATCATCAAGACAATTGACAGGCACCACATTAAAATGCGTCCTTAGGACGCATTTTAATGTGGTGCTGATATGAACTCTCTAGGGGTATTTAGATTAAAGAGGTGCTCAGGGAGTTCGCTCAGGCCCTATTGCAATTACAGCAGTAACTAGCTCAGTAAACGCTGAATTTGCACGCTAACATGGTCGATGTTAGCGTGATATTAATCATGTTAACTAATTGATTTTATTGGCATTTATTATAAATATCCGTAACAACGCGGTGATTATCCCCATTTAATCCGCAATAAATGCGGAGAATAATAGACTTTGCGGTGAATACACCCTATAATCTCCGCATGGATAGCGGAGATAAGAACTACATTTGGCAAGATTCCCAATGGCCTCATTGGGAGTACGACCTCAAGCAGCTCACTGGTTTGTTGACTCAGGTGTACCAAGCTCAAGGACGCCTACTGGGGCGCTTACATCATGTGGGTATTCACCTGCGCGATCAAGAGTCCTTGCGCGTACTTACTGAGGATGTACTTAAAACCAGCGAAATTGAAGGTGAAAAACTTGATCCAAACTCGGTCCGCTCATCCATTGCAAAACGATTGGGTATCGATATCGGAGCCTTAGCTCCAGCAGATCGTCATATCGATGGTGTGGTTGATATGGTGCTCGACGCCACCCAACACCATCAGAACAATTTAACGCAAGAACGACTCTTCGCCTGGCATGCCGCCCTCTTTCCTACGGGCTATAGCGGCTTATCCAAAATATTGGTTGGCACTTGGCGCGATGATGCCCTAGGACCCATGCAGGTTGTTTCGGGCCCCGTGAGTCGCCAAAAGGTTCACTTTGAGGCACCGCCAGCACCATTCTTACCGCCAGAAATGGCGCAGTTTTTACTCTGGTTCAATGTAGATCAGCAAGATGATCCAATTATTAAAGCAGGCTTAGCTCACCTCTGGTTTGTGACGCTGCACCCTTTTGACGATGGTAATGGTCGGATAGCAAGGGCAATTGGCGACATGGCATTAGCTCGAGCAGATGGATCATCGCAGCGTTTTTATAGTCTATCAGCGCAAATTGGACGCGATCGTAAAAATTACTATGATCTTCTTGAGAAAACGCAAAAGGGGACTCTGGATGTGACGCAGTGGCTTAGCTGGTTTTTGAGTAGCCTGCTATCTGCCATCCAAGTTGCGGAAGCGGCGCTCTCTACAACTCTAGTCAAAACCAATTTTTGGCAACACTGGTCTGGAACGTCAATGAACGCGCGACAAATCAAGTTACTGAATAAATTGCTTGATGGATTCGATGGGAAGCTTACTAGCAGCAAATGGGCTCTGATTGCCAAGTGCTCACCGGATACTGCATTACGAGATATCACCGATTTATTAGAGCGTGGTGCATTAGTGAAATCGGATTCCGGGGGCCGCAGTACTAGCTATGAATTGCTTAAGCTAATTAGTGATGTACCTAGGAATTATCGGCTATAAGAATGCCCACAATATATACATCAGAGCAAGCATTTAGAAGATTATGGAGTTGCGCAAATCATAGCCCTTTTCTACCACCACTTAAGCATCAGGAAAAATGGCTTGAAACATATCCAGGCGAAATATTATTTACAGAAGAAGATCTTAAAAGCGAATCTTGGAATGATGTAATTTTGATCCTATGTATTTAAGCGGGGTTAACAAATTCAAAGGATATGAATAATTATTTCAGCTTTTTACATTCCGGTTACCCGGGAAATTGTGTTGCACCACTAATCTTATCCGGACCCTCTAATATCGATTTTCCAGCGATGGCTGGCACAGGGTTCTTTGCCAGAAGAGGGCGAAGAATTTATTTTGTAACGGCAAAGCATTGCTTAAGTAATTTAATTGATGTTGGAGATCAAAATTGGGATTCTATAATTTCTACGATTAGCCTACCATTTGATCTTAACGGAAGCGCGACTGGGCAAAAACACTATGTTCAATTTTCCCAAGCTATATCCGTTGAATCGAACCACATAGATATTCCAGGTAATTATTTAGATGTAGTATTTCTTGAAATTGATATTAATAGCACAACAAATAAGCAGGAAAAAGAATTGCTTCGTAAAGCAATTAAGCTTCCTCATACTGGAGAATGGCTTGAATCGTTTGAGAAAAAAAATTCAAACTTAGCGTTGAAGACAACAGGATTAGAATTAACTGCCCTAGGATTTCCCTACGTAGGCTCATCATCGAAGATTGAATACCCGGCCCCAGATGCCTTTTCATCTGAACGAACATACTATATTCATATGCAGCCATGCAAAATTACGGGCTCCATGGAAAATACAGGTGATCCAGATCGACTTAAATTTATTTGTAATGACTGGGGCAAAGATATGGGTGGATTTAGTGGATCCCCTGTCATCATTGGTTTTAAGAATGGAAATGGCAATCAATATATGCTGGCAGGAATGCTAGTAACAGGTGGTGCAAACAGCGTAGCTTATTTTCTCAAAGTTTCATACATGATGAAAGCTTTCGTTAATTAAGTTTCACATGTCAATATCACCTTAGACGACAAGCAGATATTAGGGAATACAGAAGGCCCCCTCTTTAATTAATTTCTAAATGCTGCCTCTCAAAGTGCCTTTGAAAAAAATCAAGAATGAAAAGCAGTCTTTTGATCGCGGATTGAGGCAATGCAGATGAATCACTAGACGCACAGGCTTCCGCTAAGTACCAACCCAATTGTTTTTTTGTTGGATTTTGCTTTAACCCCAGTTTGTCTTTCGCCAAATCTAGAGTTTCTTGTCCGAGCAATTTTTCAATAGCCATCTTCAAATGGCTAGCATCGATATCCCCAAGCGTAATTACAGATGAATCAGGAAGGAACCATGTTTCGCGATAAGCATCACGCGCTTTTCTACCCTCCTTGTCATCATCAAGAAGCATTGCAAACGCCATACCCTGCCCAAGCATCTGACTCACAATTGGGCCGGATGATCCAGAGCCAGCGCCTGGCACAAGATTAAATTTGAATCGCACACCTGAATGCTCACTTACAAGCCGAAGCGCATAGTAATCTGTAATTCCCTCAACGATCAAGTAGGGTCCTGACCCTATGATCTCTGGGGGAATGTATTCTAGCTTTTCTATAACGGGTTGAAAGTAACTGGATCGAGTTGGGAACTTAGCAACAAACCGACGATAAAGAGTAGCAGTAATACGTGTAGGCTTCGTATCTAACCCAAAATTATCTTGCTCGTCATAGTCGAGGGCAGCATTTTCGACAATATATGCGGAACTGAGCCACTTTGGGTTAATCATATGATGACTGTGAGTGGAATATATTATCTTGTTGCCATTTGATGCAATTCTTGAAAAACTAGTGAGTAATTCTGCCTGCGCCTTTGCATGGAGATTTGCTGCGGGTTCGTCAAAAATAAAGATCGTTTTTCGACTCTTAGTTTGTTTGAAGCCAGTAAAAAGAAGGAAGGAGAAAAACCATCTAAAGCCAAGAGATCTTTCATTAATTGCATAGCGCGACTCTCCGTCTGATACAAAAAAAGAGGCATAAGGCAAATTACCCTTCTCCGTATCTACATTCCATTCAACGGTAATACTTTTTGCTGAAATTGCGCGTTGAAATATTTTCTGCCAACTGCCAAGTACTTCACGAGTTATTAGGTTTGATAGCTTCTGGAATACAGAGTCTATCGGAGTTTTATTGGGGCTACCAAAGAAAATTGAAAGCCAGTTCGGAGTTTCTTCCTTTTCCTTAAATTCCTCAATTCGTTTGCAGACATGCTTCTCAAGATCTAACCCCTCGCCAAGACTATCAAGAATATCTTGTAGCACATATCGATAATGTCGATTTACCGCTGTTTCACCTTCATGCTCCTTTAAATATATGCGGGCAGGCATATCGACTAAAAAAGTTGGGAAATATGCAACCTGCTCTAGCTGCGATTGAATAAGTTGAATGCACTTAAGCCAAAGATCTGGAGCATCAGGCCCTTCTTTTGGGCGCACATAATCCTTATAAACCCCGGCCTTACCTTTCCTTACTTTTAAACTCAGTCCCCAGATATTGACAGACTTCTCTAGGGCGCTATCTTGAAATTTAAAAGTACGGATGACTTGGAATGGCCTTCTAAGTGATTCGATATCCAAGATAACTTTAAAGTCTTTTGCGATCCCTGCAAGATTTACTATATCCTGCTCCTCAAGCTGGATTGTTCCCGCAACCGTTATTTCCCCCGTAAATGCAGCTTTCCGATGGAGTGGAATGAGGCTAAGCGCGGAAGTCTCTGCGTAAGCCCCCTCAAACAGGTTTGCAATTGACTTGTCGCCTGTTACAAAATGGGAAATTGCCTCGAGGATAGTGCTTTTCCCGCTCTCGTTCAGGCCAATAAGAGTTAGAACAGGGCTGGAAGATCGCGTTTCAAGATCTATTGTGACGTCTTCGGCACCCTTGAAATTTTTAACTTGAAAGCTTGTAATCCGCGGCATGAGACATTCTCCCGAAATTTACCGATGGTTATGTGCACCTACTTATTAACGCAAACTGGGTACGAATCATTGTACTGTGTGCAGTCAGACGCTATTTAGGGCATCTGTTCAATTAGTGCCGAGTCAAGAGGGATAGTTAGCTTTTCCCGATAAACATCCCTGCCTAACCGCATTCTGTTATTTTCTTGTTTCTCAATTGCTCTACCATTTCCACCAATATCGCGTGACGAATCGCCCTTAACACCTGACGTTCACTAGCAAGCGTCGTTGCTACCGACGGCTCATCGGGGTATTCCAATTCAAACTTCTTAAATGAACTTTCAATTTCCTCAATTAGACCATCCGCCACCGGAACCAACTCCACTAGCTGGCGATCAAGCTCTCGCTCAGCCGTTTGCCTACTCAAACCCAAAGCCATTCCAGCACCCAAAACGTCTTCCCGTGTAACCGCAGAAAAAGTTTTTGCATTACCAATTTGTAAAGCTAGCGCCGTATTGGGCCAAGTCGCTTTTTCATTAGAAAAAGTACGTGTGTCATAGACTGCTGTTGATAGAAGATCGTACGCTTTGGCAATATTAATGCCCGATGCATCCACCAAGAACGATAGGTTCTTTAAATGATTATCTCCATTGCCCACCAACAAATTAAACACCAACCAACGATAGATAGCCAATCGAGCAACGGCCTTGTTTCGACATTGGTTAATCGCCTGGGCAAGAGCATTTAAATTGGCACCATAGTATTTAAATTCACGTGATTTATTTAGCAACTGACAGCTATCAATAATATGTAATCGCTTCATTTGAATTGACGGCGAGATAACACGATCAAAGCGCTCAATTACATAAACTGGCTGCGGAACATAAAGACGATACACATTAGGCACATCTAACCCAAGAGCCCGCGCTAATTTCATCGTGAAATACTCATTCATCACGGTTGCTGAGTAAGCCGGATCTTGGTGATTAGGTTTTAAGATATGTGTTGAAGGCGTTCTCGCTAAAGGCTCAAACAACGCCTCGCCCTGAAGCACAACCAAGAGCTTATGCTGCGCCCCCGCCAAGGACATTTTCTTTGGGGAATTTTGTGAGATAGAGGCATGCGGCAAATTAGTGATGCGGTCACTTAGCTCAGAAAAACTTAAGGGAACCAACCCCTGCTCTTGCGGCGTCACATCTTCTGGCAGCATTAATACTAGTGAGCCAGCCGACTCACGTCCAAAATACGCCAGTAGTCCAAAAGCATCTTCGCTTGGCAGCTTCGCCTCGCGAGCCAAAATGGTTCGCATATTTTCTTCGGGAAGCAGGTTATCAAAATACCACTGCACGGGCCTATTAGTAGCGCCATCCTGATGCAATAACTGCGTCCTTGATAAAGCTGGAGATAAATCAAATGCCTCAGGCGAATTTATCCAGTCTTGTGCATACTCAAAACTCCAAAGATTATTTTGCTCAACAAGTTGCCCAACCCTCTGGTCATTAATAAATATATCCAGTACACGCGCGTTCATACTGAACCCGCCTTTGGCACAGAAAACCGACGCTTGGGCGGCAGTGGCTTAACACCTTCCACCTGCAATTTTTCAAAATTGGCCAATATGTCATCCGCTACATCTGCACTAAGTTCAATGCCAAGTTCTTGCAAGAGCTTAATTACGCGGCCAAATTGAACGGTTTCCTTGCCCCGCTCCACCTCACGCACAAAAACAGGCCCCAATCCAGCACTCCCAGCAACATCATCCAAGCGCAACTTTTGATGCTTACGAGTTGCCCTAATCAACAATCCTAGATCCTGAGGTTTGGTAATCTTGATTTTCACTGAGATGCCCTGATAAACGATGTTATGTCATCGATTATCTCATAATTTCGCATCTAATATTAATAAAAGATGCATATGCATCGATATACTTAGAAATATAGCTGATATATAAATTATCGATGCTTAAGCATCGTTATAATAAATTTTCCAAATTAGCCGCCCATGTTTACTCATGCAGTCACTCAAACATGATAGGGTTCAAGCTCACCAAACCAAAATAAAGAGGTCTACCATGGCGCTTAACTCCAATGAATCAATTGGTCTAATCAAAGCTGGTATTGAATCAGGCTCAATTAAATTACGAGGTTCTGCTGGTTGTGGAGACATTGAGGCCGCTAAAGAGGTGGCTTTGATTGACTCTGCATATTTAAAAAAACTTTACTCAGATCTAAAGCTGGACAATTAAAAAACAGCTCTAATGGCATTCCCCCGATTCAGTAGACAGTTAATATTGTCAACTGGACTACCCACATTCCAATAGACACCGTTATAGTTTAATTAAACCAAACGGAGGCGGTAATGGGGAAGGAGCATTTTGCAGAAGAGTTCAAGTTAGAGGCAGTT
>JAUYRJ010000012.1 GCA_030696845.1 Polynucleobacter sp.
AATCCCAACAAGGAAAGAATACCCACTGATTATACGGCGCCTGGCAGAGCATACCCAAGGCCAAGCAACCGATTGACCCAGCGCATCATGGCGCTCTTCGTCTGCCTTGCAAAATAAGCCAAAAATACTGCGCATGTGACCGAGATAATCGCAGTGATGCTGGCAAGCCAAACAGAATTACGCAACCATGAAGCGTAACGCACGTCGATATTCATGCCTTGCTCCCAGAGCAGCTGCAGCAATCCCAACACCGGCAAGATAAATGAACACAATAAGGTTAAGCCACAAAATAAAAAGGCTAAGAACGCCTTTCGTCCTTGTAATTTTTTGGGCAAAGTGGCGCGCGGCACACTGCCAGAGGTCGCGTAGCGCAAGCGCGCCCGATTATGCTGCTCGATATAAAACACGATCAAGACAAAGGCTAATAAACCAAGTGAGAGCTGGACCGCAGCAAGCCGATCACCAAAGGAAAGCCATGCGCGAAAAATACCGGTAGCGAAGGTTTGCACGCCAAAGTACGACACAGCACCATAGTCAGCCAACACCTCCATGAGCGCCAAAGCCATGCCCGCAAAAATAGCAGGGCGCGCCATGGGCAAGATCAGCTTAAAAAACGCCTGCCAATTGCTGTATCCCAAGGTTTCAGCTACCTCAGATAGGCGACCGCTTCGATCTAGAAAGGCGGTACGCGCTATTAAATATACATACGGAAAGAGGCAGAAAGAGAACGCCCAGATAGCACCACCCAAGGAGCGGGGATCCGGAAAGAACCAGAGTCGATCCATTCCTAAAGCTGATCGAAGCGCAGTTTGAATGGGGCCAGAGAATTGCAATACATCCACAAACAGATAGGCCATGACATAAGTAGGCACAGCTAAAGGCAGTATCAAGGACCATTCAAATACCCGCTTGCCCGGAAATTGGTAGTTCGCCACAAGCCAAGCATTGCCAACGCCCAATACCAAGACTCCGCATCCAACGCCCACCATTAAGATCACCGTGGAAATCAGGTAGTCGCCTAGTACAAAATTCCATAAATGGGAAAGCGTATCTTGGCCGCTCAGGCTTGATGCGCCCGGAATACTCTCTGGAAACACAAATGGAATAGCCAAACCCAAGAGCGGTAGCGAGAGCAGCAAGGCAATCAATAGGACAATTCGGCTCATTCAGGGGGCGATCAGGTTAAGCAGCAGTGGCGATTCCGGTGGTTTTATCCGGATAATGCGAAAATTATAGGGATGAATGCACCCATGCCCTTACTTTCTCTTGAAGAAGTCGAAATTGGCTATCCAACACAAGATGGCAAAGGCTGGACTCGGATCGTTCATGACCTGAATTTAAGCCTTCAAGCGGGCGGTATTGCTTGCCTACTTGGACCTTCAGGGTGCGGAAAGTCGACGGTTTTAAGGGCTATTTGCGGCTTCGAGTCGCTCCAACAGGGTCAAATTAAGTTGCACGGTAAGGTCGTCAGCTCCCCTGAATTGCAAATTCCTCCCAATCAGCGCCGCGTCGGCATGGTTTTTCAGGACTTTGCCCTCTTTCCACACCTCTCGGTGATTGAAAACGTGATGTTTGGCCTAAATGCCCTCCCCCCAGCAAAGCGCAAAAATGTCGCCATGGACTGGCTTGGCAAAGTAGCGCTAGCGAATAAAGCAGATGCATACCCCCATGAATTGAGTGGCGGTCAGCAGCAGCGGGTTGCACTCGCAAGGGCGATGGCTCCAGAGCCTGATTTGATCCTGCTTGATGAACCTTTTTCTAGTTTGGATGTCGATTTACGGGAGCGCCTTGCCTCCGAAATGCGCGACATACTAAAAGAGCATGGTGTGACCGCCCTGCTAGTAACTCACGATCAGTTTGAGGCATTTGCCATTGCCGATCACATTGGCGTGATGAGCGATGGCAATATCGTGCAATGGGATACCCCATACGATTTATATCACCAGCCGATTAATCGCTATGTGGCTGATTTTATTGGTCGCGGTGTCTTTGTAAAAGGTGCGATTCAAGACAATGCCATGGTCGAAATTGAGCTGGGCAAACTCAAACTCGATAACGATCATCACGATCCGATTGGCAAGGTAGTAGATGTGCTGCTGCGCGCTGACGACATTCAGCATGACGATGCAAGCCCCATGCTTGCTGAAGTAATACGCAAGACTTTTCGAGGTGCCGACTTCCTGTACACCCTAAAACTCAGCTCTGGACAAGAAGTGTTCGCTTACGTTCCCAGCCACCACGACCACCATATTGGCGAAAAGATCGGCATTCGTTTGGGGGCTGACCACGTAGTGACCTTTTCCGACTGAGATGGCTATTAGCCTTTAAGTCAATAGCCTAATCCTCAATTTTGCATTACCGTAGCAAACGCGTTGCATTGCTACGTCCACCCATTATTGTAGAAGCCTGAGGCTATTTAGTTAAAGGAACGAATCCCATGTCGCCCACTGCTTTGAGAATGCATCTTGGTATCGCACTACTGCTACCCACATTCGCTCATGCCTCTTTTTTGCCGCCCGATTTAATTGATGGCTTTGCGAACATTATTTCGTGGGTAGTGCTGATTGTGATTCCAGTGGGCGCCATTGCCTTATTTTGGTTTGTTCACATCTGGCCAGATACGGTTGCCAAAAAACGCCAACACCCCCAGCGCGATGCGATTCATGCGCTGTGCGTGCTTTCCCTATTTTTTGGCGGCCTACTTTGGCCATTTGCTTATTTATGGGCCTACACCAAACCGACCATGTACAAGCTTGCTTACGGAACCGATAAGTACAACCCGCTCGACGAAGCGGACAACCATAGCAGCGAGAAATAAGCATGGAAGCGATTATTCTCGGACTCTACGCGTGCATTGTTTGGCTGATCTTTTTTAAATTCAAGCTTCTGCCATGGAACACGGTCTCTAAAGTCATTGTTTTTACCATTCCAGTAGTTGGAATGATTACCTTGATTTTGCTGCTCAACGTATTTTCCCCATCGTCTAGCAATGTATTGGTTGTGCGCAACTCGGTTGGAATCGTCAGCCAAGTGAAAGGGCGCGTGATCGAGGTGCCCGTCACCATCAATCAACGCGTCAAAAAAGGGGACGTTCTGTTTCGCATCGACCCTACACAGTACCAAGCTACGGCCAATGCCAGTAAAGCGAAGCTAAACCTAGCGAAGTTGCGCCTCGCTGAAAATCAGGCTTTAGTTAAAAGCGGTGCTGGCAATCGCTTTGATCTCGAAAAAGCCGAGGCGGACTACGCTGAGCTTAAAGAACAACTCATCAACGCGGAGTATGAGCTGGCACAAACCACTATGCTCGCGCCGAGCGATGGCACCGTAGTGCATGTTCAGCTTCGCCCAGGTGCCTACGTTGCCGCCTTCCCCATCGCATCTGTGATGACCTTCTTGGAAGATACGCCACAGATTTATGCCTTATTCAATCAAAATGAATTGCACCAAATCGCCGTAGGCAACGAAGCGGAGTTCTATTTACCTAGCCTGCCCGGGCAAATCCTCAAGGCAAAAGTCGAGTCAGTGATTCTGGCGGAGGGGCAAGGCCAACTGGGCGTAAGTGGCAATCTTCCCAATACCGGCCTACGCGAGATCGCCGCCAACCGATTTGCGGTCAAACTGAGTCTTGATGACCACAAACACCAGCTCGTTCTGCCTGCAGGTGCCGTGGGCGATGGCGCGGTGTATACCGATCACCTGGCCTTCCTGCACATCATACGGAAGGTAATGCTGAGGGTCAGCACCAAGCTCAACTACATCATTCCGAAGTTGCATTAAAGACATGCTAAACGGCTTAATCTCGATGAAACACCCCGGTATGCTGACTGTGAGTGCGGTACTGGTGGGGAGTGTATTGTTAATGAGCTGTAGCGTTAAACCGCCGCTGCAAGGTGAAGATCTTCGCAGTAAAGCACTTCCTTCGGTAGCGCTGCCAAACCAGTTCGCACAGTCAAGCAATTCAAGCGGGACCGCTGCAGCTTCGGCAAGAGTCGATGATGCATGGCTTAAGCAATTTCAGGATGAAGAGCTAAATCAATTGGTGGCGGAAGCACTCCGCAATAGTCCTGATATTCAGGTGATTGCCGCAAGGCGCTCGCAATCGGAATCCTTGATTGATGCTGCGAGTGGCGCCCAGTATCCGGGCGTCAATGCATTTGGCAATACTGGCGGAAAAGTCGGTTCAAGTGGTAGTGGCTTAACAGGTTACTACATTGGCGCCGGCTGGGAACTCGATTTGTGGGGCCGGGTTCGCACATCGATTGCGGGCGCTAAACAAAGCGCTCGCGCACTCAACGCAGAGCAAGATGCGGCCAGGCTGTCGCTCATTGGCGCATTAACCAAAACCGTTTGGCTCGCAAGAGGGCTGCAAGAGCAAGCACGCCTGGCTAATGAGAGCGCAATAGCCGCGCAAACCATAGCCGACCTTACCGCTATTCGAGAAAATATTGGTGCATCATCGCAGGCTGATGTCTCTTCGAGCAAACTCAATGCATCTCAAGCAAAAGAGTTGGCTCTCACTGTAGCCCTCGCGCGCGATCAAGCCCTCCGCGCCGTTGAGGTCTTAGTAGGCCGCTATCCCGATGCAAAACCATTAAGCACAACGCGCTTACCCGCACTGCCTGCACCTGTTGCGCCTGGCTTGCCAGCAGACTTGTTAGAGCGAAGACCCGATATGATTGCGGCCGAGGCAAGAGTCAATAGCGCCTTTTATGCCGCCGAAGAAAAGCGTTTGGCGCGTTTGCCTAAGATCAGCCTCACGGCTGGATTTGGTTACATTAATAGTCAGATATTCGCATTAACGCGCGGACCCAGCACGAGCCTAGGCACTGGCGCCAATGTCTTTATTCCGCTATTTCAAGGTGGCTCTATTGAGGCGCAAATCGCATACCAAAACGCCGAGGCACAAGCCGCCATTGCCAATTACGGCAAGGTCGCGCTGGGCGCATTTAAGGATGTGGAAAATGCACTCAATGGAGAAGCGACATGGCGGGATCGAAGCATTCAACTGCAAACACAATTAACAGAGCAACGCCGCTTACTGGACAATCGCCGTGCGGAGTTTCGGATTGGCCGAATCGACCAGCGTCAAGTGCAGCAGGAAATTATGCGCACCAACGCTATTGAAATCAATTGGCGACAAGGTCAAGTCGATGCCCTAGCGCAGCGTGTCAATCTCTACCTTGCTTTAGGTGGCTCGCCAACAGAGTAAGTGGTTTGCGATTACCATAGTAAAACTATGACACGATTGCATTGCGCCAGAATGGCGATCTTCATCAGCCTTGCTTCTGCCCTACTCTTTCCAGAACCTGTTCGCGCATCCTCGGCCTTAGCCAAACAAAATACGTGTTCGGGTTGCCACGCGCCCGATCGCAAGGTGGTTGGCCCATCCTATAAAGCGATTGCGGCCAAGTATCAAAATCAACCCCAAGCCCCGGTGATTACGCATCTGAGTAACAAAATTCGGGTGGGTGGCGGTGGTGTCTGGGGTGTTGTAGTCATGCCGGGCAACAGTAAAATCAGTGAAGCGGATGCCAAGACCTTAGCCAAATGGATCCTGGATGGCGCGCCATAAAGACAGCTGCCCGCTTTACTCTTTGCGAATCGCTGTCAATACATAGTTCTTTCCGTCCATTTCAGCCTGAAACTGAATCAGGTCACCTGCTGCGTAGGGCGTGAGTAAGTTCGCATCCTTTACCCGAAAAACCATCGTCATTGGTGGCATATCCAAATTAGGAATTTCCCCATGCTTAATGGTTAAGCGCTTATTTTCAATATCGATTTTTCGTATTTCACCCTTTGCCCAATCTGCAGCAACACTGACCCCGGTAAACATCAGCAGAACCACAGCAAATATCAATCCAAAACCTGTTGTATTGACTCTCATGATTTCACCTCAATGCTTCCCACCATTCCCGCTTGATAGTGCCCAGCAATTAAACATGCAAACATAAATTGACCTGGCCGATTAAATGTCCAGATGATTTCCGCATCCTTACCCGGTCCTACATGCGCCATATACGGTTCATCGTGCTCCATATTGGGATGCTTTTGCATCATGGCCGCATGCTGATCTAAAACGGGCTTGGTGCCGATGACCATCTCATGCATTACTTTCCCGGTATTTTTTACTTTAAAGCGAATGGTTTCGCCGAGCTTAATTTCAATCCGGCTTGGAACAAATTGCATGTTGTCATTCATCTGTACTGTTACGGTACGCGTTACCGCGGCAGGCTTACCCGCGATTCCCCAATCCTCCTGTTGCTGACTGATCGCTTTGGCTTTGGGTGAATGCGATTCAGAATGCGCATAAATAGAACTTGATGCGATAAGCATAAATAGCGCGATGATGGTTCGATGCATAGTGATCTCCTTATATTAGTGGCCGGAATGACCCGATCCGGGTTTTTTGACTTTTACGGTTGTCTCTGAGGTAGGCGCTTTTCTTGGCATAGCAGAGCTGCCACCCTCTTTTGATCGAATCGCTGCTGGTGCAGGGCCTTTCCACTCATATGCCCGCGTTCCAGGAGGCTGCTTATACCATCCTGGATTTTTGTAGTCATTCGGTTTTTGGTCTTTACGCACTTTCAAGATACTGAACATGCCGCCCATTTCAACCGAACCAAAAGGTCCATCCCCGGTCATCATGGGAATGGTGTTTTCGGGCAGGGGCATTTCCATCTCCGCCATATCGGCCATACCACGCTCACCCATCACCATGTAGTCCGGAATGAGTTGTGTGATCTTGCTAGCAATTCCGCGGTGATCCACCCCAATTAGCGTCGGCACATCATGGCCCATGGCATTCATGGTGTGGTGAGACTTATGGCAGTGAAACGCCCAGTCTCCTTCTTCATCGGCAACAAATTCAATTTGGCGCATTTGACCGACAGCAACATCAGCAGTAATTTCAGGCCACCGCGCGCTTAATGGCGTAGGGCCGCCATCGGTTCCCGTGATGACAAATTCATGACCATGGAGGTGAATGGGGTGATTGGTCATGGTTAAATTACCCACGCGTATGCGCACCTTATCGTTCAATCGCACATTCAAGGAATCAATACCTGGAAACACCCGACTATTCCACGACCAGATATTGAAATCCAGCATCGTCATGATTTTGGGTGTGTAGCTACCTGGATCAATATCATACGAATTCAATAAAAAACAAAAATCCCGATTTACTTCATCGATCAAGGGATTTTTTTCTTTAGGGTGCGTTACCCAAAATCCCATCATACCCATCGCCATTTGCGTCATTTCATCGGCATGAGGGTGGTACATAAACGTACCGGGTCTTCTGGCTACAAATTCATAAACAAAGGTTTTCCCTGCCGGAATGGCGGGCTGATTCAGGCCTGCTACCCCATCCATGCCATTGGGTAAACGCTGTCCGTGCCAATGAATCGAAGTATGTTCAGGTAATTTATTCGTCACAAAAATACGGACACGATCCCCTTCGACCACTTCTATAGTGGGCCCCGGACTTTGCCCGTTGTAACCCCAAAGGTGCGCTTTAAAACCAGGGGCCATTTCTCGCACGACCGGCTCGGCAACTAAATGAAACTCTTTCACCCCTTGGTTCATGCGCCAAGGTAGCGTCCATCCATTCAGCGTCACTACCGGGTTGTAAGCGGGGCCTGTTTTTGGGAATAAGGGGTTTTGCGTATTCGGGCTTTTCTGAATGACAGGCTCTGGCAATCCAGCCAGCGCCGATTTCGCTACTGCTGCAGCCGCCATGGTGACCGATACCGCAGCGGACCCCGTTAAAAATGTACGTCGACTGGTCATTTAGTTCACCTTATTAATGTGGGAGTAATCAAGACGCGCCTCTAGCAGCGCGCGCTCTAATGCAGCTTCTTGCAGGAGTAAAGCGGTATTCGCATCAATGTACTGAATGACCGTCTCCATTTGCGCTTGAGCATCTTCTAAAAGCTCAAAAACTCCAATAAACATGCCGTTATAGCGTAATAGGTTTTCTTCGGATATCGCCTTCCTCGTGGGTAATAATTGCTCCTTCATTACTTTCACTGCGTGATACTTTTCCAGGTAAGTGTCGTATGCGATTCGGGCGGCAGATCGTGCTTTTGTACTTGCTGGTGTGTTCACATCCGATACGGTAATCGCACGCGACTCGTCATTCGATAGCGCTCGTGGATTGGATGCAATGGATGGCAAACGATTTTCCACCTCAAATTGGGCGGCTGATTGAGGTAAATTCAGAAACTGCACCAGCTTTTCTTTGGCGACTGCATAGCGGTTCTTTTGATGTTCCCACTCCAATTTCGCCTTTAAATAAAAAATGGTCTGCTTAGCCTGCGATAAGGCGTTGGCATTACCCACTTTTCGCATTCGATCCATTAGCTCGGAAGACGCCGACGCAGCTTCCATCACTTTTTCTGCGTAGGCTAATTTTTCACGTTCCGATACTGCCAGAAAATACACCTTCCTTAACTCAGCAATGGCGTTCGTACGATCCTGCAGCGCAGCGCGCTGTGGTCCCGTTAATACGTAATAGCTATCCATTTTTTCGGATTGCGCCACGTAATTACTGGTATTGATTTGGTTTTTTAATAGCAGTGCGCTTGCTTCATCAAGGGTGATGACGGGCAAAGGAATCGTTACTGGCTTTGGACTTGGTTTTTCACGGGCATAGGCTTTCCAGCCACCAGCCTGACTAACCGCCTCGTTGGCCTCTACCCAAGCCTGGGATGATGTTCTATTATGATTTTGATGCAAATCAGCAGCCTGAAGATTGCCAATACAGCAAATCCCCAATAGGCTTATTAATGCGAAATAATTCACGGCTACCCTCCAATTGAAAAGGATCACTACGCCCATCGCGCAGTGAATCGATATCGATTACAGGAGGATTCTGGGCGGTTTAAATATACCGGGCAGGGATGCGTTAGGCGGCGCCATTAGATTGGCCGCGCTACGATAGCTTAATACCGCATTCAATAAATACCGCAGTTCGGTCTTTCCTAAAACCATTGTCATCAGACAACATGAAGCGCAATTACCGCACTCGTGGGCTCCACCATTCGTCGAGCTGAATTTACTCTCGTGGTGAGTCGAATCAGAGTGATGGAAATCAGCAGGCATCGAATGGGCTTTTGTGGAAGCATGGCCAGCATGCCCATGCGCCGCAGATCCATTGGCAGCGCTAAGGTCAGTCATTAAGGGAGACTGGGTCTGATGGCAAGTAGAGTTGAGCGCCCACGCTTGGGAGCTGGAAAAGAAGAAAAAAAGAGTGGCTAAGATAGGCGCCAAAAATGAGTGCCGCATAAAGCCATGGTAGCAGAAATCTGCTACCCTTTTGCTTGTTACTACCGCCCCACCTAAAACCCACCATGAAAACAGTTCACCCATTCCGGCGCAAGCTCCTATTGGGAATGCCCGCATTAATGTTTCCCTTTGCTGGCGCATTTGCTAGTCAACCCAATGCGGTGATCGAGATTTGGAAGTCACCTACCTGCGGCTGCTGTAAAGACTGGCTCACCTACATGGAAAAAAATGGGTTTTCTGTTGGCGCCATCCATCCGACTGGAAATGCGGGTGCCCGCAAGGCCCTCGGTATCCCATTGAAGTTTGGCTCTTGCCATACCGCCAAAATCAATGGCTATGCCATTGAGGGTCATGTGCCTGCGCAAGATGTGCGCCGGCTGCTAAAAGAAAAACCTGATGCCATCGGTCTGGCGGTTCCAGAAATGCCAATTGGTTCCCCCGGCATGGATGGCCCGGAATACAAAGGCCAAAAGGATCGCTATCAGGTCTTGCTCATTCAAAAGGATGGGAGTGCTACGGTTTATCGGCAATACAATTAAGCATGAAAATTTTTCTTTATTTACTGCTTTCCTTAGCTCCAATCGCGGTAGCCTATACCAAGGCGTTTGATGGTTCCCGCATTAAAGAGCCCCTAATTGTGGTTTCTTATCTGAGCATCATGCTCTGGTCTGTTTTATTTGCCACCATCACCCAGTCATTGACCGGCATTGAAATCAAGTATTCAGTGGCGGTATTCGCCTTAGCGCTGGGTTACGGCCACTTTCGCTTAATTCAGTTTCTAGCCCGTAGGCGTCGTAATCCCACTAAATAGCGTATCCGTTATTTCCGTACCCGCTGCCGACTCCATTTATAAAATCAAAATAAAATGACGGGATGGTAAATCGGGTCAGAAGGCAATTTTTAAAGCGGGTTCCAGGCGCGGCAATGCTGCTAGCGGCGCCTGTGCTCGCTTTGCAGTCGCAATTCAGCGATGCCTCAGCCGATGCATTTCGTACTATCGACCTGGATTGGGTAGATCAGGAGCGCGATCGTTCCGTTCCTGTTCGCCTGTATACGCCTCTTAGCATGAATACCCCGGCCAGTACACCGCTGGTGATTTTCTCCCATGGCATTGGTGGCTCCCGCTTGGGCTACAGTTATCTGGGTACTTACTGGGCGAGCCATGGCTTTGCCAGTCTGCATGTTCAACACATTGGTAGCGATCGCTCCATTTGGTTTGGTAATCCATTTAATTTGGTATCCAGACTCCAAGAGGCGGCAAAAGAAAAGGAAGCGCTGGCTCGGGTACAAGACCTCCGCTTTGCATTAACGCGCTTACTAGACACCCCACTTGGTCAGATGATCGATCCAAGCAAAATCATTGCTGCTGGGCACTCGTATGGCGCAAATACTACCTTGCTCGCCTCCGGCGCCCGAGTCAGCCGCGATCATGTTCCAATTGATTTAAGTGACCCACGCATCTCCGCAGCGATTGTGATATCGGCGCCCCGCTTTTACGGGCAAGAGGCTTTGCCTTCCATTTTGCAGCCCATTCAAATTCCGACGCTCCACATTACGGCTACGGAAGATAATATTAATATTCCGGGTTACTACAGCGGCTACGAGGATCGCATCGCTATTTTTGAAGCGATCGGCAGTACTCGCAAGTCCTTAGCCGTGTTTGATGGAGGCTCCCATAGCATGTTTACCGATCGCACCAATACGGGCGGCGCGGTCTTAAATTACCAAGTTAAAGAGGCGACACAAGAACTCAGTGTGGACTTTATGGGTCAGATTTTGGCCAATCGCGAATCCACCCTAGAAGATTGGGCCCGGCGGCACGAATCAATCTTATCTAAAGTAGTCTCATAAATACTGGCGGCTTTTGGTCCGAGCAAAGTCGCATCAGATCCTGTACATTGCTCCTATGACAACCGATAGCAAACCCTTTTGGATTCCCCTGTTTCCCCTGCAAACCGTGCTCTTTCCCGAGGGAATCATTGCACTCAAGATTTTTGAGGTGCGGTATCTCGATATGATGAAGGCCTGCTTTAAAAATCAGGATTTCTTTGGCATCGTTGGCATTGAGGCGGGCTCAGAAATCCGCTCGCCAAATAATCCCGAGATGCTACTCTCTCAATTTGGCACGCTCGCCAAAATTATTGAGTTCGATCCGATTCAGCCTGCGCTCTATATGACGCGCTCCGTAGGTCATGAGCGCTTCACATTACTCCAATCCCGCTGCGAAAAAAATGGTCTGTGGATGGGCGAGGTTAAGCTGATGTCGGCAGACCCCAAGACCCCCATTCCTACTGAATTAAATGATGCCGCGCTCCTACTATCGGAAATTATTCACTCTGTGCAAAAGCAGGGGCTCAATGAGAATCAATTGCCGTTTCAGGAACCTTACCGCTTAGATGATTGCGCTTGGGTTTCTAATCGCCTAGCTGAAATTCTGCCGCTCTCGGTTTCGCAAAAAAATCACCTACTCATGCAAGAAAACCCCCGGCTCCGTTTGGATTTAATCAATGAGTTACTGGAAGACGGCGTGGATCTCAACTCCACATTTCATTAGCAAAGCTACTGAAATAGTGAATAAGCCAATCTAGTGATCAACGCACTGATTCAAAACACGATTCGTCAACTGGTTGGTGGGGGCGGCCCTCCTACCGCCTTCCTGACTCCTGCCGGCGATCCAGGCATTCTTGGTCCGGATTCCATGCCGTGGGATGTGCATGCGGATTTTATTTCGATGATGATTGGTGGCATTTCTTCCTTGGTCTTGCAGGCGCTCCACCCGGGTGCTCTTGCGGGTGTATGGGATCACTCCAGCTTTCGTCGTGATTTACAAGGCAGGCTTGGCAGAACAGCTTACTTTATCGCCGCCACCACCTATGGCCCTACAACAATGGCTAATGAGATGATCGACAAAGTCAATCGCATTCATGGGCACATTACAGGCCTTGATGAGTTCGGCAGGCCCTACTCAGCGACTGATCCGCATTTACTGAACTGGGTTCATCTGACTGAAACGACCAGCTTTATGCGCTCGTACTTGAGCTACCGCAACCCCGAACTCCCTCCCGCCGAGATCGACCGTTACTTTGCAGAAATGACCCTCATCGGCAATCGACTGGGCGCCACCTCGCTACCCAATACCTTGGCCGCTAGCGAAAAGGCGATTGAAGCGTATTTTTCCGAACTGCATTTTGGCGAGCGCGCTCAAACCATCATTGCACTACTCGACGCATTCCCAAGCAGCCTTAGCTCACGTCCGTTTGTGAAGCTAATTAGCCGCGCTGGCTTTCTGAATCTACCCGACTGGGCTTTTGCCAAGATTGGCCGCACGCCCCCTTCCCGTTTAGAACGAATAGCGGTTAGGTCTTCTGTCAATGCGATCGCTAAGCCGGTTCGTGAAGCACTCAAGAATGGGGTGGCCGCCCATTCGTATCGCCGAATTTATGGATTTAACCCAATCAGGAAATAACACGATGCTACCCAATATTGAATTAAAGCGACTAAACGGCAAAACCGAACATACCCACGACTACATTGGCAAGGTGCTACTGATCGTCAATGTGGCTAGCTATTGCGGCTTTACAGGTCAATATGCTGGTCTTCAAAAACTCTATACGGATTTTCAAGCGGAGGGATTTGAGATACTTGCCTTTCCCTGCAATCAGTTTGGGGCGCAGGAACCTGGCACCGCAGAAGAGATTCTGCAATTTTGCAGTAGCCGTTATGCAGTGGATTTCCCCCTATTTGAGAAGACGGATGTGAACGGCAGCCAAACCCATCCACTATTTGAATTCTTAAAGCATGCGGCGCCCGGCATTTTAGGTACCGAGGCCATTAAATGGAACTTCACCAAATTCTTAGTCGACCGCAAAGGGCAAGTTGTTCGTCGCTACGGCTCAGCAGATGATCCAGCTAGCATCACCGGCGACCTTAAAAAAGCCTTGGCCGAGCCCGGCTAATAAGATCACTGGTCTTATGGTTTTAAGTTGTGCTGCAAAACAGCAATTTTGAGCGTATAGTTGTTTTAAGGGTTTTCCCTTAAATTGCTGTTTAACTCTGATAGAAAGCACATCATGAAACAATTTATCGCTACGCTGACAATGGTGTTCACTGCGCTTTTGGCAGGCAGAAGTGCATTTCTTCGCTACAAAGCCGCAAAAATCCGTTAAGTCACATTAGACGAATCCCGTGACTACTACCGCCAAACCCGATGACCAAACGCTGGAGTTAGCCTCTGACCAGATAAAACAGGATGGTTATTTGGGTCTTGGCAATATCGCAGAAACACTGGAAGCCATCAGCTCGGTCAGTCTTTTTCTGAATCTACTAAAAGAAAAATCGTGTTTGGCGCAATTTCGCACTCACCGAGTACAAACTCTATTTGCACCGACAAACGAGGCCATCACAAAACTCGGTCTCAAGAAGCAACAGTTACTAGAACAGTCCAGTGAGGTCTTCGCTGCATTACTTGAGCAACTCAGCAGCACGCAATTCCTGCTGATGGGCGGACGTTCACCCCAGGAACCTGAATCGATGCCTGCAGCAAGCAAACACATTCGCATTCAAAATATTCCCGCAAGCAACGGGGTAATTCATATTATTGATAATCTCAAATCAATTCGGATTGGCGTGTAAATTCCTATGCCATCACTAAACATCCATCTCGCCTCATTAGCATTACTAACTGCAGTCTCTTCCAATGCGGCATTTGCACAAAACACTCCAGCCAAAAAAGAGGCTTACGCGCAGCAGTGCGTGCAGCAGCAACGCTCGATTCATCAAGGCATGAATGACAAAGCGAGTGACACTAATTTCAAACCCTATTGCAGTTGTGTCGCAAGCGCTTTAGAAAAACGCCTCACGCCTGAGCAATTTCAATCGCTTGGCGATCAAATGAATGGGGCTAAACCATCCTGGCTAAAGCAAGCCGAGATGCAGGCGGGTCGCTCTTGCATGACGCAAGAGCCTAAATTGCAAGTTTAGTTCTTGTTTTGAGGTGTGTTCTGATTACGCGCATCATTGCCGCCAGAAGAGGGATTTGACTCTGGGCTTGACTTCAGTGGGGCATGACTCATTTTGCTGCCATCCCATTTTTGCCCACACCAGCACTCCCCTTCTGCATTAATAATGCATACTCCGGAACCACAGCACCGCTTGTCTGGATCACTCATTTTATTACCCCATTTTAAAAAAACCTGATGTCAACGATTCTACCTACAAAGTCAAAACACGTTCACCTTGCTATTGTCGGTGCTGGTCTTGCGGGGCTGAGCTGCGCAACCGTACTCGGCCACGCTGGGGTCAAGGTGGAACTGCTGGAAAAAAGTCGCGGCGTAGCCGGAAGGATGAGTACGCGCAGGGAAAGCGACTGGCAATGCGATCATGGCGCACGCTATTTCACAGCGCGTGACCCCGACTTTCAAACGCAATTGCGGCAATGGGAAAAAGATAGTGTTGCTTCTCTCTGGAATACACCCATTGGGATATATGAGAACAGTCAATGGCTGGCTAGTCCATCGCGTGACTTACGCTATGTGGGTGCGCCGCGCATGACTGCGCCTGCCCAGCACTTAGCCAAATCACTAACTGTTAACAGTAGTCACACCATTACTCACATCAACCATGTCGAGGGGCGATGGCATCTTACTACGGAAGAACATGGCTACCTCGCCCTCAAACCCGACTGGCTAGTGATCGCAACGCCAGCCCCTCAAGCATTGCAACTGACTCAATCCATCAGCCCTGCTATCCGCATGCTACATGATCAATCCAAAACCCAAGGGTGCTGGACCATGATGCTGCGCTTTGATCGTCCAATATCAATGCCATTTGAGGCTGCCTTTATTAATGAAGGCATCTTAAGTTGGATTGCCCGCAATAATGCAAAACCCTTGCGTGATGGCCCTGAAGTTTGGGTAATTCATGGGCAAAGCCAATGGAGCGAGGAGCACATGGATATCGCGCCAGAGATCATTGCACCCAAAATGATTGCGGCATTTATGGAGTTAGGCGGCCCGATGCCAGCCGACTACCGCATTCATCGCTGGCGTTACGCTAGCAGCGACCCCCACTTTCAGCCTGGCTTTCATATTGAGCCCAATCATAAACTGGGGTTTTGTGGCGACTGGCTACACGGAGGCCGAGTGGAAGGAGCCTGGCTCAGTGGTAAAAAACTCGCCGAGGCTATTTTGCTCAAAATGTAAATTAGATCAGCAATGCAGCTATTTAGTCTTCTTTGCCTTGTATTCGTTAATGCTTTCTTTCAGGTCCGTATATTCTTCGCAACCAAAAAAACAGGCTTTATTTAATCTGGCCAGCATTGATTCCGCACCCGGTAAATCATTCTTCATCAAAAAGAGTTCGCCATAGTATTCCAATGCGCCGCGGTGTTTGGGATCAAGCCGCAAAGCAGCCTGATAGTGTTTTTCAGCACCCACTAAATCCGGTGGCGACTTTTTACGCAAGCTATAACCCAATACATTATTCCAATCAGCA
The DNA here is from genome assembly GCA_030696845.1 of Polynucleobacter sp. Lineage (GTDB taxonomy): Bacteria > Pseudomonadota > Gammaproteobacteria > Burkholderiales > Burkholderiaceae > Polynucleobacter. Next base: position 15,778 of record JAUYRJ010000012.1, read on the forward strand.
GAGTTCACCTCGTTGACTTCACGCAACTGCGTGACCGCTTTATCGTACTGTTTAGCTTTGATACTCGCCTCGACTTCCGCATACCAACTGGGAGCCGAGCTAGGGGCGGTCGTATCCGCAGCGTAAAGACCCATCGTAGCGAAACTCAGTAGTAGTGCTATGGCGTACTTTTTCATGGTCGATCAACCTTGTTTGGGTGGTAGCCCATCCTTTATACCGCTAATTCCGAAATGCTACAGCACGCTATTTTGGTTATAGTCTGACTGTGAAAGCCTTCTACACCGATCATTTTGTCTTACCCCTGCCGGAAGGCCATCGCTTTCCGATGCAAAAGTACCGCATGCTACGTGCGGCGATCTCCGCCATCCCTGCAATTGAACTGCATGAGGCCCCTGCTGCCAGCGACACCCAACTGCTGTATGCACACGATCCCAGCTATATTCAGAAGGTACTTTTAGGTCAATTAAGCCCTCAAGAGCAACGCGATATCGGGTTTCCGTGGAGCAAGCGCATGGTGGAGCGTTCGCGGCGCTCTGCTGGCGCAACCATAGCAGCCTGTGAGGCCGCACTGGTGGATGGGGTTGCCGTTAATCTCGCCGGCGGCACCCACCATGCCTACCGTAATCAGGGTAGCGGTTTTTGCGTATTTAACGATGCGGCGATTGCAGCGCGGACCTTACAAAAAACCTGTGGTGCTCAGTTTCGGGTGGCGATTGTCGATCTCGACGTGCATCAAGGCAACGGAACCGCTGCGATCTTAAAACAGGATGAGCGGATCTTCACGCTTTCCCTTCATGGTGAAAACAATTACCCTTTTGATAAAGAGTCTAGCGATTTGGATGTTGCCCTGCCGGACGGCTGTGGCGATACGCATTACCTAAATGCCCTTGAAAGGGCACTCATACAACTTCAAGATCAATTTAATCCGCAATTCATCATCTACCTTGCTGGTGCCGACCCTCATGAAAATGACCGCCTAGGGAAACTGCGCCTCAGCAAAGCGGGAATGCTCGCGCGAGATCAGATGGTATATGCCTTTGCACAAAACCAATCCGCGCCGGTTGCGATTGCGATGGCTGGCGGGTATGGCAAAGACATTGAATTAACCGTTGAAATTCATGCGCAGACCATTGAAGCGGCCTTATGCCTTGATCAGCGCGATAGCCACATCGCACGGTAAATCCCGTTTGGATCATGATCCAGCGCTTGTTTTTGCGGATTAAAACGACGCCCTCCGCGCGGATCCGTACCTCTGCCGGCAATATATAGCCAATTTCCTTGATTGCTATACACATCGTAGTCAATCAATTGCGATTCAAACCATGCTGCGCCTGCGCGCCAATCGCAGTCCAAGTCATAAATGAGATAACTGGCTACCACTTGACGCAAGCGATTAGAGAGATACCCTGTCATCCTGAGTTCGCGCATGCCCGCATCCACAATCGATTCACCGGTCTTACCTAAGCGCCATTGTTCAAACGCATCAGGATGGTGATTGGGTCGCTTTGCAATCGATAGTCCTTTAGCGGCATAAAGCTGCCTTCCCCACTTGCAATGCAAAACACGAAAGTAATCCCGCCATAGGAGTTCAAACCAAAGCCAATAACTTCCCTCACTAGCCCCATGCCGCTCTTCAAATTGCTGCAGCTCAGATGCAATCGTCCTTGCCGAAATGCACCCATAGGCAAGCCAGGGAGAAAACTTACTCGAATAATCCAGACCAAATAATTGATTGCGTGTTTGCTTATAGGTATCGGGCAATGCGCGATCGAGGTATTGCGCAAGGTGCGCCAAAGCCGCCGACTCTCCACCACAAAACAGCGGCTCCCAATAGGGAAAGGACGATTCGCCACGCGGCAGAGACTCCGTTTGACTGAAATCACAGGGCCGTTTATCAATCGAGTCTCCGCCTTGAATTATGCAGTCGTAATGGGGCGGCAAAGGCGGAATCGTGGCAGGCGCCGCAATCGGCTCAGTCAATCGGCATTTGGCTTTTTCAATCTGCTGTCTAAATTGCGTAAATTGATCTGGCATGTGCTCCGCCGTGAATGGCAACGCATCCAGATCAATCATGGTCGACTGCATCAAGGCATGCACTGTAAACCCTGCTTTTCGGAGCGCATCAAGCTGATCACACTCCTCTGGCACCGCAATCGCTTCGCAATACACGGTATCAATACCCATTGCAATCAAGGTCTTGATTAAAAGATTAAGTTCATCACAACCATCCGCGGCATCAGTATTAAGCTCAACCAAGCTTGAGCCATAGGCATTTAAAGTCTGCCTAAGGTTGGAGAGGCAATCGCGTAAAAAATAATGGCGATGGATTCCAGCTCGCTCAAAACCCCATGGCTTTACTGTTGTTTGTGGTGCGTGGCAGTAAAGCGGGAGAAGGTGATCAGTGTCACTGCATGCAGAGATGAAACTGGGATTGTCTACAAGGCGCAGGTCATTTCGAAACCAATAAGCAACGCTGCGTTTCATCGCGATAATGAATATGGACTGAGGCCAGAACTACTCAGTTATTTCCTCGACCTGCTCCCAAGTGCTATCACCTAATTTTTTTACTGTCATTTTGTAAACCCAATTTTCAGGGATGCCGCAGGTCCAGTCATGCGGCCCATTTTGCAGCAATACATTCGTTTGGTTGCGATTATCAAAATACAAGTAATAGGTTTTTCCATGAATTGGATTAAATCCAAATTTAGCGGCATGCACTAGCTCGGTGGCATCTAAACGGGATTGCAGCGCTTTGGCTTGCTTCATCAGAACTGTCGCCTGCTCCATGATGCGGTCGTATTCCTGCTTGGCATTTTGCCTAGCAACATTGACTGCCTTATCTTTTTCTTCTGTTACTTTGATGGGGGCGAAGACAGGTGCACCCACTTCCATGGGGTACTCAATACCGGCGTGTCGTGCTGGATCTGTATCTTCGATGCGCATCGCAATTCCTAATCAATTGAAGTCTGAAGAACAGGCAGATTCTTCTGTAATTCGTAATTATAGTAATTTAGGCGTATTTTTGCTCACCAGCAAAGCGGCGGCATTTGCTGGCTTTTTGGAGTGCCCGCATCTGCTCATCGATCGCATACGGTGCCTGGTAGCCTAATTCACAACGCGCATTTTCAATCGAAACAGTAAACGGGTACCCCAATAAACGCACCATTTCACGCACCAACGGCGGCTTACCCGGCATGGGCAAGTATTTCCAACCTTGCTCCGTAAAAGCGGCTAGCCACCAAGCTATGCGCCGCGAAATGGAAAAACGCGGGGCCGGATATCCGCCCACCTGCAATCGGCTCAACATGAAAGTACGGAAATCCACAGGCTCTGCATCGCTAATCAAAAATACGGAGTGTGCTCCCTCATAGATCAGCGTTTTATCCAAGGCATTACACAGATTCGCAATCGCACAAGTTGCAAACGGATAGCGTCCTTGGCTAAACCAACCGAATTGACCTCGGTTTGATGCCGGCCCAATCTCCGTATCCACACCATCACCCAGTCCCCACACAAAACTCGGTCGCAGAATCACCAGCCGCATATTTTTAGCATTAGCATTGAGCAACCAGTCTTCCGCTCTAAGCTTGCTAGCTGAGTACGGTAAATAATCCATTTGCGCAGCGCTACAGCTTTCATCCACATTGAGTAAGGGGCGGGGTGATTGCATCAGTACTGATGCGGCGCTAATGTGAACGAATCGCTGTACGCCCGCCGCCGAAGCGGCACGCCATACGGATTGAGTTAGCTTCACATTGGCAATATCCAGGTTTAATTTAGATTGCGTCACATCACGGCATCCTGCCGCATGAATCACTACATCAACCCCATGCATCGCCTGACTTACGGTGGAACTATCGAGCAGGTCACCAATCCAAGGTTGAGCTCGAAGGGTCTGGTTTGCCTGCGCCTGAGCGGATGAGCGCGCCGAGCAAACCACCTCATGACCTTGCGCTAGGAGATGCGCCAAAAAATGAGAGCCAATAAAACCGGAGGTCCCTGTTAGAAAGACTTTCATTCGCCACCCTGAGCGGCAGTATGATTGTTATTCATGTGAGATATGCGAGGCAGATTATGGATGACTTCACCCCAATCATCATCATTGAACTGATTCTTGTCTTTGGGGGAGTGCTGCTATTCGCCTGGTGGCAATTTCGCGATATTAAAAAAGAACGTGAAAAAAGTCAGCGGCGCCCAAACGATCCGCCAAAACCACGCGATTAATAAACCGCTCATGCGCGCAAGGGCGCAAGCGATTTAGAAATTCAAGGCCGATACAAAAAGAGACAGAATCGTAATGGTCGAGAAAATACCAATAAAGACGATGGCCATCGTTGCGTAAATTTTGACCAACTTGTCTTTTGTTTGAATTGCTTTGCTATTGCTCATCGCTTTCCTTTATGAATACCATCTATGCTTGGCGCTCTTTTGCTTTGGCCTGGCAATCCAAGCTCTTTTGGCGAAAGTCCACCAGTGGGTGATAGCCCATCTTGTAACAGGCACAGTGCTCGCCCAAAATCCAACGAGCTAACTTGATTCTAAGGGCTTTAATCATAAGAAAGTGCTTTAATCATTAAAAATAATCTAGTAATCTTATTCTTATATTGCCCGCTTTGCATAAACGTTGTTTTTCCATCCAAACCAGGCCAAATCCAGTTAGTACAATGCAATGATGCCTTTTGACTTTGATGCCCCTATCAGCCGAAGCAATACCGATTCGGTGCGCTGGGACGCGCATCTCGGCCGTGACGTCATCCCCTTGTGGGTTGCCGATATGGATTTTTCCTCCCCGCCCTGCGTAGTAGAGGCCCTGGCCAAACGGGTTCGCCATGGCATATTTGGCTATACCCATGCCCCTGTGGACTTACGAACAGCCATTTGCCGGCACCTGGAGCATGACTACAGCTGGCGCGTTGACCCCGATTGGATTGTGATTTTGCCCAGCGTGGTGTCGGGTCTCTATACCGCAGTACGCGAGCTCACCAAACCCCATGAAGCGGTGCTCATTCCGAAACCGGTTTATCACCACTTGCGCCTAGCATGTAGCCAAGCACCGCGCGCCTTCACCGAGATTCCATTAGCGCTTGAAGATGATCGCTGGGTCATGCCCTGGCATCAATTGCACGATCTTTGCGGCGAGCATACAAAACTCGCTTTACTGTGCAATCCGCAAAATCCAGGCGGAACTGTCTATAGCAAATCGGAGTTAACTCAATTTGCGCACGTTTGCGAACAGAACGATATACTCATCTGCTCTGATGAAATTCATGCGGGCTTAGTGCTTAATCCAGCGCTGCGTCACATCCCGATTGCAAGCCTAAGTCAGAGCATTTCCATGCGTACTGTCACATTGATGTCGCTCAATAAAACCTTTAACTTTCCTGGCATTGGGCTAGCTTGGGCTGTAGCTGAAAATCCCACGCTCCGTCAGGCCATGCAAACCAACTTACATCAAACTATTGCCGATCCGGGTCTGCTGGCCTATACCGCAACCCTATCTGCCCTTCAAGGTGGAGAATCCTGGAGGCAGTCTTTGCTCGAATACTTGCGCGGCAATCGCGATACAGTGATTGCGCGCATTCGAGCAATGCCCCAATTGAAGGTATCGCGCATCGATGCGACCTACTTGGCGTGGATTGATTGCAGCGGTCTAAACCATCCCGATCCCCACAGTCTTTTTTTAGCGGCCGGCGTCGCGCTCTCGCCTGGCGCGCAATTTAATGCCCCGCAATGTGTGCGCCTTAATTTTGCTACACAACGCGCTCGATTACATGCGGCACTAGATAGAATGGCTTTGGCAATAGGTGCCATGCCATCCGCATAAGGCGTCAACGCTTAATTTCGGATCGCAGCGCGACCAGTAAGGGGTGATCGCTTGGAAAATCACCCTGCTCTACCGCAGCCTTCACCTCGGGTAATCGATTGGCGATTTCCTCGTTTCCCTGAAAGATCATCGTCCACTTCATAAAGCTACGGCGCGGAACAGGCTTTCGATCGATGAGTTTGACGTTTTTATGGCGATCATCTTTTTGGATTTTTTCCCACAAGCCATCAATGACACTAGCCGGCCCTTCAATCACTTGACCAAACTTTTGGTCTTCGAAGATGAGTGCGCCGGTAATGCCCAGGGCCTGATTACTCAAATACGAGTGGTATAAAAGTCGCATCAAACCCAAAAAAGACATTTCCTCAGCGGGTTCGCTGACATAGGTTAATTCGATGAGGTCGGGCTGGGCTGGGTTCATGTCATTCTGATTTCGCAATGCGCATGAATCCATGGTACGCATTACTTATACAAATTACAGTAGTCGTAAACCCCCGATTTATTCGGGATATGCAGACCCATCCATCAATAAAAAACCCCACTGCTCGGAGTGGGGTTTCTCGACATACCCGGCTAAGCGGGTTTTATTTCCATTTATTGTTTTTATGCATATTGCTCAAAATCTGCACGGTAAAAACAATGACCAACAAAATAGCAATTCCGTATCCCATACTCATGGCGCGCTCCCTTTTTATGCACAGCATCCATTAAACATACTGCAATTTCACTAAGCCGCGTCTGCAGCAAAACGCAATTTACATTTAACTAAAGGCAGCATAATAAAAATGGCTGCCAGCAATAGAATGATTTCAATAATATACACAACTATGTAACCGCTTGCAGCGCCTACTACAGGGCTTGCGAGATCGCGAATGATGCCGCCCAAAGCAATTGCAGTGCCAGCAGCCGTTGCCTGCACCGCCCCCCAAGCGCCTAGCGCCAGTCCGCTTTGTTTTTTGGGTGCAAAGCGCATGGTTGCCGTTAAAGTCCCATGGCCAAACAGCCCGCTCCCAAAGCCAATCAGCAAAATCCCGATTGCAAATACAGTGGGCGATCCCAATGGGGCAGCCAAAATCACCGCTAAAAATGCAGGCAGCCCGACTAGCGCGCCATTCATCGCCATCCGAAAAGCATCGTAGCCCTTCGCTAGAACATGCGACGCCAATCCAAATCCGCATAAGCCGCCGATCGCCAGTGTCGCGGTAAGTGTGGTGGTGGCACCGACACTCATATTCAGAATCTCCCCGCCATACGGCTCCAACAAAATGTCTTCCATCGTAAACGCCATCGTGCCAAGACCCACGGCCAGCAAACGGCGCATCGCATGATTTCCTTGGCTAAATACTCGCCACGATTCACTAAAACTCGCCGTGATTTCTTTGGCAGCAACCCTTGCGCGGTCGCGGCATTCTTGCTTCCAAAGCGCGATCACATTAAGCGCCATCGTGACCAATGCCGCCCCCTGAATGACCTGAATTAATCTACCTGGACTGTACTCCGATAAGAGTTCACCAAAGATCAATGCACTAGCAATCATTCCCACGAGCATCGTGACGTACATAAGCCCAACCACTTTAGGCTGGGATTCTTCTTTGACCAAATCGTTCGCTAATGCGAGGCCCACGGTTTGCGTCATATGCAGACCCGCGCCCACCAAGAGAAAAGAAACTGCCGCCCCCAACTGCCCTATCCAGGCTGGCGCATTGCTGGATTGACCTCCGCCCGATAACACCAGTAAAGCGAAAGGCATCATCGATAGTCCCCCGAATTGCAGCAGCGTACCCACCCACATATACGGAACTCTGCGCCACCCCAACTGCGATCGATGCGTATCGGATCGGTACCCAATTAAGGCCCTAAAGGGTGCAAACAGCAAGGGGAGTGAAATCATTACCGCGACTAAAGAGGCAGGAACCCTCAGTTCAACAATCATGACTCGATTTAAGGTGCCGACAAGCAACACTAAAATAATGCCGACCGATACCTGAAAGAGGGAGAGCCGAAGCAAACGGGATAGCGGCAAATCATCCGTTGCGACATCGGCAAATGGCAGAAACCGTGGCCCAAACTGCACCCACGTTTCGATAATTTTTTGACTAATGCGTTTCACGGGCTCTACACCGTAGCGCGACTGTCGTTCATCTTTGAGATCAGCAAAAAAAAGGTCGTGGTAACGGCTATCGCGACCCTTTTCTTACCAATCCATGCCTACTTTTTCGCTACCGGCGCCGCAGGTGCAGCTGCCGTACTGGCTACTTGCGCATCTGCATTGCCATTCAAAAAGGCTTTTACCCAAGTCGTATTGGTTAGAAGCGCTGTATGAACTGCGAATGAACCTACCGCAACCGCCCCAATAATGAGAGGAACGCCAACGGATGGCTTGACCACGCACCACATTTTTCCGTAGATCATGATTGCTCCTTACTTAAGCCAAGGTGAATAGATGTAGGCCAGCAAATGGGCGAATGCTGCAATCATCCCAAAAAACTGTGTGCCCTGAATGAGGTTTCGGTGTAGCTCCTCAGACTCGCCTTCGGTTAACCCGGTAGGCCATACTTTATTTGCGTCTGACATAGTGATATCTCCCTGCTAGACTTCAAAGCCCGTGCGAATCCTGCACGTAGGATTGATTTATGGGTAGCCATAAACCCATCCCCATTTGTAAATCTATATTTACAAGTACGGATGTCACAATATATTTACAGTTAAGCCTATAAAAGTCAATTTATTTATAGGGTTATTCATTAAGTTGAATAAAATCAATAACTTAATTGAGATTAGCTGGCGAGCACCCCTGCAGGTACGCCTATCGAGAAATGCCTTTTGGGCATGTTCCTGCGTTTAGCAGGGATCCCGCGAAGAATCGTCTGAAGGGTCTTTTTGGTCTATGCGCTCTAACTTCTTAAACGAATACACCAGATAAATTTTGAGAATCAGCAAAGCAAGAAAAATAGCGCCGATGAGATAAGCAATAAATCGATAGAAATTAAAGTCGCCCATAGTCGTTCAATCAGTCAGCAAAAATGCACACCGCATAATGTGTGCCTTGCAAAAAGTGTAGGGTGGTTTTAGACGCTTGGCAATATGTAACACTATGGCGCTAAATCAAATACCAAGACCTCTGCTTCTTTGCCATGGGACAGTGTGATGTGATGCTCATGCTCTAGCAAGAGGGCATCACCCCCAAACAGAGTCTGCCCATTTACCACTAACTCACCCTTCACCAAATGAACGTAAGCCTTACGTTTGGGATCAATCTCCAGGTTCGCGCTTTGCGCGCCACCAAATAAACCGGCATAGAGCTTCGCGTCGGCATTCATTTTGACTGAATCATGTTGGCCATCCGATGAGGCAAGTAATCGTAATTTACCCTGCTTCTCCAGCGCGGGAATGGCTTTTTGTTCATAGCTAGGGGGTACTCCCATGAATTTCGGCTCAATCCAAATTTGCAGGAAATGGGTTTGCAGGCCTTGTGCATGATTAAATTCACTGTGAACTACTCCAGTACCAGCACTCATCCGCTGCACATCGCCCGGCGGGATGCCTTTTACATTACCCATACTGTCTTCGTGAGCGAGTTCGCCCGCTAAAACATAACTGATAATTTCCATATCGCGGTGACCATGCTTACCAAAACCTCTGCCTGGCTCTACGCGATCCTCATTAATGACCCGCAAATTACCCCAATTCATAAATTGAGGGTCATAGTAATTTGCGAAGGAGAAAGAATGAAAGCTCTTGAGCCAACCATGATCCGCATAGCCACGGTCGGCTGATTTTCTAACGTGCATCATGACGATTTCCTTTTGGACTAAATCGGAATGGATTTATGCTGCTTTTTGCTTTAAAAGTGCACGCGCACTCGCCAGCGCATTCGCCTTTGACTCCTCGCCCATATTCAAGCCTTCCGCATAAATGAAATCCACCTCAGTAATGCCAATAAAACCCAAGAACACTTTGATGTAGTCAGTTTGCGTATCGTATGGCGTGCCCTGATACTGCCCCCCACGGGTAGCCACCACGTAGACTTTCTTGCCGGTCACCAAACCCACGGGGCCCGTTTCGGTATATTTAAACGTTTCACCCACGCGACCAATGTGATCAAAGTAAGCCTTGAGATTGGATGGCACACCGAGGTTATACATCGGCAATCCGATCACAATGATGTCAGACTCTTTAATCTCCCGAATCAATTCATCAGAGTAACGTACGACCGCTTTCTGCTCTTCAGTGCGCTCCTCGGGCGTCGTTAAAAAAGCCATAAATCGCGATTCATCTAAATGCGGCACCGCCTCTTTTGCAAAATCCCTGACCGTCAAGCTGCTATTGGGATATGTTGCTAGCAGGTCTTGAGTCAATTGATCGGTGAGCGGCCCTGATTGGCCGCCTGAAGTAAAAATACTGGATTTAATTTGCAGGATTTTCATCGTCGTTTTCCAAGTGAGTATTTAATAATTCATCTCGTTTTTTAATTGAACACCGCTTTAAGTGCCCCTAAGGATGTTCGAAGCTGAGCAAGCTCAGCGGCACTCAATTTGCTAAAGGCCTTGCCCAAAAACTCCATATGCAGAGGGAAAACCTTTTCAAATAATTTCTGACCGGATTTAGTAAGGCAGACCAGTTGGCTGCGCGCATCCTCCGGATTACTCCCCCGAGAAACATAGCCTTTTTCTTCTAAGCGCTCCAGCACTCCCGTCAGCGTACCTTTACTAACCAGGGTTTTATTCCCTAAATCCTTACACGACATGGGAGGCTGATTTCCGAGGGTGGCGATCACATCAAACTGCGTCATCGTCAAGCCCAAGGATTTCACATGTGCCGCAGAGTAGTGCTCGAAAGCCTGGTAAGTCGTCACCAGCTCCTTTAAAACAGGTAGAAAGTTCATCGCATACCCAAAGTAGTTCGTATTAGTTCTATTTTAGTACTAATACGAACTAAATGCAAGCCGGCAGGTGCCGATCAAAAAGTATCAGTAAGATGAAGCTTTTCAAGCATAAAAAGAGATACCGCCATTTCGCTCCATATTGAAATCGTTACCCCCGCGCCCGCAGGAACCCTGCATGGCAATCGCATGACAGCGCTGCGCTGGCAGGGGTTTTTAGAACAGTGCGGCTATGCTGTCCGCGTATCCGAGGCGTGGTCCGGTAAACTAACTGATCTCCTCATCGCACTGCATGCCTTCAGAAGTTATCCATCGATTGCCTTATTTAAAAAGACGTATCCCGATAAACCCATCGCTTTAATCATGACGGGTACCGATTTATACCGCGACATGCCAACCCATCCTGAAGTGCTACAGTCGATGGAAATGGCTAATGCCATCATTCTGTTGCAGTCTGCGGCGATGGATTTAGTGCCAGCACACCTTCAGGCAAAGACTCAGGTGATTTATCAGTCCGTCAAAGCGATACAACGCAAGCCCCTACTCAAAAGACGCTTTTTGGTTAGTGTGATTGGTCATTTGAGGCCCGAAAAAGATCCGTTTTGCATCGTGCGTAGCCTAGCGTTCACCTTGCCTGAAAGTGCCTTGCACGTCATACATCTTGGCAATGCAATGCGTCCTGAGATGCGCCAACAAGCCCTTGCCTACGACAGCACAGAAGAACGCTACCAATGGTTAGGCGAGTTAAGCCATGCCAAAACCTTGCAAGCACTATCCCGCAGTCACCTGATGGTGATATCCAGCCTCATGGAGGGTGGCGCGCATGTGGTATCTGAAGCCATTGCGATTGGCGTACCCGTCATCGCATCGGACATTCCGGGTAATCGCGGTTTATTGGGAGAGTATTACCCAGGTTATTTTCCAGTGCGGGATGAACGGGCGCTGGCGCAATTATTACAACAAGCAGAAACCGACCCAAACTTTTACGAATCATTGGAGCGGCATATTCAGGCGCGACAACAATACGTCAAACCCGAATCGGAACTGCGGTCCATTCAGGCCTTAACAAAGCGCTTATTAAACTAGGGTTGATGCAGCTAAGATCGATTGATTAAGCGGCGCTGGCGTAGCAGACTAAAAAATAGCCTTTATCATCCGTCCAGGTTGTGGTTTTTTTAAAGCCCGCGTCGAGCAACATCTGTGTAAAAGACGCTTTGGTGTATTTATAGCTGTTTTCAGTATGAATCAAGGTCCCCGCCTTAAATTGGAGCACCCCCGTCGGCCAAACTAGCTCTACATCCCGTAGCGCACGCAGGTACATTTCAATTCGAGACTCGGTCTCATTAAAAATGGCGTGATGCTCCCAATCCGAAACCACAAAGTTACTAACCAGCACGCGGTTAATATGAAGCAGCGCATTTAAATTAAACGCGGCAGTGACGCCCAGTGCGTCGTTATAGGCCCTATCTAGAATAGCGCTATCCTTTACTAAATCAACCCCGATTAATAAACCGCCAGCGCCACCGCACAGTACTGCAATGTTGTCAAAAAACGCACGCGCCTGCCGAGGATCAAAATTGCCGATGGATGAGCCCGGATAAAAGAAGGTCTTCTTTTTTCCCTCCAGGTCTGGCAAATGCAATGGCTGACTTAAATCGCATGCACGCGCTTGCATTTCAATTTGCGGAAATCGCTTTTGCAAATCCGCTACCGCACCCTCCAAAAAATCTTTGGAAATATCCAGGGCGCAATACTGTTTTGGCTGTAATGATTCAAATAAAGCGGCTGCCTTAGCGCAATTGCCCGCGCCTAAATCGACCAGCACCTCGCAAGAACCCACTGCTGAAGCAATGTCCTTAGCATGCGCCTGCATAATCGATTTTTCTACGCGGGTAGGGTAATACTCTTCCAATAACGTAATCACCTCAAACAGGCGTGAGCCAATGTCATCGTAAAAAAACTTGGGCGAAATAAACGGCAGGGTCGACTTCAGGCCTGCCTCCACCTCTTGAGCTAACGATAAATTCATTCGTAAATGCATTACTCCACTTTCGTATTATTCGATCTTGTCACTTTAGCCCATACTGTGCATTTGGATTCGCCTGAGCTTATTGCTAATCGCATCTACCACAGCCACCAACAGCAGCATCGACATAATGACGGTGGAGGCTTGCGCTTCGCGCAATAGCGATAACTCATAGAACAGCATTTGTCCAAGGCCGCCCGCCCCCACAAAGCCCAAAATAGTGGCCATGCGGATATTCATTTCCCAGCGATATAGACTATAGGAGAGTAGCTGCGGCGCGATTCCAGGCAAAGTACCGTATAAAAATGCTGCCACCCTGCCGGAGCCTGACAAAATTAAGGCCGTATTCGCACTCACGGGGTGATTCTCTAGGGTCTCTCCAAATAAGCGCCCCAAAACACCCGAGGTGTGCAATATCAAGGCCAGCGTTCCCGCAAAGGGACCAAGACCCACAGCCAATACCATGAGGGCAGCCCAAACCAATTCGGGCACCGATCGTAAAAAATTGCAGATAAACCGAGTGATTGATTTCGCAAGGGGGCCAAAGCGACCTGCCGCAGGCAATGCCAAGCCCACGCTCAGCAGTGCTGAAATCAAAGTAGCTAAAGCGGATATCGCTAGCGTTTCTAAAACCCCATTCCAGATGCGGATTAAAAAAGCATTGCTGAGATCGGGCGGAAAAAACCGACTAACAAATTCACCCACATTGCGCATCGCTTCCAGCGTAAAAAAATCAGCGGGGTTGAGCGCTAAGTAAATAAAGCTAGCAATAGTCAGTCCGAATATGAGCGCCAAGGTAATGAGGCACTTCACGCAAAATTGGCGGGCAGGCTGAATATTCATCCCAGTTGCTTTCGTATGAATAAGCTGATGTAGTCAGCGAGTAACACTAGCCCTAGAAAGACAATCAAGATAGTTGAAACTTCGCTGCCATTGAGCATCTTCATGGATTGGTCCATGAGTTGACCCAAACCCCCTGCGCCCACAAAACCCATTACTACGGAAGCGCGTACAGCGCACTCCCAACGATAGACCGTATAGGAAGCAAGCTCTTGTGCAGCACCGGGCAAGAGACCATATAAAAATGCCGTTATCCGACCGCTTCCCGATAGCAACAGCGCCCTTGCTGGCAAGGCATTACCCGACTCTAAAATTTCGGAATAGACTTTAGCTAACATGCCTCCATACGTAATGGCAATGGCTAATACGCCAGCGATAGGCCCCAGGCCAAATACCCTAACCAACAACAAGGCCCATACAATTTCTGGAATCCCGCGCAAAATCAACATGAGTGCGCGCGCAATATAACGAATCCCCTTTGCCAAGCGATGATCCGACCGAGGGCCTATGCGTGAAATAGAAAGGCTATACGAAATAACCAATCCCAACGGAATAGCAATGAGCATCGCCAGCGCAATGCCCGCTGTCGCCATTGCCAAGGTTTCAATGGTTGCCGTCAACACAAAACCTAAAAACTCAGGTTCTAGATTGGGCGGAAAAAACTGAACCAGAAAATCGCCCAACACCGCGATATGCGCCGGATCAAATAGTAGCCAAGGTCGAAACTCTGCCAACTGCAGCATAGGCCATAAAATCATCAGCGCAAGCACCACGCCCATCAGGCGCCTCGGCGCGGCTGGGTCGCTACGGTGTGCGGTGCGCAATGACGCAGAAGGCAAACTCATGCGCGCCCTAGCTTAAGTAGTAACCGGCGCTTGCGTCGGCAAAACACCCATCTCCGAGGCATACAGCTCTTTCAACAAGGTTTCCGTTACTTCCGATGAGGGTAAATCAAACGCAATCTCGCCCTCCCGAATACCGATAATGCGCGGAAACCAACGCAAGGCGATATCAACCGCATGTAAACTGGCCACCAGAGTCGCATTCCGAGAAGCGGCATCCTCAATCAGTTGCCGAATAGTTAAGTCAGATAAAACCGGATCCATCGCCGAGACAGGCTCGTCCGCCAGCATCAGCTGAGGTGCTTGGTATAAAACCCGCGCAACACCCACGCGTTGCAACTGACCACCTGATAAACAATCGCAGCGCTCAAACAATCGATCCGATAGCTCCAAACGGTCTAAACAACGTTGCGGGCCTACGATATCAACTGGATATATGAGCGATAGAATGGATTTCCAGAGCGGCCACTGACCGAGGCGACCGGCCAATATCGCAGTAATAACCCGTTGCCGCGAAGGAATCGGCGGCGCCTGATGGACCAAGCCAATCTGGGAACGCAAGTGCCGTAAAGCACTTTTAGATATCCTCCAAGGATTGCTTCCCAGCACCGTGAGCGCGCCCTCTGAGGGCTTGAGCGCGGTAGCAAGCAAGTTCAGGAAGGTGGTCTTACCGGAACCTGATGGGCCAATGACTGCGATGCATTCACCTGCTTTTGCCACCAATGAAACATCACGTAAGGCGCGTGTTCCATTAGCGTGCTGAAAACTCAGGTTTTGAACAATAAAAGCCACAAAAACTACTTAATCAAACCAGCTGAACGCGCAGCTTTCTCAAGACCGTCGTAATTCGATGATTTGGTGGGGATGTATTTGCTAGCGCGCTGCAAATCCATTAGCTCTTTTTGTGCTGGATTACTTGCGTCTAGTTTTAAGAAAGCGTCGGTAATTTTCTTGACTAAGGCGGGATCCATATCGCCTCGAACCGTCCAGTTATAGTTGTAATAAGGCGGGGTCGTCATGAGCACTTTTGACTTTAAGGCATTGGGATTTTTTGCTTCATTTAGTTTTTCCCATACGGATGAATTCAACGCTCCGACATCCGCCCTACCGCTCCCAACAAAAGCAACCGTCGCATCATGCGCGCCATCAAAAGCAACATTCTTAAAGTCGGTATCTGGATTAATGCCCGCTTGCATTAAAAAATAGCGTGGCATTAAATGGCCGGAGGTGGAAGATGGCGAACCAAATGCGATGGTTTTACCTTTTAATTCAGATAAGCTTTTGAGATTGCTATTGGCGGGCACGATGAACACGCTCGTAAACTTCTCATCCTCGGCGCGCTGAATAATAGGAATCGCCGCACCATTGGTTCTCAACTTTGCTTGAAGATAGGTCATCCCACCCAGCCAAGCCAAATCAATTTTTTTGGTTGCCAATGCTTCAACCACGGCAGCATAGTCCGTTACTGGCGTGAACTCGACTTTCATCCCAGTTTCTTTTGAGAGGTATTCACCCAGCGGCTTGAATTTACGCTGCAGCTCAGTTGGCGCTTCATCCGGTATGGCTGTGACGCGCAATACATTTTGCGCATTGGCCTGCAAACTCACTGCAGTCAAGAGACTCATCGCCATGACACTGCCGATAAGGAATTTAAGACGCAACGCGGATGCGTATGATTTCATATTTTCTTTCAGGAAGTAAAAAAGGAATTAATCTAACAATGAAGCTTACGAGACTGAAACTCCCGATCCGGGTGCGAAGTGCCCAATCTTCTTGGCACTAGCAAAGCCGCCAGCTTGCAAAATAGCAAGCACTTCCGCTTCGGCTTCCGGGGCGCAGGAAACCAATAAACCGCCGCTCGTTTGAGGATCGGTTAAGAGGTTTTGTTGCCAAATTCCCAAATGGCTAGCAAGCTTCACTTCATTGCCATAGCCAGCCCAGTTACGCGTAGACGCGCCTGTAAAAATATCCGCCTGAACCAACTGAACCGCCTCTTGCACAACCGGAATCGCATCCCATTCGAGCTTTGCCTCTAGCTTAGCGCCGCGCGCCAACTCCAGTAGGTGCCCTGCCAAACCAAAGCCCGTCACATCGGTCAGCGCATGAACGCCATCCAACTGCGCCAAAGGAACGCCTGGCTTATTGAGCTTCGTGGTTAGCGCAATCATTTCACGATAGCCCGCATCCGAGAGTTGCTCTTTTTTGAGTCCAGCAGACAAAATACCGACCCCAAGTGGTTTACTCAAAATAATGCTGTCTCCTGCTTGCGCGCCGTTATTGCGCTTGAGCTTTTTAGGATCAACAATACCTATCGCCACTAAGCCATAAATGGGTTCTACCGTATCGATCGAGTGACCACCCGCAATCATGATGCCGGCATCCGCGCAAACCGATTCACCGCCTGCGGTAATTTTCTGAATTACCTCCAGCGGCAGAACATTAATGGGCATGCCGAGTAAAGCAAGCGCAAACAAAGGTTGCGCGCCCATGGCATAGATATCTGAAATGGCATTGGTAGCGGCAATCCGACCAAACTCAAAGGGGTCGTCCACGATGGGCATAAAAAAGTCAGTCGTTGCCACAATCGCTTGATTCTCATTAATTTGATACACCGCGGCATCTTCATTGTTATCCGATCCAGCCAGTAAGGCGGCTGGAATGGTTCGCAGTGGCGAAGCCTTCAGGATGTCACTTAGAACGCCAGGGGCGATTTTGCAACCGCAGCCACCGCCATGAGAAAGAGAAGTAAGACGACCGTTATAGGACATAAATAGGATTGAGATATGAAGTGAAGGAAATTGACAAAAAAGCGAATAGCAGTAGCTTACTCAATTTAGAGCAAACACGTACGAAAGCCGCAAAAATGGTCGCTGCGCTGTGGCTTATAAAAATTACGGAAGGCAGGTCTTCGCAGGCGATCTGGCGTAAACATGCTCCACCCCTTTAAAACCCGATAGCTCCCATCAAACCAAGGCTCTGAATAGTCTTTATAGGGATCAGGCGTAAAACCCGAAAAAGGCAAGAAAGTACTGCTGGTCCACTCCCAGAGCTGAGAATGAATCCACCGGCTTGGGGCCTGACGCATGAGCAGTGTCAGCTCATGCTCATTAGGCAGACGCACCCCGCGCCAATCACAATAGCGCTCAGCATCGGTATACGAAATATGCCGCACCGGCTCGCTCTCGCAAAGCGGGAACCACTCACTAAAGTAGCGCTGATACCAAACTCCATGCTCTTTTTTCCAATGGCTTGGCGCCACTAACGGAAGCGCATCGGCCTGATTTGTGCTGGACTCAATACACTCCAGATACTCGGCATTACTCACTGCTTGCGCGGAAATCGAAAATGCCGGCAATGGAATTTCATAGAGCCACTTTTCATTGTCAAACAGAAAGCCATTGCCGCGATCAGACCCGACTTGCAAAGCTGAATCTGGAAAATCAATGTACTCAGAAGACGCCTTAATTTCGGGGTCAATCCATGTAAATGGTTCAAATGGCATGGCGTAGCCAAGGGTTTGCCACATATAGGCAAACGCTTCGTTGTGCATGTCCTGATGAAAGATAGATAACTGAATAAAGTAGGCCGTCTCCGCGTCAATTGCGCCGCTGAGTAATTGATGGGTTTGATCCATGACCCGCGCGTTGTAGTCGAGTAATGCATCCAGCGGCGGGATGTTGATTAGCCAGCGATCATCATGGGCTATTTCAGAGGAATTGAATAAGTAATCGGCATTACTTAATAGGGATGGGGCAGATACCTGACCACGGCGCTGAACCCAAAACTCATGAAACCAAGTGAGGTGACCGAATTCCCAAAGGGGTGGATTCAGAATATCGCACTTTGGCACCCGCTCCTGACCGGGCTTCATACCCATTAGGATGGAGCGCGTTAATCCATTGCTACTATTAAGCCATGTTTGCAGAATCGAATGTTCTGGATAGGGGTGGTATTCAAGATGGTCTTTCAAGCTAGGCATGAAATTACTATTTATGTTGTCTGCAAATGGCATCATCCTGATACAGTTTTTTGCAGATGTTCTGAAAATGATCAAATAAATCGCTTCTACTTAGGCCGCCTAAATTGAGGACGGCATAGCGATAGCTCCCAAGCCATTTTATCTCGCGATCCAAACTGGCTCCCTTTTTGTAATACAACATCATATTCGCATCGGGATAAGGGGCTAGGGCATCCGCTAAATCACGCTGACTAGGCACACTTTGGCTTGCGGGCCTGTGGAAGCGACGAAAAATAAAACTGGCTGCCGATTTAAACTGACCTTGCCCCTCTATATGCTCGGGCTCATCGCCGACCGCCAAAGCGAATAGCATGGCATATGGTCGACATCCATCAACCCGTTCATATAAATTACTCAGCTGTGAGGCCATGCGTGGATTAATCTCGATAATTTTTAATCGATCGGTTTCTGGCTCGTAGATAAACTCGATATTAAAAAAACCATGGTGATAATTCAGGCCTTCGAGTACCTTTTTAGCAATTGCTTTGGCCCGATCTTGAACGGCATGTGATAGTCGAGATGGATACTCGAAACGCATAAACGCTTGGGTTTCGGGATACATGATCTCGTCGATAACCCCCAAGAAAAATACTTTGCCAGCAAGACAGTAGCCATCAATATTCATTTGCTCTCCCCGCATGATCTCCTCGGCCAATAAACCATTGGGGTTCGCCTGCATCGGCGTGAATAACGGCATGAGGTCGGCAAAAGGCTTGACTAGCTTACGGATTAAGAACTCTTCAAGTAGGTTGAATTTCAGGTGCTGTACCAAGGCCTCCTGATTATCAATTTGCTTGGCTAATACAGAATAAGTCGCCTTAATCGGCTTAATAAAAAAGGGGTAAGGAATCTCAAGCGGACTTTGGGGATTAAATGGATAAGGAATATAACTAAATCGCGGCACCGCCTCAGGTGCAATTTTTTGCTGCACTAAGCGACCATAGTACTTATGTTGGCAGGCGATGATGGCTAGTGGATCATTGCCTGGTAAGCCCAAGCGCTGAGCCAATACCGCCGCGATCAAGGCGCCAAATTGCTCATGATTACTGACGACGCCATCCAGACCAATAGCCCGGTATTTCCGCTCTAATTTGGAAATGTAGCGCAGGGCATTAAAGCCCATTAACTTCGCATTTTCCGGAAAGCGAAATAAATCAAAGCCTTCATAGAAAAACTGGTATTGCCCAGAATACTGTTGCGCCTGAAGCGCAAGTTGATCCCAATCTTTCGCGAACAGAATCAGTATTTTTTTCATTTGCATTGATCCGGCACTATACCCGCCCTAGTCTTGGCGCGCAGTGCCATTTTTTCAAAGCGCTTCTGAATGCGTGCATTCATAAAATGCTCAATCACAAACATCGGAATCGCTGAATCGGGCAACAAAAAAGCGGTATACGAAAACAGAGTGCCGCCAGCGCTTGGTACTAGTCGCCATGAACCGCGATACTCTTTAAAGTAACCTTGTACTTGCTTTAGGTCCATTCCAACCATCGGAAGCTCTGTGTAATCTATGACGGACTCAAAGCGGGTCGAGAAAAAAAGAAATTTATCTTCCACTTGCTGCTCTACGCGGACGGTATTTTCACTCATGCGCGTGATCTTGCTGGACTTGATGCCCTCTGACGGCTCACTCTCCGAAAAATCAGTGAGTAGCGCATAGGCTTGGCACTGGCCTAAGGGGGCAACATAACTGCCGCGCACCTCAAAACCTCCATCGACTTGAGAAACGTGGACAGTAATCGAACTATCCACGTCACTCGCATCAACCGCGCTACCCCAACAAGCAATACCCATCAAGAGCCCCCTCCATAGCGAGGTCATGAAGACTCTCGATACTAGTAAGCGGGGGAATCGCAAGGCGCTAGAACGTCGTCGTTAAATCAGTTAACCAAGCGGGTGAATGCTTTAGCAAAAATGCTTCAAGCGGTTTATCTTGGCCCGTGATAACTAAAAGGCTAATCAAGATTAAAAATCCGCCCAGCAATTGCTTGCCGAACTTGCCTGCATTCCCAAGCTTCCCTTTGGCCTTCATCATGGCGCCACGCGACAGCACACCCAGTAGAGCTAACGGTAGGCCGGCGCCTAAACCAAATATAGCCATCACAAATACAATCTTGCCTAAGTCCTTACCTTGGCTAGCCAGCGTAATAGCCGCGCCCAATGTAGGTCCTACGCAAGGGGTCCAGACCAGACCCAACAGAATGCCGATCAAGAACTGTCCGAATAGGCCGTCAATCGTTACTTTAGACAGTAATGAATTTCCGGCGCCACTGACGCCCGACATCGCAACCGCAAAGCGCTCTTGTAGCTTGCTAGAAATCAGCACGATACCAATAGCGCCCATCACAATCGCAGCAAATAAACGAAAACCATCTTGCGCCAGACCGATACTCGATCCTAGGCTCGCTAGCGCGGTGCCAATGACAGCAAACGAGATGGTCAAGCCCCCAGCGAGCGCAAAGGGCCCTAAACGATGTTGATTGGCCGCCGCACCAATGATGATGGGAATTAAAGGCAGGACGCAGGGCGAGAGAGTCGATAAAACCCCCGCCAAAAAGGCGAATAAAAACGATCCGATACCAAAATCCATTAAATTGCCTGCTGCGTTAATTTAGACAAAGCAGCCTCTTTGGTGTCGCCAGTAGCGCGTGCAACTTCCTTGCCGTTTTTGTACACGATGATGGTGCTTTGCGTACGCACCTTTAAGGTTTTTAATAAGTCTTTTTGCGTATCGTATTCAAGCTGATAAAACGTCACGTTTTTATACGCAGGGTCTTTCATGAAAACAGCCAGGACTTTATCTTGGGCTTTGCATGTAGAGCACCAGTCGGCATGCACTGAAATCACTGCTGACTTGCCCTGCTTTTCAATATCCGTCAACTCAGACGCCGTAATAGGCTGACCGGCAGCAAATACGGACGATGCTATTAAAAACAGACTGGCCACAATTGATTTACCCACCATCTTCATGATGACTTCCTTTTTGAGTTTGAGTACTGCTAGCGCCACAACATGAGGCTGTATTGATTCTAATTGTTACACCCTGATAAAAAACTATCGTTATCTATATTTAACATTTCATATATGGCATTAGATTGGCGAACGCAATCCGTTTAGGCGGCCACTGGCCAGAGAATGTATATAAATAAACCCAGCTGAATTACATTTAGCACAACACTAAGGCCATGCAATAGCCCAAAGCGTTTTTTATTCTTGCTATCCGACGCCTTGTTAATGGCAGGCGTTAGAACAAATTGAGCGATCGCAAATAAAATAGCGCAGGCAAAGGTGATGCCACTAATGAGCGCATCGCTTGCGAGCAATGAAGCAACAATGCATGCAAAGCAAAGAAATGCGTAGTACTTTGGAAAAAAGCTTCTGACGTATTTACTAGACCACTCCGCAGGCAATACTTTAAATACCGTTGGCGCAACGGCAATCGTAAAGAACACCATAATTCCGACCATGGCTGCAACGATATACAAGCTAATCATATTGGGTGGCATAGCGTCATTCCTAGGTTAAATCAGAGTCAATCAATATCATTTGTGGGGTAGTCGGCGCACTTACTCGATCTGTTTGAGGTAGATTTGCGCGGTCATTTTTCCAGCAAAAATCATATCGAGCTGCACGCCATCATTGCCCTCAACCACTTCAATTCCATCCTTAGCTGCTGGGGAGGTGCGTTCTAGCGCAAGCATATTTTCCGGCCAATCAACCCGTAACTTTGCGGACATGGGCAAGTACCCATCAAAATAACGCCGCATTAGTGGGCCCGCATTGAGTTTGTACTGACCTGCTGATACGCGATCTAACGCTCTGGATTTGAGATCAATGCAGATCGAAGCGCCCCGCTGAACATCCGTCAGCACCACCTGGTTATCCTTTACCTCAGCCGAAGCCATCTTATCGAGGCTTTTCACAGCTATTGCTTGAATCCGATCGACATTAAAGACAATCACTACCTTGCGAATGGGGTCGAGTTGGCGGTGGCAGGTAGCAATGTCAACACTGCCGGTATCTAAACTGGCAGGAGTAATTTTGACGCGCGACTCATAGGAATACGCTCCTGGATCTGGCCTTACTTTTAGGTACTTAATTTCACCTTCGGCAGCAAGATCGGAAAAGTCCAAGGCTAAGGCAGAGGTGGCAAAGGGCATCAACGCCGCCAAGGTGAGTTTGATTACTATGCTGCGTCGCAAAGACATCCTTGATCCCTTCTGTATATATTCTTGATGGATTATGGAGGGAATTGCTATTTATTGCATAGCCAGCTTAGTACCATTTAGCGCTGTACTGGAGTCAATGCGTTGCCCAGTTTGTGCACAAAATAGGTGCATAATTACTGTTTTTCAATCACCAACAATAAAAATAGATAGCATATGAAATTCACGCACCTCGACCAGTTTATGGCTTATGTTCAAAAACAAAACCCAGACCAACCTGAGTTTCGTCAGGCCGTTCAGGAAGTGATGGAAAGTTTGTGGCCATTTATAGCAGCTAACCCCCAGTACTCCGAATTAGGCTTGCTTGAGCGTTTAGTTGAGCCAGAACGCGCTATTTTATTTCGAGTCTCGTGGGTAGACGATAAAGGTCAGGTTCGCGTTAACCGCGCCTACCGAATCCAGCATAGCTCCGCAATTGGTCCTTACAAAGGCGGCATCCGCTTTCACCCCTCGGTTAACTTATCGATCTTAAAGTTTTTGGCTTTTGAGCAGACATTTAAGAATGCATTGACCACCCTGCCCATGGGCGGCGGCAAAGGCGGCTCGGACTTTGACCCCAAAGGATGTAGCTCCAACGAAATAATGCGTTTTTGCCAGGCTTTTATTACGGAACTCCAACGGCATATTGGTTCAGCAACCGATATCCCAGCGGGTGATATCGGAGTAGGCGGTAGGGAAGTAGGCTATATGGCCGGAATGATGAAAAAGCTCTCCAATAAATCGGATTGCGTTTTTACCGGCAAAGGACTCTCATTTGGTGGCTCGCTGATTCGTCCTGAGGCAACGGGCTACGGCGCAATCTATTTTGCAGAGGAAATGCTCAATCATGTTGGCAAATCCCTTCAAGGGATGCGCATTACCGTATCCGGTTCTGGCAACGTTGCGCAATACGCGATTGAAAAAGCACTGCATCTTGGTGCCAAAGTGTTAACGGTTTCCGATTCCAGTGGCACGGTTTACGACGTGGATGGATTTACTCCTGAGAAACTACAAATCCTCATGCGGGTTAAAAACTTAAACTACGGCCGCGTAAGTGAATATGCTGCAGCTGTTGGCGCGCAATTTATAGAGGGTGCCAACCCATGGCAAATCCCGACCGAAGTGGCAATGCCTTGCGCAACGCAAAATGAACTGAATGAAGCCGATGCGACGGTATTGGTTAAAAATGGTTTGATCTGTGTTGCTGAAGGGGCAAACATGCCCTCAACCGCAGGAGCAGTCCATGTATTTGAAAAAGCCGGCGTTCTGTATGCTCCAGGCAAAGCCAGCAATGCTGGTGGCGTGGCAACTTCCGGACTGGAAATGAGTCAAAACGCAATGCGCTTAAGTTGGTCGGCGAATGAAGTGGATATGCGTCTGAAGGAAATCATGCAAGGCATCCATGCATCATGCCTAAAGTACGGCACCCGTCCCAATGGTACCGTCAGCTATGTGGATGGAGCCAATATTGCCGGCTTTGTCAAAGTAGCCGATGCCATGCTAGCTCAAGGCGTGATATAAAAAATGCCCTCACATGAAAACAGTGTGAGGGAAAAAACAAGGGTCAATCAGAAATGGTTTTCAACAACCATTTCTGATTTGGAGATAAAGCCCGGCTTAGGCCATGCTGGCTTGGTGCCTTTACCAATCACCAGCATTGCTGCTACCGCAAAGTCTTTGGGTAAATGAATTAATTCAGCCACTTTCTGAAAATCAAAGCCCACCATCGGGCATGAGTCATAGCCCATTGCCTTAGCAGAGAGCATCATGGTTTGCAACAAAATGCCTGCTGAACGCATCGCTTCATCACGCTGCAACTGCTCATTGCCCGAATAAAACGGCGTGATCCATGGCACTAATATGTCTTGCGCTTCTTTAGGGGCGTTAACCCAATACCGTGCCGGATCCTTTTCCCATGCCTTGATATCCACCGCCACCACAAACAGCAGGGATGCATCGGTCACTTGGGCTTGATCAAAAGCAGCCGCTCGCAATTGCGCCCTCAACGCCTTGTCGGTCACATTGACCAAGCGCCAGTGCTGAATATTGAATGAGGACGGGGCTTGCATTGCCAACTCAATGAGCTGATTTGTTTCTTCAGGGCTGATGTGATGCGCTGGATCGAAGTGTTTAACCGCACGGCGCTGGCGAATGGCGTCAAATGTATTCATATTTCCTTTTGATAGAGTAAAAAAACGGTGGCTAAGCTACTGTAAATCAAAATACGAAAAGGGGCTTATAGCCCCTTTCAAAGATGCGACCTAAGTGAGTCCTAAAAGGGGTGGTTCTTTTTACGCAAAAAACGGGGTATTACTGGATCGTGGATGGTCTCCCCCAATAAAGCAGTTCTCTCATGCTCAATAGAATCACCCAAATCAACGCCCAGACAGAAAGCATACTGATGCGCGCCTCTATAGAACGCTTCAGTACCGCTAAACGCAAAAAGATTTCCCGACTCCAAGGCAAGGAGTTGTGATAAAGGCATGCCGCATTGAATTGCCAAAAGCGATGCATTAATCTCTTGCCGATCCCTGACTAAGCGCAAATTTTTTCCAAGCTCTCTCGCTTTTTTGATGTCATTCAACACTGTCATGACGTACTCTCGCCGTAAGGTATTCAGCTTATATTAGTCAAAGTACGTGTATTAGTGTATTAGCTCTAGAGCTAATATCAGAAGACCTGATCATCCTAATTGGCTCAATCCTCTACACTTTGCCTATGTCAGCGCTCACCATCCAAACTCTCTTTTTGCTTTATAGCGCACTTAGTCTTTCTGCTGCGCTGTTAATTGCAGCCTTGTTTTGGAAAAGGCATGATCGCTCTGCGCTATTTTGGATTGCTGGATGCCTGCTGACCTCAATCGCAACAGCCACTACCGTACAACGCGCCGATATTCCGCTAATCATTAGCTACAGCCTAATGGTGTCGTTTGAAGCTCTATCGATTTTATTATTTAGCGAATCACTAAAGCAATTGTCACCCCTCAAATCAGACGCGAAATTTAATCACATAACGTGGGCTGCACCGGTGCTGATGTTTGGCTTAATCGAGTTCGAGCGACACCTAGCAGGTGGAGCGATTAGCCCCATCATGACTGCAACTACATCCTTTTTATTTGGAGCAGCAAATGTATTTTGTTTTTATCAAACCCGCTTACTGAGTAAAAAATTAACTGGAACTTTTTTCTTGAATTTTCTCAGTGTGATTTTTTTACTGATGGTAGGAATGTATTTATTAAGGATACTTAATGCGCTAATTGGATACAGTATTTTGGCGTTTGATCTGAAGACATACAATCTGGTGATTTGGTTTTTCACGATTTTATTTGGAACGATTCGCAATCTAACCTACATCGTACTTCGGCTACAGCTAGGCTTTACCGAGCATGGTCGCCTTAATAATATGAATCTCAGGCTCTCTAACTTACTAGATGAGCGCAATGAGATGATTATGTCACTGCAAAAACTGAATAAATCAGCATCGATCAATGCGCTTGCCTCAACCATTGCTCATGAAATCAACCAACCCTTAGGCGCTACCAAACTCAATGCGCAATTTGTAGAGATGAAGCTGGATTCCGACCCCGGAAATATTCCATTATTGAAAGAGATAAACCAAAGCATCTTGCATGATATCAATCGCGTGTCCGCCATTGTCAAAAACTTGTCGCGCCTTGCCTCAAATCAAAATAACGACACCGGTACCGTCAATATCTTAGAGTCAATTAATGAGGTGGTCAGTATCTCAAAGAGCAAAATTGAATCGTCCCACATTGCACTGGCCATTAAATGTAGTCCCAATTACTATATCAACATCAATCTAGACGAATGGCATCAAGTCTTAATCAATCTAATCAATAACGCAATTGATGCCCTTACACTATCGAATACACCCAATAAGCGAATAAGCATTAGCGTTATGAAAAAGAATGATGCCATTTGGCTTTCCATTGAGGATAACGGCCCTGGAATTAACTCTGGTCAAGAATCGCAGATATTTGAATTGCTCGTCTCCCATAAGAAAAAAGGAACGGGAATTGGGCTTAGGCTGTCTAAAAATATCATTAACCGCAATGGGGGATCCATTGTGGCCAACAACTTACCCCATGGTGGCGCGCGATTTGTGATTGAGCTACCGTCTGCCTAGTGGTTTGAGACCCCATTGTCCGGCAATGGATTGATCTTTTAGCCTGGCCAAGTCGGGTGTTTGTGCATGATCGACTGAAACAATGCTTAATCCAACTGCCCTTTTAACCACCGCTGGCTCAATGGCAGCGCTAGCGCATCAAAGCAATGGGGCTCCACCATCGAAAATTGCCGCACGAATGGAAAAATAGCGACATCCACCCAGCTCATTTGAGTTCAGCATAAAAATGGACTGGACTCTAATGCCTTTTCCATTGGCTTGAACATCAAATCAAGTGCGGCATTCAGTACCTCTGCTTGAATTAAATCAGGATATCGATTTGGATACTTATACCGATCCAACAGAGTTTTAAATGGGCCATCATTTTTATCAATCCAAATGCGAGCCTGCGCGCAATCGACTCTTAACCAGCCATCCGGGTCGGATTGGTTCAATGCCCAATGCATAATATCCAAGCTTTGATCTAGTACCAGTTCGTCAATACACAAAACAGGTACCGTCCCCTTAGGCGATACATTGCCTGGCATAGGCAAGAAAAAACTGAATCAAATCACGATTGAGGAAAGATCAACTCCAGCCGGTCGATTTGAAGGGCAGTTAGGGTCAGATGCGAATTACTCTGGACTTGTCTGGGTTGACTACGAATCCGGGCTTTCAATTCATCCAGTAGTAACGAATATCCCTTCTGAAAAACGCCTGCAACGGCTTAGCAGCAACAATCCAAAGGATCGCCGCATTACCTATGGCTGCATTAATGTATCCCATGAATTCTATCGCGACCAAATTCACCCAACATTTAGGGACTTTGGCGGAGTGATTTACATATTGCCTGAAGTTCATTCAATCCAGACTGTATTTGGATCTGAAGCCGCCGCATTTAATCAAAGCGAGTAAATGCGCAATTCCCCGCCTCACCCTTGCTCTTATGCTCTGCTGTGTGGGTCAAGCGCACAGTCCGCTACTGGGCACTGTTATGGCGCACGTTAGCTCAAGCGGGGATGAAATGCAGTCAGCCAGCACTACTCAAATACTTTGATTTTCATCTGTAGCGACAGAGAGCCTGAAATTCTATTGGGTATGGTCGGAATAATGAGTAAATTAAAGCCGACAAAATCACCTTCAAGTGAAATAGCAGGCAACACAGCGGGGAACCAGCCACCATTATTAGTATTAGAGTAGCCATTAAAAGCCCCGGCAACCACTCCCGCATGAAACGGCCCTAAGGCAACAGGCTGCCAATAGGCGCCGACGTAACTGGATTGCTGATAGTAGCTATTTCTGTAGCTACCAATAGTGAATGCTGTAACGGTTGAGATCTTGTACTCGATGCCTAAACCATAATTTATGGAATTAAAATCACGATTACGATCAAAGTGATAAGAAACGAGGCCTGGATTAAGCCAAAGTTCACTTTTTTGTGTCGACGGAATCCAGCGTATCAAATCATTCTCCCCAAGAGCTGGTTCTCCATAAAGGAAAAGCGGAAGAATGGCAATCGATGCGGCGTACATCCTGATTTGTTGGATTTTAAAAATGAGAATGCAACTCCATTAAATCAGATCCTAATAGATAGTAAATATAAAAAATGAAGTTGCATTAAAAAAATTACTTTGAAACGGCAGACTTAGCATCTTTTAGTTGTGATTCAAAAAGCTTAATTTGCTGCTCAACCTCATCCTTGCTGACGCCATATGCCTCCTGAATGCTACCGGCCAGCTCGATTCTTTTGCCCGCAATCAGATCCAGTTGATCATCGGTGAGCTTACCCCGGCGTGACCTCACCTTACCTTTAAATTGCTTCCAGTTTCCCTCAATGATATCCTAATTCATAATGATTCCTTTCTTGTATGAGTAATCATCGTAGGACAATTCAATCCGAAACTTTGTACGATGACGCACGCACTGCTTTCATTATGTAAGAGCATCTTATGTCTGTTAACGAACAGTCATAAGGCAGCCAAAGGAATACATTAGCGTTAGAAGTTAGCCGAAAGGAATTTCAAATGCTAGAAACAATTTTTTTAGTGCTATTAGTTTTAATGTTAGTAGGGGCCTTACCTACATGGTCACATAGCAAAAATTGGGGCTACGCACCAAGTGGTGGATTAGGATTGGTTGTGATTGTCCTGCTCATCTTAATTATCTTGGGAAAAATTTAATTAAATAAGAATGGATAATGAAAATGGATCATAAATTTAAAGCAGTATTTGCATCAATGATGATCGTGTCGGGTTTATCGGCATGCGACAAACCTGGTACGGCAGAATCAGCCGGTAAGAAAATCGATCAGGCCACCGAAAGCGTATCTACCGCAGTCTCTAACTCAGCAGACAGCGCGAATGCAGCACTGACAAAACAAAGTCAGGCGGCAGGTCAGGCTATCAACGACACTGAAATTACAGCAAAGGTAAAATCTCTGCTGCTCAATGAGCCAGGCTTAAAGTCGCTCAATATCAGTGTAGAGACAAATAATGGCATTGTTACCCTCTCTGGTTTAGCTGATAGTCAAGCCAATATTAATAATGCGATCAAGTTAGCTGAAAAGGTACCCGGCGTGCAATCCGTTTCAGATAAATTATCCATTGCCAAAAAATAAGCAGCACAATATCAATAAAGCCCCTTAGAGGGGCTTTATTTTTTACTGCATTGCTAATACATCACTATTTTGTTGAATTTGTTTTGGGTGGCGTTTTTGTCTTATCCTTCTCGTACTGATCGTATACATAACCGCCAATCGTACCAACCGCCGCTCCGCCAGCAGCACCCCACAGCAAGCCGCCGCCCGTTAACGCGCCAATACCCACTCCGGCTGCAGTACCAATTGCGGCTCCAGATAAGGTTCGCTGCTGAGTATCACTCATGCCAGTGCACGCCGATAAAAACAGAACTGAGGCGCTTGTTACAACTATAAATGTGGTTTTCATAAGATTATCTTTCATTTAACGGATGATTTTGCCGGCGGCATTTTCAGGAGTCTGACTCGATGATTTACATGGGAAGCGGACCGCCAGGAATCGCAGTAAAGCATCGGCTGCTGGCGCGTTATTGAAAGCGGGATTAGCCTTCACCCAATCAATGAACTGCCCCATTACTTCGCGTCGCGATGGTGCCGGCTGAATAACGCAAATAAATTCGGGTGCCACTCGAGGATGGCGTGTTACCAAGTATCCATCGAATACACCCTGACCATAGATATCGCAATACCGTTGTGACACGGGATTGGACTGATCGCCACAAACACCAGCCAATTCTTGAGTGCTGATCGCCTTGGTATCCCCTGTTGATGCCAATGCAGTGCCGGCACTAAATACAATAGTACTTATGAGTATCGTTATTTTATTCATCTCTTCCCCTTTTTTAAATTAATGAATACATGACTAATCAGTTTAAGATCAGGACAGGGGATGGTCTGTCTGGTATCAGACATATCAAGTCGAATTAATTACTCCAGACTGCATAAAATGACATCTACCATCCGCTCGCCTCTCACTTTGTATCCAACCACATTGCCTTACTAAAGACGCATCAGAAAAGAAAAAACCCCACCTTTTCAGATGGGGGTTTGAGCGCCCAGTAGGGCGGTAATTTTCTTAAAAACGGATTTTAGACGCTGCAAGCACTCATTACCACACCTGCTTCTGGCCATTGACCCACGTTTCTTTCACCTTGATATTCCGAATCTGCTCCGCTGGCGTACTGCGCGGGTTTTTCTCGAGCACAACCAAGTCAGCCTGCTTGCCAACTTCTAAACTACCCACCTTGTTGTCGGCAAAAATTTGATAAGCAGCGTCAATGGTGACGGCGCGAATGGCGTCATCGACACTAATAACTTGATCTGGACCCAATACCTTCTTTGGTGGCAGCTGCCATACCCGTGTTACCGCCTCCGTGATGTAGTTTAAGGGCCCAACATTGGAAACGGGTGTATCGCTATGCAATGTGAACTTTCCGCCGGCACGTTTGATTTCAGCGGCAGGATCGATGCGCTTGGCGCGCTCTGGTCCAATAATAAAATTATCGAATGCCGACCCCCAATAATGGACATGGCCGATTGTAAAGCTTGGAACAACACCCAATTGCACTGCTTTTTTAGCCTGCGCCGCACTGTTCACCGTGAAATGCTC
The DNA here is from genome assembly GCA_030696845.1 of Polynucleobacter sp. GTDB lineage: Bacteria > Pseudomonadota > Gammaproteobacteria > Burkholderiales > Burkholderiaceae > Polynucleobacter. The sequence continues at coordinate 46,685 of JAUYRJ010000012.1, forward strand.
AATCCGTAAACGGCGATCTTGGGGCTGCTTATTTCCGGCCAAAAGCTTAGCGTAACTATTCAGGGATAGATCAATTGGTTTATCTCCATTGGAGTGCGTAGAAATTTGCCAGCCTTGATCAAAGTAGGACTTCATCGAGGCTTGTATATCAGTATCTTTATAGTTAAGCGCCCCACTCCATTTTGAGCCCTTGGGGTAACTGTATGGCTCAGATAATGCCGCGGTTAAGCCCTGAGTCGAGCCATCCGAGATGTATTTAATCCCAATAAAGCGCAACATATCATCGCCATCATTGGGATTTATTCCGCTATATCCAGCTGGTAATGCTTCGCCAAATAAATAACCGCGTACACGAATCGGTGATGCATTTTTAGCAAAAATGCTCTTGTAGATTGCTACTTCCTTATCCACACCAAAATTACCACCCACGCTCATTTCGGAAGCAGTTGTAACGCCAGTAGAGGCGATTTTCTTCATAGTTGCTTGAATCGCCCCGAATAACTCGGCCTCTGTCGGGTTGGGCATTTTCGCCATAAAGGGCAAATAACTCGGGGGTTCGACTAGTTTTCCGGTGAGTTTACCTTGAGCATCTTTTACATAGATGCCACCACCAGGGGGGTTGGGTGTTTTATTCGTAATGCCCGCAAGCTCAATCGCCTTGTTATTCACATAGCCGATATGACCCGACTGATTCACGATAAAAATAGGAACAGTTGTCGACACCTTATCCAAATCATCTGCAGTTAACTCCGCCATGAATGGCGAAGTACGCGATGGATCAACACCAAAACCAAACAGCCAACCACCCGGTGGTATGGTTTTTAAGTGCGCACGCATTTTGGCAATTAAGGTCTCTTTCGTATCGTAAGGCAGGGTAAAGTTACTTAAATTCAGTCCGAGGCCCTCGAATACCGCAGTCACAATAATGTGGACATGGGGCTCAACAAATCCAGGCATTAGGGTCTGACCCTTCAAATCAATGACCTGTGTTGTCTTAGATTGCCAATCTTGAATGACCGACTCTTTGCTGCCCACAGCAACAATCTTGCCACCCTGTACAGCAATCGCCTGTACTTCTTCATTTTTGGCATTCACGGTAACTACTGGACCACCATAAAAAATGGTATCGGCATTGCCTTTGGCAAAAGCAAAGGCAGGCGGCAGCATGAATAATGCCAGCAGTAATTGGGATGTTAATTTCATTCTTACTCTTTACGAGGAAACTGTATATGGCTTGAGCATAACAAAAAAATATCGTACTAGAAAACACTGGTTTAGGGGGCTGTATAGCCACCTCCGTGAGGCTGATCACGATAAGTAATATCGATCTGCAGTCGTAAAAAATTCGGCATTACAACTTAAACCATCATTTTCACTACTGCATTGACATGCATAGTCATAAATTACCCCAAACCAAGGCATTAGGTCTTGATAAGACCATGAAGAACCTGAGGCAAATCGGATCCGGCAAAACAGCCAATTTAAATGACTAGAAATTAAGCGATACCTTGCCGTAGGTCATCCAATCGTATTGCCTAAAAGTCTGAACCACTTGTTTGCTGGCGCCTACAGAAACAACCCAATGTTTCGTGAGTCGATGCATGAGCATGGCATCGATTGGAACAAACCAACCTCCGCCAGCCGAGTTGTAAGCCATGCCGTTTTCATCCCAAAAACGCAACGTGGTATTAGGACTTAACTGAAATCCTAACGTGGGAAAAAGTTGTAAATTGCGCTGCAAGGCTGGCTGATTCGAGTTAACGGCAATACTATTATTTTTAGTATCGAAGCCATACATATACCGAATCAGCGGTGAAAAATCAGTCACATGTAGTTTGCTAGAAAGCTCAGGCACAAAGGTCCAACCCAATTGGGGTCCTACTGCCCACTGACCATTATTTCCAAATGGAAAAGTGACGCGTGCGCCAACGGTGGCGCCCAGCGGTTTTAGGAAAGTCCGATCCTGCCCCCAAACCGTCACCATGGTGTTTCCCGCGCTGTATTGCCCAGAATTATCGGGGGATGTATTGGAGTTGTAGTTTGCAACGTAAGCAGTATCAAACCGAATACGCCCATGCCAGTCGCCTGCCTTAAGCGGATTGTAGTAGCGCAGCCTCAAAGTATTTTGATAATTATCATCCCCATCGGCAGCGTGGTACCCCCAAAACTCCAATACCCGACTATTGGTAAGCTGCTGAGAATCATTATCAAATTTGGAGAGTGGGACTAATACGGTTTCCGCATGACTCCACTGAGCGCCAAATGCAAAGAATAAAAAAGCAGCTAGCTTTTGAACACTACCGATAACTTTTTGAGAGGCCACGGTAAAGTCAAAAAAAACGGGCTACATGTAATGCAATGGTGTTCGCTATTGCAATTACTTTAGGATAACCACGGTAGCAGTAACGCGCGCGCCCCAGCCTGATGGACCACCAGGAGTATTACTCACGTAATACATTGGTCCGGCACTAAATGAAACTGGAGTTCCATCAAATATTGACAACTTCGACACGCCAACGTAAAGCGGATTAGAGGTACGGCGGGTATCATAGTTATACAACGCCTCCATATTCGTACTATAGGTCCATGCATCTTTAGTGGTGTAAGCAAGGAAAGGTTGTCCATAGAGGTTATTTTGGGTGCCAAAAGCAGGGTTACCTCCCGCACTCCAAGACTGATAGCCGAGCAAGCCATAAGTCCAAGGACCATGGCGATTCAGCACAACCCCTGTAACACCAAGGCCTGTTTCCTGTGATCCAAACTTACCACTATTACCTGATGGCGACTGGGCATAGGGACCAACACCCCAAATCCAAGAGGAATTGGTATTGGGGGCATAAAAGGACTCGATGGTGACGCTCGCAATGCCGTAACCAGTGTAAGGTTGTCCAGTAGCGCCCTGCACATTCGTCTCGCGCACACCCGCAATAATGGGTCGCACGATAAACGAGTCACCGCCGCCTAAATTAAATGGCATGACCGGCTGAAACAGTAAGGTTTGCTCTGAGCCGCCCTGGGTAGCACCAACGCCACGGCTAAACTGATACTGCAATGGCACCGAGATCATATTGGCAATTGGATTGGACAATTTTTTAGCAATGTCTACCTTGTCAATTGGGGCTGCTTGGGTTGTTACGATAGCAGTCTTAGCATCAGCAGCACTGGATCCAGCGGATGGCGCGTTTTGTGCAATCGCTACAGAAGAAAGGGCGCACGAGGAGAATGCAAGCACAAGCGCTTTTAATGGGGTGTTCATATTGATTTTTTCGTCTTAGAATTTGAAAGTCACAGCCACTTGTGGTCCAAACATAGTCGCTTTTGCCAATACACCACCGTCCTTCATATCGAAGTACAGGGCACGGTAAGTCAAGGATGCATCGACTAAGTTATTAAATGTCTTACCAATACCGGTCATAGCTTGCCATGTAAGATTAGTTGTACCGCCACCGCTACCAATATCACCATAAAATGGGATATACCAACTAGATTCAGCAATGCGGTAGCGGCCTTTTGCGCCAATAATCGGATCAACCGTGGAGGTCTTCTTAGAGCTTGACCTTTGATCCGAAGTGCCATCGATATTCACATTCACAGTTGCAGTAATATCAATTGCACGGACGCCCAACAAAGCGTCAACATAGACGTCCTTAGTATTGGCCACAGTGTAGCTAACCACACCAGTAAGCACTGTTAACTGTGCCGTTGCCTTATCTCCCAAGACAGCTCGAAGGTTGCCATCTTGCAGCGGAACGGATCCAGATTTTTGCAGGGTAGCGGATACGAAATCACCCATAATCCCCCATTTACCTTTGTGCGCCTCAGCAGAAATCATGCCACCTGACTTGAGGTCGCCCAACACATTGCTAGAAGTCATATCCACTGACTTAACTACTGCATAATATAGATTTAAGGTGCCGCGCAAACCCGGACTCCATAAGTAGGGCGTTACTTCAAAGCGCCAGGTATTTTCAGTTTTTGGAATGGGGCTAGGATCATCGGCAGCACGAACAGGGGCAATGGAAGCCAAAAGAATGCTAGCAACTACGCAGAGTCGATATATAGTCTTACGCATGAATATCCCGTTAAATAGTGATGCCTAAGGAAAAAGCAATAAACCATAAGCAAAGGTAACGCATGAAAACCAGATAGTAACGAGATAAAGGAGCAAAACCTTACTAATTCTTACAAAACGATATGGACATCCACCAGCAGTTGGTAGCCATTCCCCCGCAATGCTCGAAATGGCTGCTTAGAAACGCCAGCTTCAATAAACTTTTTGCGCAATCGGGCAATTCTGACCTCCAGCGTCGCTTTCGATACCTCATCGATGCGATCGCCACAGATTTCTAAAATCTTAAAATAGGGCAAATTCGATGAGGCTGCCTCGGAGAGGGATTTAATGACTAAAACCTCTTGTTTATTGAGCTCAACCGATTTGCTAGCAGTTAAGGTCATGCTTTTCAGATTCAAAACAATATCAGGAATCACTCTGCCTGAATCAACTCGTCGTTCGATGCTGCTCATAGCTGCCAAGAGCTCGGCATTAGAAACTGGCTTGGTTAAGTACAAGTCGGCGCCAGATTCGTAGCCCGTCACTTTATCCTCAATCGTAGTGCGAGCAGTGAGCATCACAATATTGAGGTGGCTATTAAATCGACGATAGCGGCTAGCAATGCTATAGCCATTCTCGCCAGGTAAATTAATATCAATAACGATTACGTCAAAAGCATTTTCAGAAAATAATTCATCCAGTTGCTCGGCTGATTCAGCGCCCCGAACAAAATACCCTGCACGCGAAAGAGCATCCATTAACAATAACCGCAGGTCATCGTTGTCTTCAACAATAGCTATTTTTAAGTTGGAATCCATACCGTAAATGTAATTGAGTTTGTATCGACAGAACACTGCACATTACCCCGTAATGCATGCGCAAGCTCTTTCACAAAAAATAGCCCTAAACCAGAACCACTCACTTTAGTGGAGGATGGCCCTCTGTAGTATTTATCAAAGACCTGAGATAAAACAGGCATATCTGTATCGGCAATTGCATTTTGAACTGCGATCTTAATACCTGCATTCTGCTCATTCTCGGCTCTAGCGTGGCATGCCTCAATATGAATAGCGATATCCGTATTGGGGATCGAGTACCTGACTGCATTGGCAATTAAGTTCGATACGATTGTTTTAGTAATATCAAAATCGGATTCAATGACTAGTTTAGGCTGTCCATAGACGCGAATTCGTTCGCCTCCAACTGAATCGACCGCAATTGACTGCACAAGAACGAGTAAATCAAAGCGCGAATAGGCAATTTCCAGCGCTTTAAGATCCAGCTGATCGAGTTGAATGCATTTATCGATGATGGAATCGATATTACTGACTGCTCTGTTAGCAAAATCTTCTAAATCCGAACCGGATACTTTGCGATCTACTACCAACTTTAATACCGAAAGCGGCGTTCTAATCTCATGGGTAAGCATAGCCATCAATTTACCCTGCTCTTCTCGCAGATAACGCTCGTTATCGATCTCTTTTTTTAATGTTGCCGCCTTAGTCAGTTCATTCTTTAGGATTAATTTAGCTCGATACTGAAGCAATAAAAAGAAAAAGAGGCCACTCAATAGGTTATATAGGAGATAGGAGTGCACGGTAAATTCTTTCGCCTGAATCATTCCAAGCAGAGGAAGAACCGAGATTGCCCACATCACTAGGTTTAAAGCGTAATAGGCGCGCAGTGCATTGATAGGCAAGTTGACATCTCGGTGCTTTTGGTTATTCGTAGTTCCAAACCAAGAGGCCAGCCAAAACAAGGTCATCGCCAACATGACCACTTGGGCATTTAGCTTCAATGCCTGATTAATATTTCCCAACAATAAGAGGCAAATAACAATACTAGAAGCGCCTATTAGGGCATTAAATGCGTAGCTATAGTATGGCTTTAAGCCATACTCTTTGATTAATAACTTGTTCGCCCATACCCCAATTAAAGGATAGGTCACCACCACCACATAAGACAGGTACTGAATAATTGAAATATCAATGTGGCGATCAAAGAAAATACGCGCATAGCCAACTACTAATATGGTGTGCAGGAAGGCCACGAATTGCTGGAGAACAAAAAATCCCAGTACACGCTCTCGGTTCGTGAGCCAAATCGCAAGCAATCCCAGCGCCATAGCCAAAGTAAAAACAATGTAGCCCATGGAAATAAGGCTGTCGCGGTGATCCACCGTTAAATAAGCCGCGACGGGCAGCGCATCAAAATCCAGTAAATATGATCTGGGCTGTTTTACCTTTAAGTAAATGTCCTGTTCATGCAAACTAGGACTTAACTTAAAGTTATGGCTATAGGTTGGTAATTCCGACTCCATCCAGGAATGCTGCGCGCCCACCACTGCAAAGGGAGTCTTACTTATACCGTCATACACTTCAATATTTTCAGCATAAGCCGGTCTAATTCGCGTCATTAATTCAGAATCAGAAGGCTTGATGGTTAGCTTAATCCAAAAAGTGGATTGGCTATATCCCTTAGCTAACCAGCCATCATAGGGTGTAAATGGCTCATTTTTAACTTGATCAATAGTCAGTGCATTCGCTTTATCTTCGTAATAGGCCTGCTGCAGAATGTAGTTGCCATTGGCAATAGCCGATCCAGAAAATAAAGCAAATAAAAAAAGAAGGGTTCGTACTGGGGCTCTCAATTGATTTTACGGTCGCTTAATATTGACTACCACTCATATTCCTCTAACAAAAAAACGCATTGAAGCGGTTTTTTGATCATTTTGATTTCCGAACCAATTACGAACTGACTACCCGCCAAGCTGAATTAACGCCATCGCCCAGTTTATCGCCTGGATTAGTGTCTTTTGCATACCAGGAGAGTGGCTTACCTTTATACGTGAACTGCCTCTGACGATTGGATTGGGTAATGAAATTAAAATCACCCGCTACTTTGATACCAGGCTCTACAAATACGGGAGTTTGGCTTGCTAATTATATACAGCGCAGCTTTCAAGATGCATTATGAAAGCCCCATGCCTTCAAAATGCATTGACTAATTCGATTAAATTTTTAAAGCCCTTCGCAGACTGCGCAAAGCCGCAAATGAGAGGCTCCAGTGGGTGAAATTCGTATATTGCAAACACTTAGCTGCGAATCCTTACCAAATCTTACAAAGCAAAATTTTATGTCTTACGGATCCCTTTTGCTTTAATCACTCTTGCTCATTTACCTTAAGCATGCCCAAGCTAAAAATCCTAAATACCCTTTCATAACATGGTAAATTTTCATCACATTATTTTTTGTGAATATTATTCAGCACTGCTTTTATTAGAGGAATTTTTATGTGCCAATGGTGTGTTTCTACAATGATTTCGCGTCACCTCACGTCCAATATTTCTGGTGATCGACGCCAATTTTTAAAATTTTCCAGTGCGCTACTGGCATCGAGTTCAGCGGCCTACACCCTGCCAGCAATGGCTCAAGCCAGCGGTCCGGCAGATATTATTTTCCGCAATGGTTCCATTTACCCCATCTCAGGCGAAAACAAACGAGTTGAAGCGCTTGCCATAGCTGGTGGGAAAATTCAGCGCTTGGGCTCTACTCGCGAAATCATGAACGGCGCAAATAAAGCCACCACCATCGTTGATCTTCAAGGTCGCACCTTACTGCCGGGCTTAATTGACCCCCATAACCACACGGTTTTGAGCTCTCTATTTGATTTGCTAATGGTCAATGTCGGTTTTGCTAAATACAAGACAAAGGCAGATGCTGCCGCATTCATTAAGTCTGCGGCCGCTAAAACGCCTGCAGGTCAATGGCTCGTGTTTGGGTTCTACGACAACCTATTGCAAGGAGGCGATTGGTCACGCTCCGAGCTCGATGCCATATCCAAAAATCACCCTATTGCTATTATGTACGTGAATGGGCACGTTGCTGTAGTTAATAGCATGGCTTTTTCTAAAGCGAACATCGGTGAAAATATTGGGCCGATACCTGGTGGCGGATTTTTTGGTCGCGGCAAGGATGGAAAGCTTAATGGCATGGTGTATAACCAGCCCGCTATGATGAAAATTTTCGGTGTAGCTGTTTCCAAACCCACTCCCGAGGTTTTAGAAAAAGCAGTCATTGCCTATGCAAACAGTGCGGCGGCGGCTGGCTTTACCGCTCTGCATGAGCCCGGGACTGTTAAACCAGAGTGGGTAGAGGGACTTGCCAAGCTGTCTAACATCCTACCTATTCGCCTAAGTGCCAGCCTTAGTAGCGTCGATCTGGAGCACAGCATTCCATTTACTAAATTAGGGCCATCACACAAAGCTCGCGTTATTCCGAACAGCCGCTTTTCTCTCTATACGGCATCAAAGTATGGGCTGATGGATCTAACCAGGCAGAAACGGCCTGGCAAACAAAACCATACCTCAATACCAATCTCAGAGGCACTGCTGGATACAAATCAGAACAAATGCTGGAGATTTGCAAAAACGCAAAAGCGGCTGGCTGGACTATGCTGGCACATTGCCAAGGCGACGCTGCGGTTGAGCAATACCTGAATGCACTAGAGGCCGCCTATGGTGCAAATCCATCCACCGGACTGAACCGGATAGAGCACGCTACGATGGCCAGGCAAGATCAAATCGATCGCATGAAGCGCTTGGGCTATGAGCCCAGCTTTATGACTGATTTTATTTATCTCTACGGCGACGCTTATCGCGATACGATTTTCGGCAACCCCAGAGCCAGTTTTGCAGTGCCATTTGGGGCGGCAGCCAAAGCAAACCTGAACTACACAGTGCACTCCGATAATCCAGCTGCCGGTATGCCACTCAATCCCATGCGGCATGTCGAAATTCAATTGATGCGCCGCTGTATTGTTGATAATTCGATTATTGGCCCAGATCAACGCGTTGATATACAGCATGCAATGCGAGCGATTAGCATGCATGCCGCAAGACAAATCGGTCTTGGGGAATCCTTAGGCACCTTGGATGTTGGTAAAGATGCGGATATCACTATTTTAGAGAGCGACCCCTTCACCACAAGTCCAGACAAAATCAGCAGCATTAAAGCGTCGCAAACCTGGGTTGCTGGTAAGAAAATGTACGGATGATGTCTACATCAATAGGACCCTTGACCTGAGAAGGCAATCAAGCCTCCAAATGAATAACCCCCCTTGCCTGGGCAATTAATCCACGCAGGGGGTTTAGATTTCTGGAAACGACTCGCCTTCTGTGATGAGCAGGCATTACCCAAGGGCTTGCCGGCTACACAGCCCTTGATCCAAGATAAATCCGCGCTGGGGAAATCGTCTTTACTGTCCACACGCCACTTTTTATGATTGCCTCCGTTCATACCGGAGAATTAGTTGGATTTTCTTTAAGAGCATTTCGCAGTTTGGGCTGTATACAAAATTAAAGGTATCACTCGTTGCCTGAATTTATCTTCAAAAAATAGATTAAAACAGCTCGGGATTTAAAAAAACCGCCCGAAGGCGGTTCTTTTTTACATAAGATACAGATTAATGACGATGGTAATTTTTCATAGCCGCTTTGCCTAAGTCTTTATGTTCGCTTGGATCAATAGCAGTAATTTGCTCTAAATATTTCTTAGTATCAATTTTCTTGCCGCCCAGCCATGTTCCTTTGACTTTGACTTTCTCGATAATTTCGTTTGGCTTGACAGCAGTAATATCGGCCGTTAACTCTACCAAATCGGCATATTTACCCACTTCTAGCGAACCAATTTCTTTATCGCGTTTAAGCTGAAAAGCAGCATTAATGGTGGATGCTTTGAGTGCCTGATCCAGAGTGATCGCCTGATTAGGGGCATGAACCTTGCCCGAATCCGTGGTGCGAGTCACCATGCGCTGAATGTTTCTTAACGTATCAGGTGGCGATACAGTTCCATCGTTGTTAAATGATATATTTGCATTTGACTTGAACGCATCACCTGCTGCAATCCATGGCGCACCATGCTCAGGCTTAAACATCGTTCCATCCAATAGGTCGCCCCAATAAATGTACTGAAATGCTGATAATGAAATCGCTACACCAAGACGGGCTGCACGCTGAAATTGATCTGCACGGGCAGCGCCCAAGTGCTCAACACGCCAGCGGTGATCGGTACCCATGAGTTTGTATTTATTTAAAGCATACTCATATGAATCTAAAACTACATCAAGACCCACGTCTCCATTGATATGGACGGCCATTTGATAGCCCATAGGCGCATATTTATCCAGCATTTGATCCATCTGCAAACGCGTGTAATTCATACCCTTTGCGCCTTGTGGCCCTAAGATAATGTCCGCGTTCTTGGTTCGTGAGTTGTCTAAATAACCAAAACTCGTTGCAATCGTACCCAGCCATGGACTACCATCGGCCCAAATCTTGACGCCATTTTTACGAACCAAACTGGAATCAGGCCAAGTAACTTGGGCGGCCGCATCAGGCTCAATTGCCATGTCATAGACGTGCATTCTGACCGGGGTGTCTGGAACGGCTGCGAGCGCCAGGTAAGCCTTATACATGCCTGAGTTATACATGTGCTCAGAGGTGGATGTGATACCTAAAGAGGCCATGTACGCATACCACTTGGCGCCAGAAAGTAATAAGTGTGGGATGGCCTTTGGCAAGATTGGAGTAATCACTGCCATTAATGCAGCCGATTCGTTAGCCACACCATTGGATGTACCGTCTTTATTGCGTCCATAGCTACCGCCCAATGGGTTGACAGGCGGTTTCATATCCTTCCAGCCTAACATTTTGACTATTGCGGTATTAAAGTAAATCGCATGGCCCGAATTATCAACAATGATGATTCCACGACCGCTTGGTGTTAGCTTATCCAATATATCCCGCGTTGGCAAAGGAGCCTGTTGCAAAAGACGATCCAAACCATTAAATACTAAAGGTCTGCCGGCAGGAGCTTCTGCATCGGCTTTTTTGATTGTCGCTTGCACATCTGCCCACGTTCTATTGCTGTTCCCCAGGTATGGCGCAATCCAATAGGCGGGCGCTTGTGTCGTAATACCGGACAGAATCGGGTGATTGTGCGGGTCAATGAATCCTGGCATGAGTACGCCGGATCCCAAATCCTGTACCTTTGCATTTGGCGCGCTAGTACGCACACTCTCTAGTGATCCGATGGCAGTAATCTTTTTTGATTTTGTATCAAAAGCAATGGCCTCAGCTCGGGGATTTTTCTCATCCATCGTAATAATGGTTGAAGCTTTCAAAATCTGAATTTCTGCTAGCGCCAGATTAGAAAGGCAGTAAAGCGCAGCGAAGGGAAGGGTCTTGAGAATTGATTTGTAGTTCATCTTGATTCCAATAGGCTTAAAGCGGTTTCATCAAATGGCTTGGCTATGCTGAAGCGAAAGCAATGCTCGAAAATATATCAAAACCAGCTCCCCAAACCTTACCAATCCTTTCAAGCCGGAAAGGATCTTGTATTTAAGCCTAATAGCTATCTTGCTTAGGTATTTCCCAGTGGTTTTCTATTCAGCAGAACGATTAACTGAGCCAGACGCCTTCACACCGTGAAGCTAGGATTCACCTGAAATAAACAAACATTCTATCGAGGTCAGGACTCAAAATATCAATTTAAACAAGTGCTTACAACTATTTTAGGGGGATCGAGGCTAGCTCAAAGCCCCCACCATCGCAGACCATACTTCAATCTAACTTTGCGGACAGGCATTAGTCAACGGCTTACCTGCCACCCTATCTTTAATCCATTGAAGGTAATACTGTTTCGATACCGGAGGGGTTGTAAAGTGATTCTGCTCTCCAGGCAACTGCATTCTTCCTACATTACCACCTAACTTACACATTTGATCTTGGTATAGCTTGTGCATTGGAGGGGGGACCGTGATGTCGGCAGAACCAAAGTAAATTTGCACTGGAGCAAGCGGTTTTACTGGGGCAATACTGCCCTTCACGAACGCCTCAGACCAAGCCAAAGTATTACTCGGGTTTTTCTTTACAAGGTTCATGAAGGTTGAGCTGTAATTAAAATTCAGGGTATCCGCAGTAGCATGCATGCACTTATTATTCAAAATATCATTGATTGTGTTGACGCCTTCATCGGTCAGGATGTCGGATAGCTTCAGATTCGGAAATGCTGCTTGATTACCCCAATAACCCATGATGGCATGCGAAAAATTAAAGACGCTACTTGAAAACTCTTTCAGCGTTCCGGCAAAATACTGATCGGCTTGCACTTGGGTAATTTTCCCTTTTGGGGCTGCCGCAGCAAGGTCCAATGGTGCCAATGCAACAAAGCCAAGTAGATCTAAATCATCCCATGCTGTTCCTTTTTGTTTGATGTACTCAGGCATGCCGGCCGCAGCAATAGCAGCACCACCGCCTTGAGACCAGCCATAGATGATCGCCTTCTTATTGGCGCCAGTTTCTTTCATCGATCCTGCGGCGCGGACAGCATTGATGGCATCGATGCCATTCGTTGCTGAAACGCCATATTGGTGTTTACCGCCCCCACCTAATCCTTGGTAATCCGTTGCGACAATGACATAACCTTCTTTAATCAACTCTTCCATAGAAGGTATGCCGTAATCCGTCCACGAATTTCCACCAACCAAGTAATACTGATTTAAAGGAACGGCCGGATTAAGCACCTGAGAAGGGCCACAGCTTTGTGCAGTCCCGGTAGTACCATGCGCCCAACTCATCACAGGACGACCTTCTTTTGGAGCGGCCCCAATTGGCGCCACAACCATACCAGTTGAAATCGTTTTTCTACCGGAGATATCAGACGAGATGTAAGCTACTCTCCAGGCTTGCGCACCGGCAACTGAAGTTGCAATCTTTTCCTGCTTGATTACTTGACCAAGCTTGCCTTCGGGTGCCATCTTCATGACGGAAGCATAAAAGGGTGGCACGGGCGGACTAGCTTGCGCTGCTGAGAGAGATGCGCTTAATAAGGCGCCCGCTGCCAAAACTGAACCTAATTTATACATACAAAGCTCCAAGTGCGTATTGGGTAAATTAAAAGACTAAAGAGATGAATTACTTCAAAATGACTACAGTAGCTGTAGCTCTTGCGCCCCAGCCCGATGGGCCACCAGGAGTATTGCTGACGTAATACATCGGGCCCGCCCCAAATGAAAACGGCACACCCCCGATTACCATCAATTTAGAAGCGCCAAGGTAAAGCGGGTTGGATGTCCGGCGCGTATCGTAGTTATACAGCGCTTCCATATTAGCGGTAATAGTCAACGCCTCTTTTGTGGTGTAGGCAACAAAAGGCTGGCCGTATAAATTATTTTGCGTACCAAAGGTTGGGTTGCCACCAGCACTCCAAGACTGGTATCCCAGCAAGCCGTACGTCCAAGGACCGGCGCGGTTAAGCACCACTCCAGTTACGCCTAAACCCGTTTGCTGCGAGCCAAACTTACCGCTATTACCAGAAGGTGACTGCAAGTAAGGACCAATACCCCAGATCCAAGAGGAGTTGGTGTTGGGGGCATAAAAAGATTCGATGGTGACGTTCGCAATACCGTAACCAGAATACGGTTGGCCGCTGGCACCTTGAACATTCACTTCCCTAACTCCAGCCACAATGGGTCGCACAATCAAGGTATCTCCACCACCCAAATTAAATGGCATGACCGGCTGAAACAGCAAGGTTTGTTCTGAGCCGCCCTGGGTCGCGCCAACGCCACGGCTGAACTGATACTGCAATGGTACTGAAATCATGTTCGCAATCGGGTTTGCCAATTTTTTAGCAATCTCCACTTTATCAACTGGGCCACCAGTGGCTGAGCTAGCGTTCGGCTTCGCCTCTTGAGCAAATGCAGCGCCGATGGAGAGTGCGCCCACCAATACAGCGGTCTTAACGGCGTTAAAGGTATTCATAAACGAAATGGATGTCAGGATTAGAATTTAAAGGTAACGGCAATTTGCGGTCCAAGCATAGTGGTCTTTTGCAGTACGCCACCCTCTTTCATATCATAATAGAGCGCGCGGTAGGTTAAGGAAGCGTCGATTAGCGTATTGAATGTTTTCCCAACGCCGGCCATCGCCTGCCAAGTGACATTAGTGGTTCCACCACCACTGCCGATATCGGCATAAAACGGGATATACCAAGTGGAATCGGCAATCCGATAGCGCCCCTTCGCGCCAATAATAGGATCAACCGTTGAGGTTTTCTTCGAAATGGAGCGCTGTATATTAGTGCCTTCGATATTTAAGCCCAAGGTTGCGGTGACATCAATTGCCCGCACGCCCAACAACGCATCCACGTAGGCATCTTTTGTATTCGCAAGCGTATATGTAAAGGCGCCGGTTAAGATGGTTTGCTGAACTGTCACCTTATCACCAATCGTAGCCCGGCCATCTGGCGTTTGCACTGGAATCGATCCTGAATTTTGCAAGGTGGCAGAAATCAAATCGCCCATGATGCCCCATTTGCCTTTGTGCGCTTCGGCAGCAATCATGCCACCGGACTTCAGGTCGCTGAGAACATTGCTAGAAGACATGTCAGCAGACTTAGCAAGGCCATCATTTAGATTGACGGTGCCTCGTAAGCCGGTACCCCATAAATAGGGGGTTACTTCAAAGCGCCATTCGTCCGAAACTGCGGGAATGGGGCTTGGATCAGAATTGGCCGAGGCTAAACTGAAAGCGCCACAGAATGCGGTAGCAAGAATTACCTGTACGGGGAGCAGCAAATGCTTCGGGGCAACTAATTTCATGGTTCATGCTTTCTTATAACCAAATAATCACACTAAGTTAGTGGATTTGAGGCCATATAGCAATGTACCTTAGTACAGTTTTTCATGTGGTCCAAACCCTCGTTTACCCTATAAGATATATATTGCTGGCGCCCAAAATACTCTTAAACTTTGCTAATTCTAATTAACCACAAATAATTGCCGTTTTTCAATAACGAATATGAATGCATTTGCGGCACTGTGTTTTGCCTACCTCCTTTTCACCCTCTTATCTAGCTCGGTATTAATTGCCGCATTTCGAACCCGATTGGATGCTTCAGCACGCTACATTTTGTTTTCAGAGCTTTGCATGTTTCTTTCCAGTGGTCTTCTCATTTTGATCAATATCCAAGCTGCGCCAGTTCATGCATTCACCATTTGGATTCCAAATTTTGCAGTTCTAGCGTCTGAACTAGCGATTCTGTGCGGAATTCTTTCGATTACCAAAAAAATGGATAAGAAGTGGTTTGCCTTAGCCATAATTGTGGTTGCCGCACTAACCGCGTTAGGAGAAATGTATCGCGATGCGTCGAACTTTCGATGGATTATCCTGGCTAACAGCGTGGTATTGACAGCCTTTTTTATCGCTAACTACTGGATTTGTAAATATGTATTAGAGCCAACATTTCCAAATAATCCATTTACCTCTTTTCTAAGATGGCTCGCGTTGGGCTTAATTGGCTTTGGATTAATTCGAGTGATCGCCAACTTTAC
>JAUYRJ010000055.1 GCA_030696845.1 Polynucleobacter sp.
TGGCAGCTGAGCGCCCAATACCCGTTGACTAATTTCGCGCAGGGAATTGACTTCGGTTTGAATGCGGGCAAAGCTTTGGACTAAAGCAATGTTGCTGAGTGTATCGGAGGCCAATTCAGCTAAGTCTGAATGGTGATCCTCTATTTGATGTTGGAGCTTTTGTGTCTTACGAAGAATAAAATGCGTGAGAAGACCAAAAATAAGGCAAAGTACAATTAATACAATGGCTAATCTCCAATTGATATAAATTGCAATTGGAATCAGAATGACGAGCGAGGCAATGGCAGCCAAATGATCTCGAAAAAAACTTAACCAAAGCCACCACAATGTGTCGGTACCCTGCAGCATGATCTTCATCAGTCGGCCGGTATGCATACGACTTTGGTATCCAAGGGGTAAGTGCAGGACGTGTTCAAAGTAGTTACTAAACACAGCATGACGGCGTCGATGGGCGAGTCGATCTGCATGCAAGGCAATGGAAGCGGATATGGCAATGGTGAACAGCCCAAAACAAAGCCATAAAAGCAATAATGGCCAGACGGTTGTCCAAACAGAGTTGGTTTGATCGCCTTGAATGCTCGATAGAGCATCAATGACACGCCCAAATAAAATAGGTTCTGCAAAAAAAGCAAGGGCTAATGCCACATTGGCTATCGCCAATAGCCACCCCATCTTTCGATCTGGGCCTAACTCAGCGAGTGAGCGAAAGTACAACTGAAAAAAACTCATGTTTTCTTGAGATTCAAATGCGCTTGCATTTGCAATGCGTTCAGTTGTAATGGGGCTAGCGCTGAAGGAGGATGAATTTCCTCTGGAAGAGATAACAGTCGATTGCGCACCATAAAGTACCCTGTGCCCGGTTGCGATGTGAAAATAGCAAGCGGTATTGCGACAATTAAACCACCAAAAAAAAGTAATCCGTAGGGTAGTGCTTGGGGCTGGGTCGATAGCAAGACGGCAGCCAGCGCTAGACCGAGGAGTGTGTGCGGCCAAAATTGGCGGACTGCTTCCCCTAAGTGGATCCGCTGCGCATCCCGCGATTGAGTTGACCAGCCCCCCTTTCCCCCAAGCATGAGGCTAATAATAAAAAGCGTGTGATTAAGCCAGGCGATGGGTGTCATCAGCAAAGCAAAAAGAGTTTCTAAAATTATATTGATGCTGAAAATCAAGCGCCCGCCAAAGCGACGACTTTCATTTTTGCGTAGCAGTACGTCAAGGGCGCCAGCGATCTTAGGCAAATACCACATGAGTAATGCTATAGAAATTAGCGCATAAAAATAAGGGTTATGGACTATGGTTGATGAAAAACCATTCAATCCGACAGCAACCGTAGTCAATGTGATTAATCCAATCCAGGCTGGAGAGCCTAAAAACATAAAGATGGCCAGCAACAGCTGAAAACGACTAATTAATTTTAGTTTTGGTAAGGTCAATAAATGAATGTACTGTAAATTGCCTTCGCACCAGCGTAAGTCACGACGAATGTATTCAGGGAGGGTTGGGGGATTTTCTTCCCAATTTTGATCTTCTTGCGGATAGACTCGAACCGCATAACCTGCTCGGCGCATGAGCAATGCTTCAAGCAAATCATGGCTCAGAATAGGGCGATTTTGACCAGATCGTGTCCGTAGTATCGGTAATTGGCAATGCTCAATAAAAGGCTGGAGACGAATGATGGCATTGTGTCCCCAATAGGGTCCGCAATCTGCCTGCCACCAAGCTGACCCCATAGTGTAAGAGCGCATTCCAAGGCGCATCCCATATTGGAATAAGCGCGTGAAAGCGCTTGTCGATGGCAAACCAATGACAAGGCCTTGCAAGATGCCGAGTGTTGGGCTGGCTTGCATCATCCGTACAAGACGTAAGATTGCACTACTGGTCATGTAGCTGTCTGCATCCAGCGTGATTGCAAACTGAAACTGAGCGCCCCATTGCTTGCAAAAATCAGCAATATTGCCTGCTTTGTAGCCGGCATTACTCTCTCTGCGACGATAGGTAATCGCAAACTGAGCGCCCCATTTTTGTTGAAGTTCCAGAAAAGCCAATTGCTCCTGCTCCGCAATTGCAGCGTCATTGGTGTCGCTTAGGATAAAAAAATGAAAATGCGAATCGACCCCTTCTTTAAGGAGTCCGCCGATGATGGCTTCCGCATTGCAAACGACGCGCCTTGTTTCCTCATTGCGAATGCAGAGTAGGATGGCGCAATTGGAATGCAGTGCTTCATTGTTCTGTATTTGCATTTGCGCTGGCAGCACAATACGGAGCGGGTTTTTGGACAGCTGGCACAGCAATAAGCCAATGAGGGCATTCCAAAAGCCAATCACCATCCAAGGTAATGTGATGCTAAATAAGGCTAAAAAAAGTACGTGAATTGCAAATGAGGTCTGTCCCGATAGCATTTGATGGGTAACCCACAGTAGCCAACAGCCGCTGCCCAGCGCTAAAACAAAAAAAAGAATGCGTCGTAACGCGATGGCGTGTTTGGAATGTGTTTTTGCAGACGTGTTCAAATTCTGGTTCCAGCTCACTTATACTGTCTCTATGCCCTACAGTATAGGTGAGCGCGCATAATTTAACTTTTGAGGACTGGGATCAATTCGTGGCGAATGCACCCCCCAATCAACCTGAATTCGAGTCAGTTCAAGCGCTTTGGTATATAGCCCCTGAATCTGCTGAGTTGCGTCTTGAGGAGTTACCTGCCTGTCCCAAAGAGGCCCTTTTGATTCGTTCTAAGTTTGGCGCTCTGAGCCGCGGAACCGAGTCATTGGTATTTAGGGGGCTCGTTCCGGAATCAGAATACCAGCGTATGAGGGCTCCATTTATGGAGGGAAGCTTTCCATTTCCGGTCAAGTATGGATACGCTAATGTAGGGCAGGTGGAATTGGGCCCGCCTGCGCTTATTGGAAAAATGGTTTTTGGCCTAATGCCGCATCAAAGCCGGTATCACGCCAATCCTCAAGATGTGTTTATGCTTCCGGATGGCGTTTCTCCCGAGCGAGCAGTCCTTGCAGCCAATATGGAAACGGCCTTGAATGCGGTTTGGGATGGAGCGGTTGGACCCGGGGATACGATAGCAGTTGTAGGTGGAGGTGTATTGGGTTGTTTGGTCGCCTATTTATGCGCACACTTACCTGGCGCGAAAGTCACCTTAGTGGACATTAATCCAGAGCGTGCTCACATTGCACAGGCTCTTGGAATTCAATTCGCTTTGCCTGAGTCTGCGCCAATCGATTGCGATGTGGTTTTTCATTGCAGCGCGAGCGCCACTGGTCTTGCAAGCGCTATCGCGTGTGCCGGTGAAGAGGCTACTGTATTGGAGCTAAGCTGGTATGGATCGACGCCTATTGCCGCCCCCTTGGGCGGTGCCTTTCATAGTCGGCAGATTCGACTTCAGTCAAGCCAAGTGGGCCATATATCGGCTAGCCGGCGGCCGCGCTGGACGTATCATCGTCGCTTAAGCGCTGCTTTAGAGTTACTCGTTGATGCTCGCTTGGATTGTTTGTTGTCTGCCCCAATTGACTTCGACGCATTACCCAAGCAATTACCTGAGTTACTCGGTTCGCACAGTTCCGAGTTATGTTGTTTGATTCGTTACCCTTAAGGAGTTACCGTGTTTACAGTAGAAGTGCGAGACCATGTAATGATTGCCCATTCATTTCATGGTAGTGTCTTTGGGCCGGCACAAGCCTTGCATGGCGCAACATTTGTAGTTGATGCAGCATTCATTTCAACTGACTTAGATCACAATGGCATCGTCGTTGATATTGGTTTGGCACTTGATGTCCTCAAGGCAACACTCAAACCCCTTAATTATCAAAATTTAGATGCGTTGCCGCAATTTAAGAGTATCAATACAACTACCGAATTTCTTACAAAATATATTTTTGATCAATTAGCGACAGCCGCTCGCAGTGGCGAGCTCGGCCGGCCAGGATCAGAGTTGCATGCAATCCGGATTACCATTTCAGAGTCTCATATTGCGCGCGCTTCTTACGAAGCCCCAATTCATTTAGCCTAATTCGGGAAGCTGTCATTCAAGAATTCGTTTTTGCTTTTCCTGGTGATCTGGAGACTCCAACTGGGGGGTATGCGTATGACCGGCGGATCATTAATGGTCTTCAGCAGTTAGGCTGGGGCGTTCATGTATTAAGCTTAGGCGATGGCTTTCCATTGCCCAGCCGCCATTGCGTTTCACGAGCACGTGAGCTCTTGCTTAATCTGCCCATAAATATGCCGGTAGTGATAGATGGTCTTGCACTCGGTGTATTGCCTGAGGCTGTTGCAGCGCTCTCACAGCGCAATCCCGTCATTGCTTTGATTCACCATCCCTTGGTCTTAGAGTCTGGCTTAAGCGCTGCCCGGTCCGCAGCACTTAAAGCAAGCGAATCACAGGCTCTGCAAACGGTTCGGCAGGTGATCGCCAATAGCCCATCTACCGCACGTGATTTGACTACTTTGTTTAACGTTTCGCCCCAATTGATTGAAGTAGTTTATCCGGGAACCGATCGCATTGCGGGAGCGCTTGATGTTAGGCAACGTCCTCGTAATGGAGAGTGTCCATTTCATTTTCTGTCGGTTGGTTCAATTATTCCTCGAAAAGGACATCGTCTTCTGATACAGGCAATGCATGCCTTAAAGCAATTTCCCTGGACTTTATCGATTGTGGGCGATACCACGCGCGACCATGGTGAATACCAGCAGCTTCAAAATGAGATTGCGCATCTGGGCTTAAAAGATCGAGTCCATTTGTTAGGCGTTATCACTGAAGATGAACTCAAGACCTTGTATAAAAAAGCGGATGCATTTGTGCTGGCATCCATGTTTGAGGGGTATGGCATGGCTTATGCCGAAGCATTGGCGTATGGCCTACCCGTCATTGGCACAACTGGAGGGGCGATCTTAGATACGGTTCCGCGGGATGCCGGATTACTGGTTAATCCTGGAGATCGTGCTGGATTAATCAATGCCTGTCGCCAAATAATGCAAGACGATCGATGTTATGAACGCTTAGTGCAAGGCGCCACCCGTGCTGGCGCTCTTTTGCCTACTTGGACAGAGTCCGTCAATCGCTTTGCATCGATTGTGTCACGCTTTATTTCTTAATTTAGCGCTTAAGCGATTGCGATGCGCTGATCACTCAGGTCGCAATCAAACAAGACCTCGTTATCCAAAAGATGTGTTTTGACCAGTAGGCGGGTAGCTTGATCCATGTGTTCAATCGCCGTCAAATGAAAACTTGGCCGGCCTGACCCCATGATGATAGGTGCAACAATGAGATGCAGGCGGTCAAGGCAACGGGATTGTAAAAAACGAGATAAGGTTTGTGCGCCACCCTCAATGAGTATGCGATGAAAGCCCTCTAGTCGCAGGTGTTTCAGAATAGAAATAGGATCAATACGACCGTCTATTGCTGGTAAGGCAAGTACTTTCACCTCGGGCGGCGGGATCACATCGAGTCCTTGGGCTACTATCCAAATTTTTCGCGTTTCATCCGCGTGCCAGATTCGACAGTGTTTACCTAATCTACCGCGTGGATCAATTACCACTCGAGCGGGGTTTTTACCCTGTACTAGGCGGACATTCAGTTGGGGGTCATCTGCTAATGCGGTACCAACCCCAACCACTACCGCATCCACTAAGGCCCTGAGTTGGTGCAGGTGAGTCAGGCCCGCGTGTCCATTAATGTACTTTGATTGCCCAATTTCGGTAGCGATTCGTCCGTCCATGGTCTGCCCAAGCTGACCTACAACCAGCATGGAATCAACGACCGGGTGCCTAATGGATTCGAAAATCGCCTGTAATGGGGAATTCTGGAGAGGCTGGTTCCCAACAAAATCAATCAAAAATTGATCCCATGTCTGATTCAGCGGCAACGATGGATCGCTTAGTAAATCAGTTGGGTGTGATGCATTCACTAATGAGAGCCTGTTTAATAGAGGTACGATTGATCACTCAGCCAAATTTACCATAGGGTGGGATAATGTGCATTCTGTCGATTAAATCAAAACTAAGTTGTAATTTGCGCCAAATCAACCCAAGCAAAGCGCTTTGATTTTGATTTCCTTGAGTGATTAAGTTGTTGCCGCATTACACGGTGAAAATGGATTGTTCTTATGTCTGACCCGCTGATTGAAGTTGATCGCGCTATCTCTGAGTTGCGAAGAGGCGCCCTGATACGCATTGTTGATGGATCCCATGGTATTTTGTTGACGGCAATAGAGGCGCTGTCGGCTGAAGCTATGGAACATATGCGCTCCATTAGCAGGGGCCCGGTCAAATTGTTGATGACGGGCGCACGAATGAATGCCTTGGGCATCGACCATTCTGAGCGTAAAACTAGTGTGATTACGCATCCAAATGGACTTACCTTAGCCGCGATTGAGTATTTGGTAAATCCGCTCGCCTCCACTGATTCTGCACCGGACTTAAATGGAATAGTGGTAAGCGATGCAGATAGCTTGGATAAAGCCGGCATTACGTTGACTAAGTTATCCAGATTGCTACCTGCAGCGTTGGCGGCGCAGGGTGTAGGGGAGGCGGATACGCTCTCAGTTCATATTGATGCTATCGAGGCGTATATGAATATCGCTGCTGAATCATTGACGCTAGTAAGTGAAGCGCGTGTCCCTTTGGAGGGCGCTGAAAATGCCCGCATTATGGCCTTTCGTCCACGCGACGGTGGTATTGAGCATTTAGCGATTGTCATTGGAGAGATCGATTCAGCAGAGCCTGTTTTGGTGAGGCTGCATTCAGAATGCTTTACTGGCGACTTAATGGGATCTTTACGCTGTGATTGTGGCAACCAATTGCGTGGAGCAATTCAGGAGATGGCGCGTTCGGGTAGTGGAATTTTGTTGTACTTAGCCCAGGAAGGGCGTGGCATTGGCCTCGTGAACAAGCTGCGCGCTTATCAGTTGCAAGATTTAGGCTTTGATACAGTGGATGCCAATTTACAGCTTGGCTTTGACTCCGATGAACGTAATTACCTTCCTGCCGCGCAAATGTTGCGGGTTTTGGGTGTAAGTCGTGTCAGACTCATGACCAATAACCCTCTAAAAGTTAAGGCTTTAGGGAAGTGCGGTATTGAGGTTTCGGAACGCGTACCCCACATTTATCCATCCAATAAACACAATGACGGTTACCTCAGGGTGAAGGCTGCCAAGAGCGGGCATTTATTTGAGTTTTAGGCTTTAAACCCCATACGCTGAAAAACGCCATCCTTTTTTAATAGCAAGTGGTGTAGTGCTGCCATAAGATGGCCGACAGCCAGAACAATAAGGGTGATTGCTAAATACCCGTGTATTTCAAAAAGTTGTTTAGCCAAAGTCTCATCTTTTGTGATGCCCGGCATAGCGGGTAAGTGGTATCCGCCAATCGTAATTAATGCAGGATAGGCGGTCACGCCAGCCCAACCCAAGAGCGGAACCAAAAAAAGTAATAAATACAGAATGCCATGCATGAAGCTGGCGAGTTTAATGGTGTGCGCTGATACGCTAGAAGAGTAAGGCGGTTTGTTCGAGGAGAGCTTGACGATGAGTCGCAATGCGGTCATGAGTAATACGGTAAAACCAATGAACTTATGCCAAGCATAGAGGGTATCGGTCAAGGCATCCCATAAATTGGCGTTAGCGCGATCGGTCATCCAAAAACCTAAGATTGCCAAGCATAGGATCAAGGCTGCAGTAAGCCAGTGAAACAAGCGTGCAGTAAGGGAGTAGGTATTAGGCATAAAGCGGAATAGGCGTAGTGCTCGAACACATATGAGAAATTAAATTATCCGTCGAAAGCCTTGAACCGAAAACCCCTATTCATGTTGATGCTATACGCGATCCCGCAAAGAAAGGCAAACTAGAGCTGTTTAGTTCAGTGCTGTCTCTTCCATGTCGCCTTCGGGCGACTTTTTTTAGGCTTTTTTGTTTTTTTAAAAATAGACTCAATTACAGCGCAATGATACAAATCCAAATTTGGGGTGATTTTGAATGCCCGTATTCCTACTTTCAGGCTTTAACGCTAAAGCAATTAAAGGGGCGGTATGGCGATCAGCTTGAGCTGATTTGGCGGGCCTACGAGTTAAATCCAACGCAAGGAACAATGCCACCGCCAGCGGCCTACATGGATAATTTAAATGTGGCTCGTATGGAACCGATTGTGGCTGAGCACAATCTCACCCTTTTAGCACCCCCTTTTCTGACATACGCCTGGCTAGCTCAAGAGAGCGCTTGTTTTGCAAATCGCCAGGGCCTAGCATTGCCCTTGGCGGTTAGCATTTTTGAGGCTGTATTTTCTCGGGGCGTCGATATCAGTAATGAAGACGAAATAATGAAGATAGCCGCTCAAGTGGGAGTGGATACGAGTGGGTTGCGGGAGGCGATTGATAATGGCGCCCTTACCAAACATGTCATGAAGGACGAGGATGAATTCAAGACCTATGGTTTTCAGGGCGTTCCAGCGATGTTGATTGGAGAGAAAAATTTCTCGCCCAAAAGTTTTATTCCGGTTACTGGATACAAAACTGCTGATGATGTGGTGAAGCTGATTCCTCAAAAACTACTCTAAAGTGCGAATTAATGCGCGTTGCCGCCTAGAAGATGATTTATTTCAAGACATTATTTCAGCTCTATGACCGCGCACTTCGGTTTCTTGATGATATTTACAGTCTGATTCGGTCTAATTTGCGATAGCGTTTTGCTGGTCTCGAAATAGCCTTATTTCAGTAGATTAAGCGTGATGGCTATTTATACATCTCTTATGCCTAAATTTTTTTACGTACGTCTGGGCACGCACCGACATCAATTGATAAAACTCGCTATCCTGATTCTTTAATTTATCAATCATGAAATCGAGGTATGCGTGGAACATTATCCCGTAAACACTTTTTCCGACCGGGTTGCCTGGTCTTTTACGAAGAGCATGCGCTTCTTTGCCGATACATTTTTCCAAAAGCGCTATGGTCATCGCGCTGTTGTTTTAGAGACAGTTGCGGGTGTTCCTGGCATGGTTGCGGGCATGTGGACGCATCTCACGAGTCTGAGACGCATGCGCCATGGCTATGGTCCAAAGATCCGTACCTTATTAGCTGAAGCGGAAAACGAGCGCATGCATTTGATGACGTTTATTGAAATCGCTAAACCGAATCTATTTGAGCGTTACTTAGTTTTACTTGCGCAAGCTATTTTTTGGAATCTGTTTTTCTTGATTTATGTTTTCTTTCCAAGAACTGCGCACCGCATCGTAGGGTATTTTGAGGAAGAGGCGGTTTACTCTTATACCGAATATTTAAAAGAGATTGACGAGGGAAGGACGCCCAATATTGCGGCACCGCAAATTGCGATTGATTATTGGGGTCTATCACCAAGTGCAACCTTAAGGGATGTCGTTATTGTGGTACGCCAAGACGAAGCAGGTCATCGTGACGCGAATCACCAGTTTGCTAGTGAATACGACAAGCCGTAATCCACATCTGAGCAGCGAGTGACTATCTAGATAGGGTTAAGAATGAAAATTTATGATTTGATTACGCTCGCCGAAAAAGGCATTTTGATTCTCATCGCACTCTTTACTATTTTGAGTGTCGGCATTGAAATGTATACCGTAGTTATCAATGGCAAAATTACCTTAACGGATCTTCTCTTAATGTTTATTTATGCCGAAGTGCTGGGTATGGTCGCTGCCTTCTACAAGTACAACAAAATTCCGATCACCATCCCCATTTTTATTGCCATTACAGCCCTATGTCGCCTTATTATTTTGCAAGGTAAGGGAATCAGTACGATTGATTTAATGTACGAGAGCGGTGCTGTGCTTTTGCTTGCGTTTGCCGCCATCGTGATTCAGCGAGTCATGAAAGATTCGGATGCGCAATCTGAGCGGGATGATGTAGTCAAATGACATCACCCAGTAAAGGCTATTGATAGGTATCCAAGGCCTTTTTAAGTTCAGTCCGCACTTTAGCTTTTAGGCTGGCTGGAGCCAGTACCTCGACACCAGATCCATGTTTTAGGATATCCATAATAAGCTCGGGATCTTGGTTGTAATCAAATTCGAGAGTGTAAAAGCCTTCTTTATCAAAGCTGCCCACTTGTTGGCCGTGCCAGTTCTCGGTAGCGACCCAGCGCGCGTGTTCGGGCGTAAAGCGAAGCTTCGCACGCTGCGTTGCTTTACCTGAAAAAATACCGTAGCTTTCAGAAAAATGCTCTTGCAGTTTTTTTTCAGGGATGTCATCGGCCTTTGCATTGCCGGGTACAGCCCGACGAATACCGTCTACAGCAAAGCTGCGTAACTCATTGCGCAAGTGGCAATACGCATCGAGATACCAGTTCTCGCGGTAATAAATGAGTCGCTGTGGCGAGACTTGCCGCTGCGTGAGTTCATCTTTACCTTTGGAGTAATACTCCATATCTAGTCGGTTGCGTTTGAGTAAAGCGGCGCCGATTTCAGAAAAGTTGTCGATGTTATTTTTGCGACTCCCCATGCCGAGCACTTTGATCCGTTTGCGCAGTTCCTTGGCGGTGGTTTCAGACTGCCCTAAGATCCCATCAATAATGGCGGAAAGGGGTTCAATGTGTGGGCCAATCAGTCCGCCCTGGTCTAGTGAGGAGAGTAGGTGTTGCATTAGAACCAACGCCGTTGCTTCTTTTTCTGTAAACCAAAGCCCGGGTAATTCCGTTTTTTCTTCGTCTTGGGGATGTTCAAATGCATAACCCCCTAGGTAGCGATCGTAAATGATCGAGGCATTCATGCGGCTGCGCAGATACTCCAAGTCGCGCTTAAAGGTCGCGTCGGAAATCTCCAGCTCATCCAAGAAGGCTTGTTTTGGCACACATTTGCGCGCCTGAATCATGTATTTGATACGGTGCAGTCGTTCCATGTCACTCATGGCATACCTCTAATAAATAGAACTATTGATAGTTTAAGCACTTTCAGGATCATTTAGTGAGCTTATTGGCCACTCATCACTC
>JAUYRJ010000020.1 GCA_030696845.1 Polynucleobacter sp.
TTGCCGACAGTAAATCCACCTTTGTCTCTAGGGGCGATAAAAGCGGCACGCATGCCGCCGAATTACGTTACTGGAAAGGCGGCGGCATAGACGTGAACTCCAACCTAACTTGGTATAAAGAAACCGGATCGGGTATGGGGCCCGCCCTCAATACCGCATCGGGCATGAACGCGTATATTTTGTCGGATCGCGCTACTTGGCTTACCTTTAAAAATCGGGGTGATCTAAGCATTTTGGTTGAAGGCGACCCCAGACTATTTAACCAATATGGTGTGATGCTAGTTAGCCCGACAAAACACCCTCGAGTTAAAAAAGCAGAAGGTCAGGCATTTATTGATTGGATTGTGTCAAAGGATGGTCAAGACACCATTGCTAGCTATAGAGTGGGTGGGGAGCAACTCTTTTTCCCCAATGCGAAGTAATGGCAGCACGTTAAAGATTTGAGAGTCAGGATAATCTTGCGACCTTGAACCAAAAGGAAATAGCTTAAAAAAAGCCCGCGCAACTGGCGCGGGCTTTTTGTATTTTTGGGGCTGGAGATTACTTCTTGGCAGGCGTTACAAAGCCAATTGCCATGTCATCGATGTACTCGACTACGACATCGTCGTTTGCTTTAAATTTCTCTAAACCCAATACCTTTGGATCAACTTTAACGGTTTGTTTTTCACCGCTTGGCAGCACTAGAACTGCCGTACGCTTAGCGGCATCAATGCTACTGATTTTGGCGGTAGCAACAATCACGTCAGTAATTTCTTCAAATGGCTTTTTAGCGCCCTTGCCCGCAATCGTTACGGTGCGGGTACCGCTCACGCCTGGCTTAGCATCTTTTGGCGCAATTGCAAGGCCAACAGCTAATGCTTGCGCATATTCCACAACAAACAAGTCGCCTTTCTTCACTTTTTCCAGATCGTTGATCTGCTTACCTACATTCATGGTGGCCGTATTTCCCTTGTCGTCCTTCAGGGTAACGATGCGCTTTTTAAGATCAACTGAATCTACGGTTAATGTCATCACCATCGCTTCAGCAGCAACGGGCGCCATGGAAACGGCGGACGATGCAGGCTTAGCTGGCGCTTGTGCATAACTGGCAGCGGCAAAAACGGAACAAAAGGTAATAAGGGCAATTTTCTTCAAGGGGACTCCTGTGAAATGTCGGATTAAGGGTACAAATCGCAAACTGACTAGGGCGGTTTGTTGGCAACCATTGTAATTATCGTTTTGCCAATTGTTAAATTAATTAAAAGTAATGTGAAATACGCACTATTTTGGTGCAAATTAGGTATGCCTTCTCAACATAAAAATCATAAAAAACCATTTTTCTTGTTAACTTAAGCAAAAGTCGGTGCGTTACTTCCTCATATAGGAGACAAATATGCGTAAACGACTACACAAATGGGCCAAAGCAGCTCTTCTCATCAGCCATTCCAAGGCAGGCGGCATTCCCGCCAGCAATCTGCTCGATAAAGACTCCCTGGAAATGCTCCAGCGCTATGTGCGGGTAATGGGCGTTCAATTTGCTGCCCAATTTATGGCTAGCCCCAATTTCTGCCAAGAATAAAGCTGAACTCGTTAGCTTAGGCTACTAGTTTGCTTTTCTAGAGACCGCAATCGCGGTCTCTTTTGCGTTCAAACAGCCCAGGAAGGTCGGTACACTGGTAGCACCATGCCAATACAGCCACTTCCTTCAAGCCTGCCGCCACAAGACGATTCGTTTTTAATCGAACCAAGAGCGCTGCTGTCTGATTCCCATCAGAACGCAGCCGTGATTCTTGATACCCGTCCTAGGGAAGCCTATGCGGCCGGGCATATTCCGGGGGCACTGCCTGTCAGCACCTACGATTACTTTGTACCCGATACCACCCCCAGTGGCATGCGCGATTTTGCCAACACCGCCATTGCACTCTATCGCGCTGCTGGAATCACCAACGCGGTACCCGTCATTGTGTACGATGACGCTACGGGAGTGCGGGCCGCCCGCGAACTCTGGGTCTTAGAGTACCTGGGACACCCAAATGTTCGCCTGCTCCACGGCGGGTTTAGCGCATGGCAAGCTTACGGCGGCCCGGTCGATACCCATATTCCCGATACCCTGGCCAGCCAGTGGAATGCCGCCATTGATAACAGTGGGTTTATTGCTGCACATGAAATTGCCAATGACCTGGGTAGATCCGATCGCGTGATTGTGGATGTGCGCGATGAAGCGGAACACCGCGGCGAAGATCACCTGGCCTGCTGCGCTCGTCGCGGACACGTCCCTGGTGCAATCTGGATTTATTGGACTGACTTTTTGGAAGGCGGCCGATTTAAATCGCCGCAAGCCATCCGAGAGCTTCTTCTTAGCCGCGGCATTCGGGAATCAGATGAACTGGTACCCTATTGCCATCGTGGCGCACGCTCTGCTAATGCCTATTTGGCTTTTCGTTTAGCGGGCTTCACGCGCATACGCAACTACATCGGCTCGTGGCACGAGTGGTCTGCTACGCCGGATCTGCCGCTAGAGCTTGGGCACAGGCAAAACCGCTAGACCAAGCCCATTGAAAATTATGGCCTCCCAAATGGCCTGTGACATCAACACACTCCCCAATAAAATAGAGTCCATGATGCGATTTAGCCATCATTGTTTTACCATCTAGGGCTTTTGTATCCACCCCGCCCAGCATTACTTCTGCTTTTTTCCAGCCTAAGGTTCCTGCTGGCTTAACCGACCAGCGCTGCAAGCGGTCTTTTAGTGCCTGTCGATCTTTTTTAGAAACCTCAGCCCATTTTCGACCTAGCAAGGACTGCTGCTCGGCAAAGGCTTTAGCTAAGCGTTGCGGCAGAATGTTCATCAGAATCGTATCGGCATGCTTTAAGCGATTTGCGGGATCTTCAAACAGTGCATCGCAATTCATTTGCAGTTCGTTTGAGGTACGTCCACCCAGCCAGTTGATTTCTATCGCCTCGCCCTCAAGCCAATAACTGCTCGCCTGCAATACAGCCGGGCCTGATAGGCCTTTATGCGTCAGCAGCAGATCCTCTTGAAAGTCGCCCCTACCGTAGCGCAAAGACTTGCTGCCAGCACTTATCGATACCGGAACACTTAGGCCCGCCAAATCGCTGAAATGGGTAAATTCATCAGAAGTAAACGATAGGGGCACTAGGGCCGGGCGAACTGGTGTCACCGGTAAATCGAATTGCTTTGCAATATTGAGCGCATAGTCGCTTGCCCCAATTGCTGGCACTGGCAAGCCGCCGGTTGCCATCACCACCGAGCGTGTGCGCTCTATTCCTTGATTGGTCGCAACCTCCCAAGCCTCTCCTTGCCGATTAATGCCGTGTACGGTTATGGGATTTCGAATACTCACCGCGCCTAATCGACACTCCTCCATCAGCATTCCAATAATATCTTTGGCCGAATGATCACAAAAAAGCTGCCCCTGGTGTTTTTCATGATGAGCAATCCGATATCGTTTTACAAGTCCAATAAATTCAGATGATGGATAACGCGCTAAGGCGCCTTTAACGAAATGGGGATTCAGCGATAAAAAGTGGCTTGGCTTGCTGTTGATATTCGTGAAATTACAACGGCCGCCGCCACTGATGCGAATTTTTTCACCCAATACAGAAGCATGATCGAGCACCAGAACCCTCTTGCCGAGTTGACCAGCAACACCCGCGCAAAATAAGCCAGCGGCACCTCCGCCAACAATCACCGCATCCCAAATCCCACTCATCTATTAAGCTCATACCACTGGGCAATCACATCCCATGCGGCTTCGGCACTTTCCACAAAATGAATGAGCTTCATATCTTCTTCGTCAATCACGCCATATTCAATTAATTTATCAAAACCAAGCACATCATTCCAAAACGATTTGCATACCAGAATAATGGGGAAGCGCTCCACCTTATTGGTTTGCATCAGGGTGACTACCTCAAAAAGCTCATCCAGCGAACCAAAGCCGCCAGGGTAGACTACGATACCGCGCGCGCGAATCATAAAATGCATCTTACGCAGCGCAAAGTAATGAAAACGCACACTGAGTCCCGGCGTTAAATAGGGATTCGGATTTTGCTCTCGAGGCAAACTAATATTGAGACCGATCGACAAATCGCCCATCTCAAACGCCCCGCGATTTGCTGCCTCCATGATGCCGGGACCACCGCCAGTACAAATTACGAGCTTATCTCCATTGTTTTGTTCCGTCAGATTGTGGGCTGCTACAAGTTGACCAAAGCGCCGAGCCGATTCATAAAAATGGGCGCCCCGTTGCGCTTTTTGGGCTGCAACCTTTTCCTCAGGAGTGCGTGCCCGACCAAGCAACATATCAACATGCTCTTGACTACGAAAGCGCGTAGAGCCAAATACAACAATGGTATTTTCAATACCCATTTCCCGAAATAAAAGATCAGGCTTAAGTAACTCTAATTCAAAGCGAATTCCAAGCGTTTCACGTCTCGCTAAGAAGGCATCGTCATCGTAAGCAAACTTATATGAATCATGCGCCTCACTCGAGCTCGGAGCCGGATGTGCGGTATCAACTGTTTTAACGAGATCAGTGATGCTCACTGGGGTATTGCGATGTAGCTTACCGCCCATGGTAAAACCCAATCAAATCAAGATAGGTTTATTGTAGCCAGTTTAAGGCCTAGCACTCATAGATCTGATTGCGCTCCGGCACTATCGGATGACGCCAACGTAACTCCGCTTTGATCGCGGCCGCAAACGCATTTGACGCCTCCAACTCGCCATGGGTCACAAATACTTTTTTAGGTTCTTTTTTGAAACCACGCAACCATTTAAGCAATCCAGCCTGATCAGCATGCGCCGACAAACCGCCAATGGTATGAATCGACGCTTTTACCGGCAGCTCTTGACCCATAATCCGAATATCCGTAGCGCCGTCAACCAAACGCCGCCCTAGACTACCGCGCGCCTGAAAGCCTGTAATGACAACTGCGTTTTGCGCACGCGGCAGATTCCAGCGCAAGTGGTGCAAAACACGTCCCGCATCGCACATCCCACTAGCAGAAATAATAATCGCTCCACCTTTCACGCGATTAAGCGCTTTAGACTCCTCTACATCCGCAATAAAACGCAAATGCAGAGCGGCAGGATTTTCTTTAAGCCACGCAAAGGTTGTCTGCGTCTCTAGGTCCAGTTGCGCGAAAAAATGCTCCGTTAGCTTAGTGGCTGCCGTGGCCATGGGCGAGTCGACCCAAACATGCAAGTGAGGTAAGCGACCACGTTTTACTAAATCAATTAATACAAAAAGAACCTCTTGTGTTCGGCCTACGGCAAACGCAGGCATCACAATATTACCGTGGTCTGCCATCACCTTGCAAATGACGCCGACCAGTTCATTTTCCGTATCTTCCATGCTGCGGTGAAAGCGATCACCATAAGTTGATTCAATCACGACGATATCAGCCGAATCAATCCACTCGGGATCGGGCATCAAAGGTCTACGCTGCATACCGACATCACCTGAAAAAACACAGCGCTGGGATTTTTTGCCGGTTTCCGCAATATCCAAAACAGCAATTGCCGAACCTAAAATATGGCCCGCATTGAAAAAACATAAGCGCAAACCGGGGAACAATTCTAAGGTTTGGTGGTATTCCAGAACCCGTACTTGCGCCAGCGCTACTTCCACTTCTTTTGCCGTGTACAAAGGCTCGGGTATATCGCCGCGCCACTTCCCTTGCCTGACTTTTCGAGCCGCTCGCTCGCTATCAGCCAATTGCAGATGGGCGCTATCGGGCAGAAGGATTTTGAGTAACTCAAAGGTAGCGCCCGTACAATAAATTGGCCCCTTAAAACCGCTAGCGCAAAGCCGTGGCAAAAGACCGCTATGATCAATATGCGCATGCGTCAAAATAACGCAATCAATTTCAGCGGCCAGAAACGGCAAAGCGCTTTGGTTTTTGTCGAGCGCCTCGCGACCGCCCTGAAACATCCCGTAGTCAATCATGATGCGCCGACTACGGCCATCCAATTCCATCTCTACAGCATATTTAGAACCCGTAACCTCCCCTGCCGCACCTAAAAACTGGATTCTCATATGATCATGACCCTAACTGAAATTGTAAAAGCATACCGATACAGCGCTTCCTGATTTCAGCATACACTTGAATGTATGCAGATGCAAAAACAACATCAAGCACTATTTAAACTATGCCAAACTCACCATTGAATTTTGCTTTGCTCAATGCCTTGCCGCTAGCAAAGCGCTTAGTGCGCCAACCGAACGCCAATAAATCGCATTCGGGCAAGGTACTTTTGATTGGCGGATCGATCGGTATGGCAGGCGCGCTAATTTTATCCGCCAGGGCGACTCTATATAGTGGGGCTGGCTGGACATTACTGAGTATGCTGGATGGGTACTCTGCCCATGCGCTAGAAAAGCAAGCTGAACTCATGATTCAAAATGGTAGCGAAGTTGACCCGATCTCGGAATTGCAACGCATTCAAGCCCAAGTTATTGCCATTGGTCCAGGGCTTGGTAAATCTGAATTAGCCCGACGTTGGTTGGGCGCTGTTTTGAAATACCAAGCGAATGCACTTCATCTAAGCGCAATAGTGCTTGATGCCGATGCGCTTAATCTCATCGCGGAAAATCCGGATTTATTGACCGTTCTACAAA
This sequence comes from Polynucleobacter sp., assembly GCA_030696845.1. Taxonomy (GTDB): domain Bacteria; phylum Pseudomonadota; class Gammaproteobacteria; order Burkholderiales; family Burkholderiaceae; genus Polynucleobacter. The sequence continues at coordinate 6,627 of JAUYRJ010000020.1, forward strand.
CCAGTAAAGTGCCGTGTATTTTGACCCCACATCCTGGTGAGGCAGCGCGCTTGCTTCGCACCTCAAGTGCCGTCATTCAGGAGGATCGCGAAGCTAGCATGACTCAGCTCGTTTCTTTGTGCCACCACATTGTTGTTTTGAAGGGGCAACATACCCTACTGGCCTCACCCAATCAGACTGGATTAGTTTGCGCAGAAGGCAACGCCGGTCTTGCGGTAGGGGGAACAGGCGATGTACTCACCGGCTTAATTGCGTCCTTAGCGGCCCAGGGTATTGCTCACCAGCTTAATCCGTGGGAGGCCGCCTGTTTGGGAGTACAAGTGCATGCGCTAGCGGCCGACCGATTGCTTAAGAAAAACAGGGGGTCGATCGGCATGACTCCATCGGAACTTATTCTGGAAATTCGTCAAACTCTAAACGACCTGCTATAAAGCTGCATGTCTTTTTTAAGCGCTACCCCTCACCGCCGTATTTTCCTCACCGGTATCCTCATGGCTGGTGCAGGCTCGATCCTATTCTCAGGTAAAGCCATCTTAATCAAGCTGGCCTATTCATACGGAACCGACCCAGAAACGCTACTTGCCCTACGTATGCTGTTCGCATTACCTCTTTTTTGGATGCTCTACTTTTGGCAAGCGCGAGCAAAGCCTATGGGGCCTATTTCATGGAGCGACACATTCAAGGTATTTGGTTTGGGTTTTTTGGGTTATTTTTTATCCAGCTACCTTGATTTTTTAGGACTGCAATACATTTCGGTCGGCCTTGAACGAATTATTCTTTATCTCACACCAACGATTGTTTTATTGATTTCCTATTTTGCCCTCAATAAACGCATTGCGCGAATTCAGTGGTACGCCTTAGTGGCGGGTTACTTGGGTGTGATATTGGTATTTATTCAAGATGTCACTATCATTGGTGGTGAAGCCTGGCTTGGCATGCTGTTAGTTTTTGCCAGCGCTTGCGCGTATGCCGCCTACATGATTGGCTCAGGCGAAATGGTTAAACGCATTGGAAGCGTGCGCCTGGTAGTCTTTGCCAGCAGTGCCTCAGCAGTATGTAGCGTGATTCAAGTGATGCTACACAGTCCCAGCTCTATTTTTATGCAAGCCCCTGAAATCTATGGCTTAAGCCTTATTAATGCCAGTATCTGCACCGTGATTCCGATGACGATGATTGTGGTTGCGATCAACCGGATTGGCTCACCCCTGGTGGCTCAAGCTGGGATCCTTGGCCCCATTTCAACTATTTTTATGGGCTGGCTAGTTCTCTCCGAGACCGTCAGTATGATGCAGTTGGGTGGCATGGCCGTTGTCATTGCGGCCATGTGGTTGTTGGTGAAATACGATCCTGCTGACAAAGCGATTTTAGCTAAGTCAACTGAGCCGGAAGGTCAATGAGGTATCCACATCGGGCTTTTAAATGACGAGATTAAATGACTCTATTGCTAAAATCAGTTAATGAAGAAGAAAATAAAATGATCACTCTAGATCAGGTAAAAAAGGAAATGAGACATGGGTTCCAGCAAGAGCAGTGATGTAGCAGTAAAAAATTACGCATTTGTGCGCAATAAACTCTTAGAACGTCACGAAATTGCGTTCCTGGATGTGCGCGAGGAAGGTCCACACGCCGAAGAGCACCCCCTCTTTGCGGCCAACTTCCCTCTCTCGCGCATTGAGATCGATGCCTACGCCAAACTACCTAAGCGCAATGTACCCATTGTAACGATCGATGAAGGCGAAGGTTTTGCTGAGCTTGCGGCAGAGCGCTTGAGCGCTCTTGGCTTTAGCGATGTATCGGTTTTTGAAGGCGGCATTCGAGGCTGGGAAGCGGCGGGCGGTGAGCTTTTTCGTGATGTGAATGTGCCCAGCAAATCCTTTGGTGAGTTAGTAGAGTCTAAGCGCCACACCCCCTCGCTTTCTGCTGAAGAGGTCAAGCAGTTGATCGACGCCAAAGAAGATATGGTGGTGCTCGACGTTCGTCGCTTTGATGAATACAACACCATGAGCATTCCAACCGGGATGAATGTACCTGGTGCCGAATTGGTATTGCGGGTTAAAGAAATCGCACCCAATCCCAAAACCAAAATTATTGTGAACTGCGCAGGCAGAACTCGTAGCATTCTCGGCACTCAATCCCTTATTAATGCCGGCATCCCTAATCCTGTTAACGCGCTGCGCAATGGCACGATTGGGTGGAAATTAGCCGGCCAAGAATTAGACGTTGGCCAAACCCGTCGGTTTGCTGAAGTTGGTCCAGAAACCGCCAAAGAGGCAGCGCAGCGTGCTCGCGCCGTTGCTGATAAAGCCAAAGTCAAGCGCGCCAGCCTGAGTGATGTGTCTAAGTGGAAAACACAAAACGACCTAACCACGTATTTCTTTGATACTCGCACCCCGGAAGAATATGAAGCAGGTCATTTACCCGGCTTTCGCTCTGTTCCGGGCGGTCAGCTCGTTCAAGAAACCGAGATGGTCGCTCCAGTTCGCGGCGCCCGCATTGTCTTGGCAGATCCCAGCGGAGTTCGCGCCGATATGGCAGCATCGTGGCTCGCGCAAATGGCATGGGATGTCCATGTAATCGACGGCTTGCAGGATTCCGACTTAACCGAGCGCGGCATATGGCACAACCCATTGCCAACCTTACCCACAGTAGAAACAATTTCTGTCGATGCGCTTATTGCTCAACAAAAGGCGGGTGAGGATTTGCTTGTAGTCGACTTTAGTACCCACGCCAACTATGTTCGAGGGCATATTCCTGGCGCATGGTTTGCGTTGCGATCCGAGCTTGCGGACGCACTCAACGCTATTCCAAATGCAAGTCGCTATGTACTGACAAGCAACCCTGAAGAATTAGCTATTTTCACGGCAGCCGAAATGCAATCCCTCTCCAAAAAACCCGTTTTTATTTTGGAAGGTGGCAACTCCGCATGGACAAAAGCGGGACATGCGCTCGAGAAGGGTGAAACCCATCTAGCCTCTCCAGCGCGCGATCGGTATAAGCGCCCATATGAAGGCACCAATATCGACCCTGCCGCGATGCAAGCGTATTTAGATTGGGAATTTGGCTTAGTGGCGCAATTGGCTAAAGACGGCACCCATCACTTTTGGGTTTTATAAATTAGCGGTAGATAGCCTAGAGTAAAACCTCAAAGAAAAACGCCACCCCATTTAAACGGGGTGGCGTTTTTTTCTATGGCGCACCTAAATAAAGCCTACTAGGTTAATCATCCTTAATCAATGGATTTTTTAGAAGCCGCCTTTTTAGCTGGAGTCTTTTTTGCAGCAGACTTTTTAGCGGCAGCCTTTTTAGGAGCCGTTTTTTTCTTGGGGCTAGCCGTAGTGCTACGACTCGACATCTTGCCGATATTTTTTTCAGCAACTTCAGCGGCCTCGTTGATAACACGGCGACCTTCTTTAAATGCTTTTGCGCCCGCACTAGATAAATCCCGCGCCACTTTAGCTAAATGCTCACCACCAGCAGGCATTTTCTTTTCAACCTCTTCAAGCCAAGTTGACAAGGATGAGCGTGCTTTTTCTAGGTACTTTTCTGCCTCATCTGCAGCATCATCACCCATTTCACGCAGCATGCTTTTGACTTTTTTCTGATAATCCGCCATACGCTGCGCGGCCGCTTTTGTTGCCTCTTCTTGCAGCTCTTTTAAATGCTCAAGATCGTTCTTTGCGGCGGACTTAGCAAAGCGCAAGGCATGCTCCATATTGTGCTTGAGCTCATTCGCATGGTGCTCACTGAGTTGCTTTGCGGTATCCAGTAATTTATGTGAAAGCGCAAATAACTCCTTGGCTTTCTTTTGCTGCCACTCTTGAATTTCTTTTTGGTTCATTGCAGATCCTTTCAGGGTCTCGAGTTTTATAAAGTACCTTCTATTACTCTATACCGAAAAAGAGGAACTGCCAACTACGGCCAGCAGAACAAGAAATTCATCTAGGCGGTATTTTTTGGTATGCCTGCAGCGATCCGAACAGTATTTCACTTCCTCCCAGACTTTTTCCCATTTTTTTCGCCAATTGAAGGGTCTGCCACAGCAAACGCACACCTTGCTGGGCAGATCCCTTTTTTTACGCATTCCCATGCAATGTGTTTAAAGGCTAGGGTAATCCGTATATCCTTTTTCAGCGCCGCCATAAAAACTAGCGCGATCATAGGGGTTGAGTGGCGCGTTTTGCGAAAAACGCTCTACCAAGTCTGGATTAGAAATATAAATACGGCCATAGGCAATCGCATCAGCCAAACCTTCTTTTAAAGCCAATTCACCTGATTCGCGCGTGTAACCACCGGCGCTAATAAATTTACCCTGAAAGGCTTTCCGAAAGAGCGCTGAAGTCAGTGGCGCAGCCTCATCTACATGGTCATTGCCACCAGCAGTAGTTGCTCTCGGTTCGATCATATGCACGTAGGCTAGGCCAAGGGGATTGATTTTCTCGATGGCCGCGGTAAAGAGCGCAATGGGATCACTATCTGCAATGTCATTAAATGATCCGTATGGCGATAAACGCACACCAATTTGTCGATATGGATATACCTCACTTACTGTCGCCAACACTTCTGTCAGTAAGCGTAAGCGATTATCAATGGAGCCGCCATAGCCGTCTGTGCGTTGATTGGTTCTATCTTGCAAAAATTGATCAAGCAAATATCCATTGGCTGCGTGCACCTCAATGCCATCAAAGCCGGCCTCTTTCGCATTTAAAGCGGCCTGACGAAATTGCGCTAAGAGTTCTGCGATATCCGCCGCAGTCATTTCACGAGGGGTTTCATAGTCATGCAATTTCCAATCGGCGCCATACGTTTGACCAGCGGGCGCAATCGCGGATGGGGCAATCGGCAGGCCTTCGTGTGGATGCAATGAAGAATGCGAGATACGGCCAACGTGCCATAACTGCGCCACAATTAAACCGCCCTTGGTATGCACTTCGTCGACGATTTCTTTCCAAGCACGCGTTTGCGCCTCTGAATAAATCCCAGGGGTGGCGGGATAGCCTTTACCTAAAGGCGCGATTTGCGTCGCTTCCGTGATGATCATGCCAGCACTAGCGCGCTGACCATAATAGGTTTTAGCTAGGGGACTTGGGATATCACCATCGATTGCGCGCATGCGGGTAAGCGGCGCCATAACAAGGCGATTTTTCAGCTTAAGTGCGCCTAGCTCAACTGGGCTTAATAGCAATAAATCAGTAGACATTCCAACTCCTTCAATGATTAGATAAGTAAAACACGGCTTCGATCGTAACAAGAACCACGTTTATTTGCTTAAGGCGCTTGATCGTACTGTTCGGCCAATGCGTTTCGATACGGGAGTCGAAGCCCCAAAGTGATTCTGCACTGCCTTAGCTAATGCGGTGTATGCATCGATACGAGCGGTGCTTGTTCGACCCACAAGCGCGATCACCCGCTTGGGTGCGGGCGCAGTCAAGGGTCTGGCTACCAATTGCGTGCCATTTAAAAGACCACCCTTAACTGCCATTTCTGGAATGAGCGCAATACCTAAACCGGACTCCACCATTTGAATTAAGGTTAATAAGCTAGTGGCCTCCATCCCTTCAGCACTAGCAATTTCAGTTCGCTTGCAGGCTTGTAAGCTGTGATCGCGCAAACAATGCCCCTCCTCTAGCAACAGCAATCGATCTGCTAATTTCGCGGGTAGCTGCACATCCCTTCCTTTAAAGGCCGGATCATCGGCACGGGCAGCTAGCCAAAACTCATCATTAAATAACGGTTTTACTAAAAGGCCTTCGGTGGGATAAGGCAGGGCAATGATGGCAAAGTCCAACTGGTGATCCAAAACCCGCGTTATTAAATGCTGGGTTAAATCTTCACGCAGCGCTAACTTGAGATTAGGGTACTGAGTGCGAAACGTGGGCAATATAGCCGGTAATAAAAATGGGGCAATCGTCGGAATCACCCCGAGCCGAATCGTGCCTGTCATAGGTCCGCTTGCGCTACCCACATAATCCACCAAATCATCTGCGCTAGCCAAAATACCTTTGGCTCTGACTAAAACCTCTAATCCAATCGGCGTGATCGAGACATTTTGGCGATCACGCTCCACCAAGCGAACCCCGAGCGTATCCTCAAGCTCCTTTAGGCCAGCACTCAAGGTAGATTGACCCACAAAACACACTTCTGCCGCTCTCGTGAAATTGAGCTCCGTGGCAATAGCCAAGAAGTAACGCAGCTGCTTAAGCGAGGGTAAGGCGGCCATAACGGAGTCCACTTCAATTGATATCGATTTAATAGATAAATAATATCATTTTAATTCATTAGACTGATTAAATAAAAAGACCCAAAATGCATCCATGGTCAAGCTTTAGCTGGCTTGAAATGAACAAAAACAATTTTTGAAAGGATTTACTATGGCACGCCCTGAAATCAAAACCATCCAGAACTTGGAATCTGCCTTTGCAGGAGAATCCATGGCGCACATCAAATACCGCTATTTTGCGAAACTGGCGCGCGCGGCTGGCGATGAAGATACTGCTCGCATTTTTGAGGCAACAGCTGCCCAAGAGGTGATGCATGCCTTTGGTCACCTCGATTTGTTGTATCCCGCTGATACCATTACCCCTACTCGCGCCCTAGAAATAGCGATTGAGGGTGAAACCTATGAATACTCGGAAATGTACCCTCGCTTTAGGAAAACCGCCCTTGAAGAGGGTAATACGGCTGCTGTAGCTGAAATGGACGAGCAAATTGCCGAGTCTAAGGAGCATGCAGAGCAGTTTGAGGCCATGCTGGCAAAAGCCGCAAAGCGCTTTGCTGCCCTGGCTAATGTGGAGGAGCGCCATGCGAACCACTATAAGCAAGCCCTCGATAAAGCAAAGCAGTTTGCCGTAGCCGCATAAAATACCCATTAACTCTATTTAAGGAATGATCATGAAAACGTGGCAATGTATTGTTTGTGGTTTTATCTATGACGAAGCGCAGGGTTTGCCGGAAGACGGCATCGCCCCCGGCACAATCTGGGCAGATGTTCCAGACAGCTGGGAATGCCCTGACTGCGGCGTCTCCAAGGCCGACTTTGAGATGGTGCAGATTTAATTAGCCTGCCCAGCGAAAGACTCAACTGTCGCTCGTTTTGTTTATTTTTTAATCTTGTTTTAGTTTGTCTTTTTTATACGCTAGGAGCCCAGCCTTGGATCAACAACAGAATCAGTCCCAACCTATCGTCATTATTGGCAGTGGTTTGGCTGGGTATACCGTCGCGCGGGAATTGCGCAAACTAGACAAGACGAGCGCCGTGACCCTCATTACCCGTGAGCCTGGTTATTTTTACTCCAAACCCATGCTCTCAACCGCATTCGCTAGCAATAAAGAGGCAGCCCAACTCATTAGCTCTGCGAGCGATGTTATGGCCAGTCAACTGGATGTTCGTATTTTGGGTAATACCGATGTCAGCGCCATTGATACCGCTGCGCAAGTGATTAAAACAAGTCAAGGCGATGTTGTCTATGGCAAGCTAGTGCTCGCCTTGGGGGCCGACCAAATTCGCCTGCCTTTAGAAGGCGATGGCGCTGGCGAAGTCATTAGCGTCAATGACCTTGAAGATTACGCGCAATTTCGGGAGTGCATCGCAGGAAAAAAACGGATTGCAATCTTAGGCGCGGGTTTAATCGGTTGTGAGTTTGCAAACGACCTTACCTTGGGGGGCTACGCCGTCGAAGTAATTGATTTGGCAGCGCAAGCCTTGGGGCGCCTATTACCTGAGCCAGCAGCCAAAGCTCTAGAAGCCAAATTAAGTGAGGCGGGCGTGCGCTGGCATTTTGGCACAACCGTCAAGACCATACAAAAACAAGCTGATGATCTACTAGTCACCTTAGCCAATGGTGACCTTATCTCAGCAGATGTTGTTTTATCTGCAGTGGGTTTACGTCCGCGTATCGATTTGGCCAAAAAAGCGGGTATCGCTACCGCGCAAGGCATTCAGGTAAACCGCCAACTGCAAACCAATGTGGCAAATGTGTATGCATTGGGGGATTGCGCCGAAGTCGATGGCTTAGTGTTGCCCTACGTTATGCCGATCATGCAAGCAGCGCGCGCCTTAGCACCAATCCTGCTAGGGCAAGATGCCGCCCTAAGCTATCCCGCAATGCCTGTCATGGTAAAAACACCCGCCTATCCCATTGTGGTTTCACCGCCAGCGAAAGGCGCAGTCGGTCAGTGGATTTCCACGGCAGTGGAAGGTGGCATGCAGTCGCGTTTTGAATCAGCGGATGGGCAATTACTGGGATTTGCATTACTAGGATCAGCTACTGCAGAGCGCGCCGCATTGACCAAATTACTCCCGCCTGTATTAGCATGAGCCAAGATCCAAAACCGCTATTTAAGACTACCTCATATGAGCTAATTGGGGGCGCAGAGCCCGTGCGCGCATTGGTAGACCGCTTCTATGACCTCATGGAACTCGAGGAAGCATATGCGCTTATACGGGAAATGCATCCGCAAGACCTAAGCAGCTCACGCGAAAAGCTGTATCTATTCTTAAGTGGCTGGATGGGCGGCCCCCAACTCTACCAAGAAAAATACGGGCATCCCATGCTCCGCGCAAGGCATCTGCCCTTCCCCATCGGATCGGTTGAGCGAAACCAATGGCTCGACTGCATGAAGCGCGCCATGGATGAAGTGGCGATCGACCCTTTACTAAAAGATCGACTCAATGAATCATTCTTTGCAACTGCCGATTGGATGCGCAATAAAGTGGATTAGATAAAAAAATAAGTCACCCGCAGGTGACTTATTTTCATTTCAAACAGACTAATTACAGCGAGCTGTAATACAGACTCAACTTACGCAAAGTTCTTCGATGCAAAATCCCAGTTTACTAAGTTCCAAAATGCCTCTAAGTACTTAGGACGGGCATTACGATAGTCGATGTAATACGCATGCTCCCAAACGTCACAGGTAACGAGGGGCTTCGCATCTGTTGTTAATGGCGTAGCTGCATTGCTAGTCGAAACCAGATCAAGTGAGCCATCGGGTTTTTTAACTAGCCATGCCCATCCGGAACCAAATGTACCGACTGCGCATTTGGCGAATTCTTCTTTGAACTTATCAAATGAACCCCACTTGGCATTAATCGCATCCGCCAAAGCGCCGGTAGGAGCGCCGCCGCCATTTGGCTTGAGGCCCATCCAATAAAAAGTGTGATTCCATACTTGCGCTGCGTTGTTAAACACGCCGCCGCTGGATTTTTTAACGATATCTTCTAGGCTAGCGTTCTCAAACTCAGTACCCTTAATCAGGTTATTTAAGTTAGTAACGTAAGTCTGGTGATGCTTGCCATAGTGGTATTCCATGGTCTCTTTTGAGATGTGCGGCGCCAAGGCATCGATTGCGTACGGCAGTTGTGGCAAGGTATGTTCCATGATGTGTCCCTTTGTTGGTGTTTTTAATGAATGGGTTTGAATTCAGGTATTTCTCAATTTACAGTAGTGCCTATTCTATTCGTGTGGGGCATTTTTTGCATATGACGCAAAACAGCCTAAAGGCCGCCGTGGGATTGAGCGCTCATCAGGTACAGCATCGGAATCGAGAGAATCGTATTAAAGCGCGATACCAGCATCGCCCTGCGCGCAGAAGCTGCCTTGACTGGGGGCTCTGCCAACACCATGCCTAAGGCACGCTTTTGATTGGGCCAAATAATGAACCAAACGTTAAAAGCCATAAAGAGCGCAATCCACATCCCTAGGCCTATGGCGCGATAGGCTGGCTGCAGGGTAAATGCCTGATGCAAATAGCCCTGTAAACCCGCAACGAATAAACCCGTAATGACGGTACCTAAGGCCGCATACCGGAACCACAACAGGGCTCGGGGAGCTATCACCTTGCTAATAGCAGGCTTTTGCTCGTCCGGTATCAGGGGCATCGATGGGATTTGCACCACATTGAAATACCACAAGAGACCTAGCCACATCACTCCAAACATCACATGCAACCAGCGCACCACAAAGGTCTGCCAAGCTAATGAGCCTATATCCGCATTACTGCCAAAGACCAGCAAAACCAGAACCAAGAGCCCAAAACCGGCCAATATAGTGCGTCCGAGCGAATGGAGGATGGATGTCATACGAAATTACTCCGAAGATAATGTTTTAAGTGCGTTCAACGCCAAAATAAGGCACGCCCCGCAGATTTCGGCATGTAGAGGGCCACACACTTTACCCAGCACACTCCCTTATAGCCCGAAAAGCCATTTAAAGCCGTGATTTTCATCGGCTTTTACAAAAAAATATGGCAAAATATATTGCACTGCAATGAAATCGCATTCCCCTACGAAAATCCCGCTATTAAGGCCTTATTATGACCGCACGCACCCAATGCCACAGCCTCCAAGTTGCAACGCCCTTATACCGCTTTATCGAAGATAAAGTCTTGCCTGGTTTAGGCATCGATAGTAAGACCTTCTGGTCGGGTTTTGATGAGATCGTGAAGGACTTATCACCCCAAAATGCAGCCTTACTAGCCAAGCGTGATCGCCTCCAGCTTGACTTGGATCAATGGCATAAAGCCAATCCGGGTCCAATCAAAGATATGCCTGCTTATCGCAAGCACTTGAAAGACATTGCTTACATCGAAGATGTGCCTGCCAACGTTGCGGTTACCACTCAGAATGTGGATGATGAACTGGCTCTCCAGGCCGGTCCTCAGCTGGTTGTGCCGGTGCTCAATGCACGTTATGCCTTAAATGCTGCCAATGCGCGTTGGGGCTCTTTGTATGACGCTCTGTACGGCACCGATGTTATTTCTGAAGAGGATGGTGCTGGCAAAGAAGGGGCTTATAACCCCATTCGAGGTGCAAAGGTAGTTGCTTATGCGCGTCAATTTTTGGATCAAGCCGCGCCTTTGGCTAAAGCCTCCTATGGTGATGTAATTGCTTATAGTGTTGTAGACAAAAAACTGTCCGTGAAATTAAAAGACGGAAGCACAACGGGTTTGAGTGACGAGAAACAGTTTGTTGGTTACCAAGGCGATGCCTTAGCACCATCATCCGTTTTATTGCGTAATCATGGTATTCATATCGATATCCAAATTGATAAGAACAAAACCATTGGCGCTACTGATTTAGCAGGAGTAAATGATGTGGTGCTTGAAGCGGCACTCTCCACCATTCTGGATCTAGAGGACTCGGTAGCGATTGTTGATGGCGATGACAAAGTGCTTGCCTATGAGAATTGGTTGGGGATTTTAAAAGGCACCCTCACAGAGAGCGTCACAAAAAATGGGAAGACCTTCACCCGCAGCCTGAACTCAGACCGCGTCTACACTGCCGGCATTGGTGCTACCGATGCGAAAGATGGCTTAGTCACCTTACACGGCCGCTCACTCCTGTTTCTGCGCAACGTAGGTCACTTAATGACCAACCCAGCCATCTTGACGGCGGATGGTAAAGAAATTTACGAAGGTATTTTGGACGCAGTGGTTACCGTATTAATTGCCATGTACGATTTGCGTCGCCCTAAAGAGCAGAAGATCGGCAACACCCGCAAAGGTTCCGTATACATTGTTAAACCCAAGATGCACAGCGCAGAAGAAGTGGCCTTTGCTGGCGAGCTCTTTGGTCGGGTGGAGAAGTTGCTTGGCTTACCCGAAAACACCGTCAAATTAGGCATCATGGATGAAGAGCGCCGTATGAGCGTCAACCTGAAAGCCGCTATTGCCGCAGCTAGTGCTCGCGTTGCTTTTATTAATACCGGATTTTTGGACCGCACTGGGGATGAAATTCATACCGGTATGTATGGCGGCGCGATGGTTCGCAAAGGCAGGATGAAGATTGCCAAATGGTTTGGAGCTTATGAGCGTCGTAATGTGTTAGCCGGCTTAGCTTGTGGCCTTCGTGGTCGCGCACAAATTGGTAAGGGGATGTGGCCTGCGCCAGATCTGATGAAGGAAATGGTTGAGCAAAAAGCTGCCCACCCTCAAGCTGGAGCGAATACCGCTTGGGTGCCATCGCCTACTGCTGCCACTTTGCATGCATTGCACTATCACCAGGTTGATGTGGCAAAGATCCAAGAGGAATTAGAGAGGCAAGATACTGCGGCTGAGTATGAGGCCTTAACCGACGATCTATTAACTGTACCCATTGCGCTTTATCCTGATTGGACCAAAGAGGAGATTCGCGAGTCCCTCAATAATAATTGCCAAGGTATTTTGGGTTATGTTGTTCGCTGGATTGATCAAGGTGTTGGTTGCTCCAAGGTGCCCGATATTTACAACGTCGGTTTAATGGAAGATCGCGCAACCTTGCGGATTTCTAGTCAGCACATTGCCAACTGGTTATTGCACAAGTTCGTCAGCAAAGCGGAAGTAGAGGAAGCGTTGCAACGAATGGCTTCGATTGTTGATGCTCAAAATGCCGGCGATCCCCTTTATAAGCCAATGATGCCAAACTATAAAGATTCATATGCATTCCAAGCTGCAAGTGATCTGATCTTTAAGGGGCTAGAGCAGCCTAACGGCTACACCGAACCCTTGCTGCACGCTTACCGCCTAGCGATTAAGAAAGACGCCAATAGTTGCGTAGCGTAATACTAAGGTGGTTTTGGACTGGCTCAGTTGCTTACTGAGCAGTCCAGCCGCCATCCATATTCCAAGCGGCACCGCGCACCTCGGAAGCATCGTTGCCGCATAAAAATACTGCTAATGCAGCCAGCTGTTCTGGCGAGACAAATTCGCCAGATGGCTGCTTTTCTGAAACCAAAGCCAACTTGGCCGCATCATTACTAATTCCTTCTCGCTCCGCGCGCGCATCAACTTGTTTTTGAACCAAAGGCGTTAAGACCCATCCTGGGCAAATTGCATTGCATGTCACGCCAGTTCGCGCCGTTTCAAGAGCAACTACCTTGGTTAATCCAATGATGCCGTGCTTGGCGGCAACATAGGCTGCCTTTTGCATCGATGCCACTAGACCATGCACCGAAGCGATATTAATAATGCGACCCCAATTGCGCTGCTTCATCCCAGGCAAAGCAAAACGCGTCGTATGAAAGGCGGAGCTGAGATTAATAGCAATAACAGCGTCCCAACGATCCTCTGGAAAATCCTCTACATTAGCCACATACTGAATACCCGCATTATTAATGAGGATGTCGATCGCACCAAAACGCCGCTCTGTCGCTGCGATCATGGCTTCGATCTCGGCAGGCTTGCTCATGTCGGCGCCATGATAATCGACGTCGACGCCACACGCTTTAACACTTGCAATCGCTACATCCTTTTCCCCAAAACCGTTCATCATGATATTGGCGCCTTGCCTGGCTAAGGCAACCGCCATCGCAAGTCCGATTCCGCTAGTCGATCCGGTAACGAGTGCGGTTTTTCCAGTGAGAGTAGGCATAGTGCTTTTTCCTGTTTGCATTGACTAATAAATGGTACTCGATTTACTACATCGGCCAGCTTACCCACTAAGACCAAGTAAATGCCCTAAATACTCCCAAAACTGACTTGGGATGCTGGTCAAAACCAAGGTGAAGCTGATGTAACGCAGCAGCTTGCCGATCGCCATATAAATTAAACACGCTCTCCATGGCAAGCGCAACCAGCCCGCAACAGCACACAGCGGGTCACCCACACCGGGAAGCCATGCAAGGAGCAGCATCTTTGGCCCCTTAGACTCCAACCAGCGTTGCATGCGGCCGCCGGTATGCCCCTTGTACGATTCAAATGCATTTCGAGCTGTCAGTCCCAGCCACCAATTCACCATGCCACCGATGGTATTGCCAACCGTTGCCACTATGATTGCCGGCCAAAGCATGGATGGATTCAGGCTAACGTAACCAAACAAAATAGGCTCAGAGCCCATGGGTAGCAAGGTAGCCGACACCAAAGCCACGATAAACACCGCTGGCAAGCCAACCGATGGCATGCCAAACCAATCTAAAAAAGCGATGAAATACTGCTCCAAACGAGGCAATCCTTTTTTAAGTCATTAATGCGGATGATTCACAGACCTTAGCAGTATGCACTGCCAACCCGATTTTGTTGGCTATTTTTACAGGGATTATTTTCCTCGATTTTATAAATTTGCTTAAACTAGAGGTTGTTTACTGCGCCATTCCTCATGCATGCTCTACCTGTAAATTCCATGAATGCCCATAAAGAAAGATTCTCATGAAACGCCTAATCGCGACCCTTAGCTTAGTGTGCTTTTCATATACCAGCTTAGCCTGTACTGCGGTCAATATGACTGCTAAAGATGGGAGTGTTATCGCTGGGCGCACCATGGAATGGGCTTTTGATATGAAATGGTCACTAGCGTCGATTCCTCAAGGAAGTAAACTGAAGTTGTCGGCGCCCAGTGCTACTGGATTACCCGATATCCAACTCATGAGCAAATACGCCTTAGTGGGCGTTTTTCCAGCAGTCATTCCAAATACAACCGCACTCCTTGAGGGGCAAAATAGTGCCGGTCTGGGTATGAGCGGCAATTTCTTACCGGGATTTACGCAATACCAAACTGTGCAGTCACAAGATAAACACTACGTGTCCATTTTAGATTTTGGCGGGTTTACATTGGGCATGTTTGCCAATGTGGCCGAACTGCGCAGCGAGTTGCCCAAATACAAAGTATGGTACGACGCCAGCCTCCCATCCGGACCAACGCCACCATGGCTGCATTTTGTATTCACCGACCGCAGTGGCGCTAGCATCGTAGTGGAATTTGTTAAAGGCAATATGGTGATTCATGAAAACCAGTCTGGGGTTCTAACAAATGCACCAACCTACGACTGGCATCTCTTGAATCTACGCAATTACCTAAACCTTTCTAAACAAGGCCCCGGCCCAGCACTCGTAAATGGCAAGAACGTTACTGAGCTTGGAGAAGGCGGAGGCTTACTGGGATTGCCCGCTGACTACACTCCAGCATCACGCTTTGTGCGCACCAGTTTCTTGCGTCACTTTGCAAGCCCAGCGAATAACGCCGTCGACGGCACCCAATTAATGGGGCATATTTTGAATAACGTCGATATCCCGATTGGCGTAGCGCAAAGCAAAGAAGGTGAGCAAACGGTATCGGACTACACGCAATTTGTCGCGATTAAAGATTTAAGCAATAACCAATTGCGCATCACCAACTACGCCAATCGCACTAACTACGTCAAGATCGACTTAAACAAGATCTTTGAAAGCGCAAAACCCATGACGTGGGCAATCGACGCGCTTCCCTACCAAACGAACGACATTAGCACTCAGCTACTAAAATAATGACTTTAGGCTTAGCGGCATCAAAGGAAAATATGATGTCGCCGTATTAATACCAACTATCATCCAACGCACTTTATATTCATCTAATTTATGACAAATCCCATTCCAGCCCCAGATCAATATCAAGAAATTCGGGAGGCATTGCGCGATCTTTGCGGCAAATACGATTCGAGTTATTGGCAAAAAGTAGACCATGAACGCGGCTATCCCGAAGCGTTTGTCGATGCCATCACCGAAGCAGGCTGGCTTGCAGCGCTAATTCCGGAAGAATATGGCGGCTCTGGGTTGGGGCTTGCAGAAGCCTCGGTCATTATGGAAGAAATTAATTTTTCAGGAGGCAACTCGGGCGCATGCCATGGTCAGATGTACAACATGGGCACCTTGCTGCGCCACGGCTCCGATGAGCAAAAAAAGTTATATCTACCCAAAATTGCAACGGGCGAACTGCGCTTGCAAAGTATGGCGGTTACCGAACCCACTACCGGCACCGATACCACTAAACTAAAAACTACAGCTATCAAACAGGGTGATCGCTACGTGGTTAACGGCCAAAAAGTCTGGATCTCGCGCATTCAGCACTCTGATCTTATGATTCTGCTGGCGCGCACTACCCCGCTAAATGAAGTTAAACGCAAATCGGAAGGGATGTCGATTTTCATCGTGAACCTAGCCGATGCGATTGGTAAAGGCATGGAGGTCCGTCCGATTGAAAACATGGTTAATCACGAAACCAATGAAGTATTTTTCGACAACCTGGAAATCCCTGTAGAGAACTTAATCGGCGAAGAAGGAAAGGGATTTAAATATATCCTCGACGGCCTCAATGCTGAGCGCACCCTCATTGCAGCAGAATGCATTGGTGATGCTTACTGGTTTATTGATCGCGCTAGGCGCTATGCCGGCGAACGCGTGGTGTTTGATCAGCCGATTGGCAAGAATCAAGGCATCCAATTTCCGATTGCCGACAGCTATATGGAAACGGAAGCCGCAAACTTAATGCGATTTAAGGCCTGCGACTTATTTGATCGCCACCAGCCCTGTGGTCCTGAATCCAATATGGCCAAGTACCTTGCCGCCAAGGCATCATGGGAAGCGGCTAATGTATGTCTACAGACCCATGGGGGCTTTGGTTTTGCTTGTGAGTACGATGTCGAGCGAAAGTTCCGCGAAACCCGCCTCTATCAGGTAGCGCCGATTTCAACTAACTTAATTTATTCCTATATTGCCGAGCATGTTTTAGGCTTACCACGATCATTTTGAGCATGAATAACCCCCCACCCGTTCGTCCGCTAGACGGCATTACCGTTGTATCACTTGAGCATGCAATTGCAGCGCCTTTTTGCACCCGTCAATTAGCCGATCTGGGCGCACGCGTCATCAAAATTGAACGTCCTGGCACTGGTGATTTTGCGCGCGCATACGATGAGCGAGTGAATGGCATGGCATCCCATTTTGTATGGGTCAATCGATCTAAAGAAAGTCTTACGCTCGACTTAAAACAAGCCAGCGCTCTCACCGTACTAAAGGCTTTACTCAAAACCGCCGATGTCTTGGTGCAAAATTTAGCACCAGGAGCAGCTGCCCGAATGGGCCTTACTGCGGCAGAACTGCATGCAGATAACCCGGCGCTAATTGTGTGTGACATATCAGGGTATGGCAACGATGGCCCTTACCGTGATAAAAAAGCCTATGACCTGCTTATACAAAGCGAAGCGGGTTTTTTATCCGTTACAGGCACGCCTGAAACGCCGAGCAAATCGGGCAACTCCATCGCAGATATTGCGGCTGGAATGTATGCCTACAGCAATATTCTGGCGGCCCTGTTACAACGCCAAAAAACAGGCTTAGGATGCAGTATTGATGTCTCAATGCTGGAATCCTTAGGGGAATGGATGAATTACCCCATGTACTACGCCTATGAGGGGGCGACACCACCACCACGTAATGGTGCGTCACATGCCACGATCTACCCCTATGGGCCGTTTAAAACGGGTGATGGCGCTACCGTGATGTTGGGTCTGCAAAATGAGCGGGAGTGGCTTGCCTTTTGCGAGCTTGTGCTTGGCAATGCAGCTTTAGCAAGCGATACGCGTTTTGATAAAAATAGCAAACGCAATGAAAACCGTGAAATCCTCGCTGACATGATTCATACATCTTTTAGTCGGCTCAGCAGCGATGAAGTGATTGCGAAGCTGGATCGGGCTCAAATCGCCAATGCACGCCTAAATGACATGAACGGACTCTGGAAGCATCAGCAATTAGCGGCTCGTCAGCGCTGGGTTTTGGTCGAATCGCCTGCGGGACCAATACCCGCCCTACTGCCGCCTGGTGTAAACGATCAATTTGAGTACCGCATGGACCCTATACCCGCGGTGGGCGGGCATACAGACTCTATATTGAGTGAGCTTGGCTTAAATGCGGATCAAATTACCGCAATGAAAGCGAGCGGCGCAATTTAAAGCAGTGGCGAGGTCAGGTGGGCGACGTTTTCTAAAAGCAGGCGCCACCGCGGTCGCTTTGCCCATTTCTTGGCATCCACGACATCGGACTTTTGAAGATAGCCATCGATTAGCGTCTGCAAACGAGCGCAAAAGAGCTCCTCATAGACAATCAAGCTGATTTCAAAATTGAGACGCAAACTGCGCTGATCAAAATTAACCGAACCAAAAATCGCAATGCGGCGATCAATCAATAAACTCTTGGTGTGCAAGAGCCCGCCATGAAATTCCGCGATCCGAATGCCAGCTTGAAGCATATCGCCATAAAAGCTTCGACTGCTCCAGGCCACCAAAGTCGAATCATTGCGCTTAGGCACAATCAAGGTGACTTTTACGCCCCGATGGGATGCGGCCATCAAGGCCTGTAGCAAACCATCATCTGGACCAAAATACGGGGTTGTAATGACCAACTCATGGCGAGCGTCCATGATGGCTGATAGCAGCACCTGGTACAAAATATCGTCGCGGTAGACTGGGCCCGATGAAAACTCCTGAGCCAAAGCCTTTCCATGAGCAGACTGGGGGCTTAGTCGATGATCTCTGAAGTTAGATAGCTTCAGATTATCGACGCTCCAATCAAATAAAAAGGTTAATTCAAATTGCGCTGTAGCCGGTCCCTCAATGCGAACCATGGCGTCAACCCATTCGCCAACCCCAGAATCTTGTTTAAACACCCGGGGGTCAACCAAATTCATGCTGCCAGTCCAAACTGCATTGCCATCAATCACGAATATTTTGCGGTGCAAGCGTAAGTCTGCGCGGCGAAACTGAAAACGCCCCAGCTGAATAGGCAGAGCCTCAGTCACTTTGATGCCGGCTTGCTTAAATCGTTTTGGCCAATCTGACTTAAACCATGCCTTACTCCCCAAGGAGTCCAATAGGACCCGGCAAGCTACACCGCGCTTTGCTGCGCGAATCAGCGCTTCGCCAACACGATCGGCATCACCGCCTAATGCCCAGATATAAAACTCCATATGCAAACTGGTTTTTGCGCGATCAATTTCATCCACAAAATGCTGCAAGATGGTGAGTGAATCGGTGAATAACTCAATGTGATTTCCGGCTGTAGCGGGCGAGCCATTTTTAGACTCTGCCAGCAAACTCAGTGCCTTTGCTTCTGGAGGCAAGAGCGCCCGATCGGAAGCGTAGTGTGTACGCATGTCCTCCCTGAGCTTGGCGTGCTCTCGCTCCATACGAATAATTTTCTTTGTGAGACTACGACCAACAGGACGTTCACCAAACATTAAATACAAAACCAGTCCGGCAGCCGGCAATAAAATCACAATGAGGAACCAAGCGAACGAAACGCTTACGGGCCTTCTGTACCAAATCAAACGCAAGCCAAACAGAATAACAAGCAATAAATGACCAAAGGCGAACCATGGAAAGGAAAATCCCGCCTCGCGGCCAAGTAATAACTCAATAAAGTTCATAGCAATTCCAATTCAGCGGCAATGCCCAGATGGTCTGACAGCCGGTACCACTCCTCCAGCAATTCTACTGAATGTACCTTTAATCCGCGCACATAGATTCGATCCATTGGTAATAGTGGGCGCACACTCGGAAACGTTTTTGCAGGAGCGCCCGTGATTGTTTCAAAAACATCCTCAAAACCCACTGCTTTCATAGGCTGACTTAGGCGATTGCGCCAATCGTTAAAGTCACCCGCAACAATGGCTGGACCATCTTCCACAAGATGATTAATGTAAGTAAGAATTTCAGCTAACTGACGCTCCCGACCGCGCTCAAATAAGGCAAGATGAACGCAAAAACAGTGTATCGACTGACTACTGCCAGGAATCTGAATCGAGGAATGCAAAAGCCCCCGTCGCTCAAACCGATATGCTGAAATATCGTAATTAGATCCTTTATGCAAGGGATGCTGTGAAAAAATCGCGTTACCATGATGCCCCTGACGGTATTCCACATTTTTTCCGTAGTGCCAATCGTGCCAAAACCCTTCTGCCAAAAAATGACTTAATTCATTTTCAGGCCACTGGCCAAAACGCTTGACTCGGCCGCGATGTTCTTGCTGAAACTCTTGAATAAAAATTAAGTCCGGATTTTGCAGCCGCATTTTTTGCTTTAATCGATAAACCGTAGAATGGGCATGCAGCGCTGATAAGCCCTTATGCATATTCAGTGTTACTACGCGAATCCGGCTCATGCGCTTTTGACTCTATGAACCGGCATTTTGGCGACGAATTTTGGCATGGTAAATCTCGGATTCAACGATTTCTTGGCACTGCATGCATTTATTGCAAATCGAAGCTTGCTCTCGTAGTTCCTCAATGGAATGAATGGGATGAGCATCCAAATATTCTCGCAAATCGAGATCAAGTATCCCATTACAAACACAAACCACCTCAGCCATTAGCGCCTTACCTAAAATCCATATTGACGGCATTAAATCCAATAAAGCCATTGTGCCACCAGTATTGACCGAGCTTGCTAGAATCAAGCCCTATGTACATCGCCTTTCAAGACGCTTTTACCCTACTTGGTCAATTTAATGAGGCTGTAGTAGGCATTGTGCTGGTATCGCTTCAAGTGAGCTTAACTGCCCTTTTATTGGGCACTTTAGTGGGTCTTCCACTGGGCGCATGGCTGGCTACCGAACAATTTCGTGGCAAGCGAATCCTCATCATTACGTTAAATACCCTCATGGGAGTTCCTACCGTGATTGTTGGCGTACTGGTGTATTTGGCCCTATCCCGAAGCGGTCCATTAGGTGAATTAGGCTGGCTTTTTACAATCAAAGGAATGATTGTGGCGCAGTTTTTGCTAACTACGCCACTCGTTGCAGCCCTCAGTAGACAGGTGCTTGAAGACGCTTGGCAAATTCATCGGGAGACATTTTTATCCCTCCGTTTATCGCGCCTAAACTACATAAAATGGCTTATTTGGGATTGCCGATTTTCCTTAACCATAGCTATTTTAGCTGGTTTAGCAAGGGCCATTTCAGAGGTGGGCGCCGTCATGATTGTGGGCGGGAATATTGACAATGCCACGCGAACCATGACTACTGCGATTGCATTGGAAACCAGCAAGGGCGATCTCCCACTAGCGCTAGCCCTTGGTATGGTTTTACTTTTCATTGTGCTACTGGCGAATTTACTGACGTTTGCAGTACGCTATATGGCCGAGCGACGTTATGGATAAGTCACCCAATACAGCACCCCAGCATGTGGAATTGCGCAATATTCGCATTTTGCGAGACAGTCGTGTCATTCTGGATATTCCCCATGCGGATATTCCCTTAAGTGGCATTACGGCATGCATCGGTCCGAATGGCGCTGGTAAAACTACCTTCTTAAAGCTTCTGCATGGGCTTATTGCTCCAAACGAAGGGGGTAGCGTTTGTTATGGTATTCCCGCCCATAGCGCCCTCGTCTTGCACCACACACCCATGCTAAAGGCCACGGTTCGAAGCAATCTTGGTATCGGAATCGCCAATACTTTGGGCCCCAGCGAGTTTGATGCGGTCTTACGAGAAATTGGACTTGAGCATTTGCAAAATCAACCTGCCCACCAACTCTCAGCCGGGGAAAAGCAGAAACTCTGCCTTGGGCGAGCTCGACTGCAGCACCCGAACTTACTCATCCTCGATGAACCCACCGCAAACCTGGATCCGAATACGACAGAACAAGTTGAGCAAATGATTCGGGACTTTGCTGCCTCGGGTTGTCACGTGATCATCAGCTCCCATCAATTGGCACAGGTTCAACGCCTCGCTGATCATGTTATTTTTATCGATGGCGGTCAGATAAAAGAGAAAGGGGCTTGCGCCCCCTTCTTTAAAATCCCCGAAACTGAAGCTGCGCTGCGCTTCTTACAGCGCGAACGCGGTTTAAGTTAATTACTTTGCTGGTGCTGCCGCAGCCTGAACCGCTGGCGGCACAAAAGCAGGCGGCTGAACGCATGGTGCGGGCGCTGGCGTTCCAGCTACTTTAAACCGATTCGCAATGGTATTTTCAACCTTACAGAGCTGGAAGGCGCCTACCTTACCCGCATAAGCGGTTTTTGCCTTTGCTAATTCTGCTGCTGCCGCCTGTTCTGGTGTTGGAGGCGGTAGTTTGGCCATTGTCGCGCTTGCGGCCATTAAGCAAATGGTAAGTGCAATGATTTTTTTCATAGCCATGTCCTTATTTAACTTTGTTGTACCAAATTTCATGGTGTTCTTTTGCCCACGTCTCATCGACATAGCCGGTCTTCATGCCATCGATAGACCCTTGCATGCCAATCGTGCCGATATAAATATGGCCAAGCGCTAAAGCGGTCATGATCAAAGCGCCAACACCGTGAACAATATTTGCAATTTGCATCGTACCGCGCCAATACTCAATGCCGGGAATGGGCACGATCATATCCAGCACCCATCCTGAGGCGGAGACTAAAGTACCCAGAATGACCATGCCGAACCAAAACCAAAACTTTTCACCGAAGTTAAAAAAGCCTGCTGGCACATGTTTACCCGAGAGCATGCCGCCAAACGACATTGCCCACTGCATGTCGCCCCTCTCGGGGAGATTGCGTTTTACAAAGAGAAAGAAAAATACCACGATACTGATCGTAAATAAGGGGCCAGTAAAGTTATGAATATTCTTGCTGATGAGCAAGAGCGTGCCGAAAATACTAGCCCCCAATACTGGCAGTACGAAATATTTGCCATACAAAATCAATAAGCCCGTGATCGCAAGACCCACAAAACTGAAGGCCATGACCCAATGCGTGAGGCGCTCTACTGATGTGAATCGCTGAATTTTGCGCCCCGTCATTGGCTCATGCAATTTGATGGTTCCGCGCACCAAAAACATCGCCAAAACGCCGCATATAGCCAGCGCTAAAAGCCATGCGCCATAGACCGTAATGACGCCATCACGAATTAAGCGCCACTCCTGCCCTGATTTTTGAATCAATACGCCAGCCTGCTTATCCGGAATACTCACGTAATTGACCGCATCGCTATTTACGGTTCGCCAAATCGGCGCATTATTACCAGGCTGATTCGCTTGCGCTCTTCGCTCGGCTTCAATCGTGGCATTCGGAGCACGGCCGACATCCATGATGTTGGCAGACTCTACAGGCGGTAAAGCGGCCGGCTGACCTTGAGTGGGCTGTTGCGCAGAACTCACTCCGGAAAATATCGAGAAAAGAAGTCCCGCAGCCAAAGCCCAAGGACGCAGTGTTACGCGGATAGATTGATTCATGCGAATTCCCTCAACAGCGGTTCTGTCGTTTTGTTATCTGAATAGCGTTGCGAAAGGATCATTACTTAATACGACTGTACTCAGATTGATTTTGATTGCGCTTATTGATTTCTTCTTGCCAGCTTTGGGCATTGCCTGGCGTCCAACCTTTCACCATAAACCCATTATCAGCGCCCATGTATGGTGCGATATCCGGGCGTTTGGAGTTTTTGGCGATGGTTCCAGGCTCATCCGAGCAGGCACTCAGAAATCCAATCGACAAGGCGACAAGGGATGCGGCGCGTAGAAAGGATTTCATTATTTACCTCCGTTTGGAGCGGCATTAGGAGCGGATTTTTCCGGCCTTCCATAAGCGGTTGTCCAGCCAAATACATCTGCCCCCGCATTCTTACCCGCAGTCTGGCGCTTCACCACGCGTGCGCGGAAAATATCCGCAATCACATCGCCATCACCGCCAATCAAGGCTTTGGTAGAGCACATCTCAGCGCACAACGGTAACTTACCTTCTGCCAAGCGGTTACGACCGTACTTTTCAAACTCGGCAACGCTACCGTTTGCTTCTGGGCCGCCACTGCAGAAAGTGCACTTATCCATCTTGCCACGCAAACCGAATGTTCCAGAACTAGGGAACTGCGGCGCGCCAAATGGGCAGGCGTATGAGCAGTAGGCGCAACCGATGCAAGTATCTTTATCGTGCAGCACCACACCTTCATCGGTGCGATAAAAGCAATCGACTGGGCATACCGCCATGCAAGGCGCGTCAGCGCAGTGCATGCACGCAACCGAGATCGATTTTTCAGCGCCGATGACGCCATCGTTAATCGTCACTACACGGCGACGATTAACGCCCCACGGAACTTCGTTGTCATTTTTACAAGCGGTAACGCAACCGTTACATTCAATACACCGCTCCGCGTCGCAGATAAATTTCATTCGTGCCATTGTGATCTCCTGACTTTAGCGGTTGGGCTTATGCCACTTTTTCGATCTGACAGATCGTTGTTTTGGTTTCCTGCATCATCGTCACGCTGTCATAGCCATACGTTGTCGCAGTATTCACTGCATCACCCCGAACAATTGGGTGCGCGCCTTTCGGGTAGTATTCCAGCAAATCCTTGCCTTCCCACCATCCCGAGAAGTGAAATGGAACAAACGCGGTATCTGGGCCAACTCGCTCAGTAACCAAAGCGCGAACCTTGATCTTTGCTCCCGTTGGGGACTTAACCCAAACGTGATCCCAGTTTTTAATGCCACGATTAGCGGCAGCGCTTGGATTAATTTCAACAAAGTTTTCTTGTTGCAACTCAGCAAGCCATGGATTTGAACGCGTTTCTTCGCCACCACCCTCGTATTCAACTAAACGACCTGAAGTCAGAATAATAGGGAACTTCTCATAGAGCTTCTCTTCCATATTCTTGTCTTGCAAGGTCTTAAACAGGGTTGGCAGCCTCCAGAAATTCTTCTTATCAGCTGATGTTGGATATTTGGCAACCATATCAGGGCGAGTGCTGTAAAGTGCCTCACGGTGTTGCGGAATAGCATCTGGGAAGTTCCACACAACCGCCCGCGCCTTGGCATTGCCAAATGGATGACAGCCATGATTAACCATCACGACCCGCTGAATACCGCCAGACAAGTCCGTTTTCCAGTTCTTGCCCTCTGCTAATTTTTTCTCATCCTCAGTGAGCTCATTCCACCAGCCGAGCTTTTTCATGAGCACATGATCAAACTCAGGATAGCCGGTTGTGATATCGGCGCCTTTGGAGTATGAGCCGTTTTCAGCCAGCAGACTCTTACCATCTTTTTCCACGCCAAAGTTAGCGCGGAAATTACCACCGCCATCCATCACATGCTTGCTGGTGTCATAGAGGTTAGGTGATCCTGGGTGCTTAATTGCAGCCGTGCCATAACATGGCCATGGCAAGCCGAAGTAATCTCCGGTGGTGTCATAACCCGTTACCGGATCTTTGCCGCCACGCGACTTCAAGGTTTTAGGATCAAACACACTCATCATACGCATGTGCGCCTTTAAGCGCTCTGGGGTTTGACCGGTGTAACCAATGGTCCATACCGAGCGATTAATTTCCCGCAAAATGGATTCGATTTCAGGCTCTTGCCAATTCTTGCCGGCAAATTTGGAATCCAGCATCTTGTAATTGATGGATAGTTCTTTACCAAAACCCAGGCGATTAGCGAACTCTTGCATGATCACATGATCGGGAACCGACTCAAACAAGGGATCAATGACTTTCTCACGCCACTGAATCGAGCGATTTGAAGCCGTAACAGATCCTGTTGTTTCAAATTGCGTAGTCGTTGGCAAGAGGTATACCGCGCGATTCTTATTAACCTCGTCACCCTTGGCTGGCGGCATTGCTGCCATAGCGGCAGTCGCGCTGGGATATGGGTCAACCACAACCAATAAGTCCAACTTGTTCATGGCGCGCTTCATGTCTAAACCACGCGTCTGCGAGTTAGGGGCATGCCCCCAGAAGAACACGCCCTTCACTTCAGTTTCTTGGTCGATTAAATCGGGTTTTTCCAATACCGCATCGATCCAGCGAGATACAGTCGTACCAGACTTTTCCATCATATTGGGGGCATAGCGGCCTTTAATCCAATCGTAATCAACCCCCCACACGGTAGCGTAATGCTTCCATGAACCTGCCGCGAGGCCGTAGTAACCGGGTAATGAATCGGGATTCGGACCGACGTCGGTAGCGCCCTGCACGTTATCGTGGCCACGGAAAATATTCGCTCCGCCACCAGATTTGCCAATATTGCCTAATGCCAATTGCAAAATACAGGAAGCGCGTACCATGGCGTTACCAATGGTGTGCTGGGTTTGACCCATACACCACACAATAGTGCTTGGACGATTCATCGCCATGGTTTGAGCGACTTTAAAGACCTGATCTTCGGGAACGCCGCAAGCTTCTTCTACAGCTGCTGGAGTCCACTTCTCCATCACCTCTTTACGAATTTCTTCCATGCCATAGACACGGTCATTGATGTATTTTTTATCTTCCCACCCGTTCTTAAACACGTGGTAGAGAACCCCAAATAAAAATGGGATATCCGTACCGGAACGAATCCGAACGTATTGGTCAGACTTGGCGGCTGTTCGTGTGTAACGTGGGTCAACGACGATCAGCTTGCAGCCATTTTCTTTGGAATGCAGCATATGCAACATGGATACTGGGTGGGCTTCAGCGGCATTCGAGCCGATATAGAGCGCAGCCTTCGAATTCATCATGTCGTTATAGCTATTGGTCATCGCACCATAGCCCCATGTATTCGCCACGCCGGCTACCGTAGTGGAGTGGCAAATACGCGCTTGGTGATCGGTGTTATTAGTACCGAAGAACGAGACCCACTTACGCATTAAATAGGCTTGTTCGTTATTCCACTTTGAAGAACCAATAAAAAATAAAGAGTCTGGGGTGTACTTGGTCCGCAGGTCTTTCATCTTGGCAGTAATTTCATCGAGCGCCTGATCCCAAGAAATACGCTCATACTTGCCATCGACCAGCTTCATGGGGTAACGCAAACGATAATCACCATGACCGTGTTCGCGAAGTGCCGCGCCTTTAGCGCATTGACCGCCCATATTGATGGGTGAATCAAATACAGGGTCTTGACGGACCCAAACCCCATTCTCGACCGTAGCATCACTCGCACAACCCACTGAACAATGGGTGCATACGGTTCGCTTCACCTCAATCTTGCCCTTGCCATCCAGCATCGCTTTACTAGGATCAGCAGCCTTGGCTTTTTGCACAAGGCTGAGCTGGCTTACCGCAATACCGGCGCCAACGCCAATTCCGGAGCGCTTTAAAAAGGTACGGCGATCCATGGTTGGAACCGCCGCCTTAAGACCACGCGAAAGGCTGCTCACTAAATGCGAGACGGGTATAGAGCGGGATTGCGTTGATGATGAATTTTTACGAGTCAGACTCATCTGAGGCTCCTGATCAATTTTTGATGTGGATCGTTATGTAATGCAGCTTTAAATCAACGTGGTTTCGTAATACTTGCGAACGTGCTCTGTTAATTGATAGCCGTCTTTCTTCTCGGATACGGTGCTACCTACTTTTTGAATAATCGCCTTCCCGATTGGAGTTTGCGAAACGACAGCAACGGCACCTGCGGTAGCGCCAGCGGTAATAAAGAACTTGCGGCGGGATGCGGTTACATCAGGCGTCAAAGTGGACTTTGTTTTTGTGCTCATGTGCGAACTCCAATTAAGGGCGGATATATGAAACTCATTTCCTATTAATGAGTGTAGTACTTATTTAATTTTTTGGTGCGTTGTAGGGTATTCAATTTGAGTAAGTGAATACCCTTAATCACATCGGCCAGTAGGATTACATCATGTCAAAAGCCTGACCCTCAATAGCTAAAAATTCACGGGTTAAAGCGGCTACGGGATAGTACAAATGCATCGCCGGATTGTTTTCGATTGCATCGCACAAATCGTCGTACCAAGGTCGAATATGGTCATTGAAAAAGACCCTTTGATTGGTGAGGTTGGAAATTTCCACATCATCACCGGCAATTAAGTAGCGCATGACCTCAAATAAGGCAGATACATGATCTTCCGTTTCCGTGACTTCCTCGGAGGACTCTAGGCCAAATTCAGCGAGCGCACGTCGCACCTCAACGAGCGGCTTCTCATTCAAGTGGCCAGCTAAATAAAAGGAGCTATTCAAAAATACATTGGGCCTACCAACACCCATAAACTCCGATGAATACTCCGCCTTCCAATCCGCCGCTTTACTCTCTTTGGCTGCATCAACCAAACCTTGCCATACGTGCGACAAAGGAGCCTCATCTGGCGGTGGCGAGCCCTCTGGAACGGAGGCAACGATCATATCAAGCAGAGTCTGATCTGGTGGCTCAAAGTAGAGTGATGCTAATAAACCATACAAATCAGCCCTGGCCAAATCCTCTGGAGTACCAATATCCCCCACTTCGGTTGGCGCATCTCGCCCTGTTGGAATGGTTGATTCGCTCATAACTCTTTCTTCATCATATCGACCACTCGGCAGTCGCTACACATCTTAAGGCGCTCGAGCGCCTCCCCTGAAAACGCGCCGTGCAGCGCCAATTTACCTAACATCAAGTCCACCAGCTTTGTTGTACCAAAGGCCTTGCCACAACTAATGCAATGAAAGGGCTTGGTTTCATTAAGCAACACCTTCTCTTTACGGCGTTCCGTAGTTGTCACTCGAGGCAGTAAAGTAATCGCATTTTCCGGGCAAGTTTGAACGCATAAACCGCACTGAACGCATTGCTTCTCAATAAATGAGAGCTGCGGCGCATCGGGATTATCTAAAAGAGCACCTTCTGGGCAAGCCCCAACACAAGACATGCATAAGGTACACGCCTCGGCACTTACCGCAATGGCCCCGATTGGCGAGGTACTCGGCAAAGGCTTACCCTCTAGAGGCAATGGGGTCGGCGCGCATTTCTGTAGGTAGTCCAAAACAGCCTCGAGAGTCTCCCGCTTCTGGTTGGAAAGCGCAAACACAGCAGGCTTTCCGATGGTTTGCAACGGTCCTCGTTGGCGCATGCGACCCATTGCAGACGACAAAGCGCCAAAATCGTCCACATCCGCCATGGCGATTAGCTGTACTCGATCTTCGTCAAATTGATAAGCGGCAAGCAAAGTATTAGCCAGAGTGACTTGTTCTTGCAAAGCGGCACGGTAGGCAGGATCCTCATCGCCACTTAGGAGCAAAACGACTTCTCCAAATCCATAAGCCAAGGCTCCAAGCCAAAATTCCATGCCGGTTGAGGCAATGTGCTCAATACCCAGAGGCAATACAAACGCAGGCAAGCCTTCTTTTACTTTAGGATTGAGGTGTGCCGCCCGGCCAAGGCGATCCAACGTGTCGGCGCCTACCGAAAGACTATGCAAGAGCAGACTTGGCGCCGCATTAAGACCTTTATTCTTTGCTAGCTCGGCAATATAAGTACTCGCCAATGCTTTTAATTGTTTTCCCTGATGCGATACGCTTGGATAGTTATAACGCATCGCACCCGATGGGCATACCGTCGCGCAAGCACCGCAACCCATGCATAAATTGGGATTAACCTGCACTTGGCCTTGGCCATTTTTAAAGAGCGATTCGATTGCCCCTGTAGAACAGACTTCGATACACGCATTGCAGCCGACTTTGCCGTTACGACCATGGGCGCAAATTTTGTCGTTATAAGCAAAGTACTTTGGCTTTTCGAATTCACCAACCATACTAATTAATTTAGTGGCGACCAAAGACTGCTCAAATGGATCAACCCCAGGTGCAAAGTAACCTTGCGGGGTTTGGCTCATGCGCATTTGTGTATCGGCGCGTAAATCCATTACCAAATCAAATTCGGCACTACGCGCGCGCTCGGTTCTCGAGAAATTGATGGCGCCAATACTAGCGCATGCGCTAACGCAAGCACGGTGGGATTTGCAACGATTCAAATCAATCTGAAAACCATCATCAATCGCATTTTCAGGACAAACTGCGACGCAAGCGCCGCAACGCGTACACATTTCAGGGTCAATTGGATTTTGCAGCTCCCAATCAATCGTAAAATTACCTAAGAAGCCATCCACCTTGCTGACTTGACCGCTATAAATCGGATAATCTCGTGATACTGGTAATGCCCCTGGCTCGGTGCATAGAACTGAAACACTCAACTGGTCACGTAACTTTTCAGCCCAAGGTAAAGCTTGGGCGCCGGGGCCAATAATGATGAGACGCCCCTGACTCTGGTACTCCACAGCGGGGACCGGATCGGCCTCAGGTACCTCAGCCAATGCTAATAAAGCGGCAATCTTGGGGGTTGATTTTTCAGCGTCTTGCGTCCAGCCAGCGACTTCACGAATATTGACAAAGCGTAATGGCGCAACCAATGGTTTTTCCGACTGTTCAGCGAGCTCGCCAAATAAAGCGCGCTCTTGAGTGCATGCAATCAATACTGGCTCAGACCCGTCCAGCGCTTTTAAAAATGAGCCAACTTCTTGCCGGCATAAGGCGGTATGCAAAGGAATACCCAGCGCTTTGCCATCAAGCGGCATCGTGCGATTACAGTCACAAATCAGTTTTTGAGTCATTACTCTATTTTCTTCTTAGATGAATCGTCTGATGATGCCAGCGACCGGTCGGAGGAAATCGCATCGTCTTGCTCAATTTCTCTAATTTCATCCTGTCTGGCTGTATCCATCTCCATCTTACTGTGGGTTGGCTCTAGCTCAGACGCTGGCGCATTAGTCGACTCCACCCCAGTGGCGGAGTCCTCCTCCTCGCGTTTTTTAAATAAACCCAAAGACTGAGATTGAACCATGCGTTTGAGCATTTCCATCGGAATAGGGTCAGCCACTGAATAATCATCAATGTAAATGTCAAGGCGATCCATGATGTTGAAATGCGGATCCGAGAATAATTTCTTCATCGCTGCCTGCTGCACAACAGGGTCCACATTCGGCTTCATAAATACGGAAAAATCAGGCGCGAAACGATCTATTTTTTCAACATCCTCTAGGGTCGGCGGCGGCAACTCTAACTCGGGCGTCTTCGTCTCTTCCGAGCTGATCTGGTTTTTTTGCGTTACTGGCACTACCGCTTTGGATTTAGGCTCATATTCCTGCCCTTCCGACTCTAAGCCCGACTTACGGCGCGACCAACGGTTTAGGAAGCCATCTGCCATCAATCATGCGCCGGACGATCGGCTCCTTTAAATGATTCGGGTCTTTGGCGTTTTTTAGGTTCCGGTCGATAATGCTCCAAAACATAAGTATGTAGCCATTGCCAATGTTCTTTATCCAGAACAACCGTGTCGACCGACTCGCCGCCATCAATCAGCCTAGCTGCCTCGTTATAGCTAAGACAAATGCGATGCGGGATCGCGAGCGACTCATCAGCGCTCACACACTCAATCGAACTGGACTCCAAAAAACGATGGGC
>JAUYRJ010000015.1 GCA_030696845.1 Polynucleobacter sp.
ACACTTACGATTAGCGATAGCGATGGCAGTACCACGCAAACGTTTACCTGGGAGACATCAACTAATGGCACAACATGGCAGGCGTACACCGGAGCAGTAAATGCTACGACAGGTAGCCTAACAACGGTTGATTCGGGGTTATGGAACAACTCTCAATTTAGGGTAACCATCAAAACAGTCGATGTCTTATCCGGGGAGACTACCTTTAACCCGGTGGTGATTGGCGTGCCAAGCGCCGTAGAAAACTCAACAGTGTCGTATGTGGTGACT
Source organism: Polynucleobacter sp. (assembly GCA_030696845.1). GTDB lineage: Bacteria > Pseudomonadota > Gammaproteobacteria > Burkholderiales > Burkholderiaceae > Polynucleobacter. Next base: position 271 of record JAUYRJ010000015.1, read on the forward strand.
GCGCCTTCAGTGATTCCGCCAACATTAACACTTACTGCGGTAGCATTGGTTGAAGGTAGTGGCGAATTTATCGCAGGCGATATTGTTGCTAATTTCGTAGTGAGCGATGCAGATAGTCCCGCAAGCGTTGATTTCACAGCAGGTAGCAATACCGAAGCGTATTTCGCCATTAATGGCACTAATGTAATTTTAACCTCCAGTGGCGCTGCGCACCTCAATGCCGGCGGCAGTTTGCCAATAATTAGCCTGACCGCTACCGATGGAAATACACCGGTAACACAAACAGCGGTCCCAAATGTCGCGCTGACTGACGATGTACCAAGCTTAACGCTGACGGCAGTTGCATTGGTGGAAGGTACTGGTGAGTTTGCGGCTGGCGCTGTAGCGGCGAACTTCACCTTGAACGATCCCGATAGTGACGAGACTGTGGGCTTTACCGCAGGCACTAATACCGAGGGTTACTACGCCATCACCGGTAGTGCCGTGACTTTAACCACGGCAGGTGCTAACCACCTGAATGCCGGCGGCACCTTACCGACCATCAGCTTAACCGCAACGGATGGCACAACACCCGTAACGCAAACGGCCGCCGCCAATGTGACCTTGACCAATGACGCACCAACCTTAACGCTGACGGCAGTTGCATTAGAGGAGGGAAATGATACGTTTTTGCTAGGCGATATTGTCGCCAATTTCACGCTAAGCGATCCCGATAGTGACGAGACTGTGGGCTTTACGGCAGGCACCAACACTGAGGGTTACTACGCCATCACTGGTAGTACTGTGACCTTAACCTCAGCCGGCGCTGCGCACCTCAATGCTGGGGGTACCTTGCCGACCATCAGCTTAACCGCAACGGATGGCACAACACCCGTAACGCAAACGGCAGTGCCCAACATTATTATTGGTGTTAATATAGCCCCCCTCAACTCCATCACAACCACCAGTTTTACGGTCGCCGAAGACGCATCCTTAGCGATCACTGGATTGACTGTCAGTGATGTCGATAGCGGTACATCCCTCACCACGACCTTATCGGTTGCTAATGGCGTATTAAATGTTACCCCCGTCGATGGCTTGATCATTAATAGCAACGGCAGTGCTAGCCTCAGCTTGGTAGGCAGTCAAAGTGCGATTAACGCCGCTTTAGCGACCTTGACATACCAAGGCAATCTCAACCACTACGGCTCTGATACCTTGACGGTAGTGTCATCCGATGGCGCCTTAAGCGATAGCGATACGCTGAGCATCACGATTAATGCGGTTGAAGACGAAGCGACTGCTACCGTAGCCGTCACCGGCAATGCGGCCGAAGGCGGCAGCTTAAGCGTGAGTGTCACGAACCTCGTGGATGCCGACGGCACGCCGACCATCGCCTATCAATGGCAGAGCTACAACACTGCGAGCAGCACCTGGGAAAACATCGCTAGCGCCACGGGCACTAGCCTGGCTATCCCCGACGATCAAAGTTACGTCGGCAAAGACGTGCGTGTGCTTGTCACCACCACCGACCCCTTGGGCGGCACTACCACCTTTACCAGCGGCACCAGCACGATTGCGAACGTCGATGACGCGGCGACCGCGGGTAATTTGAGCGTGACATTTGGACGCGGTAATAATGCCAATAATCGCAGCATTAGTCTGGCGACACTTACGATTAGCGATAGCGATGGCAGTACCACGCAAACGTTTACCTGGGAGACATCAACTAATGGCACAACATGGCAGGCGTACACCGGAGCAGTAAATGCTACGACAGGTAGCCTGACATCAATAAGCGACACACTATGGGGTACCTCTCAGTTTAGGGTAACCATCAAAACCGTTGACGTATTGTCTGGGGAAACCATATTTAATCCGGTAGAGATTGGCGTGCCAAGTGCCTCAAAAAACTCGACACAGTCGTATCAGGTGACTGCGCCTATGGCCCCAATCGCCATTGACCTGAACAATAATGGCGTTCAATACCTCAGCCGGTCTGCTGGAGTAAGTCATGATTATGACGGTGATGGCATTGCGCAAGCGACAGCCTGGGTCGCCGCTGAAGACGGACTACTTGCTAATCAGCGTACCGATGGTAGTCTGAATGTGGTCTTCTCTACTCAGGCAGGTGAGACTGATCTGGAAGGGCTTACCAAGGTCTACGATAGTAATCGCGACTCTGTTTTTGACGCTGCGGATGCTGGATTTAATGGATTTGGTGTTTGGCAAGATGCAAACAGCGACGGTATGCTGCAAGAAGGAGAGTTTAAATCACTTGCCGACTGGGGTATTGTGAGTCTCTCCCTCACTTCGGATGGTGTATTAAGTAGCGCGGCCGATGGCGATGTCACTGTATTTGGTAAAACAACGTACACCATGACCGATGGCAGCACCGGAATAGCAGAGGACGTTGCTTTTGCGGTAAGTTCAGTCAATTACACCGACAGTAATGGGGTAGTGGATGTGTATCACATTGCCTCGATTGAAGCGGGCAAAGCAAATATCGATCGATTTAGTATGGATGATGGCGATCGCCTAGATTTGTCATCCATTTTGTCGTCAGATGATGCAGTGCGATCGACGATTTCGATTGATCAAGATGCCACAACCGACTCTTATTCCACCATCACGGTCAATATTGGCGGCATCGACTATGACGTTGCTACGCTCTATGGAAAAGAAATGGGTATTTCCGATGCCTTAGGAGGCGATCTTGCTGGAGTGTCAGCAAGGGATTCTTTGAATGGGGCTAGCTGGACGGATATTGTGGATATTTCTAGTGACAATGGCGGTCCTGCGTCGATCTTCGCAGATGGTGGGGCGTTAACGAATACGTACAGCAATGAAGCAGGAGACTGGACTGTTCAGATTAAGTCCGGAACTGCTACCGTTGATGCAGCGAACAAGCAAATCAACTTTACCAGTGATCAAATGGAGAATTCCGCTGTAATAACAACGGCGGATGGTACTGCCCATGAAATCACGAATGTGGATAAGATCTTATGGCATTAATCGCCGTCATCGTCGATGGCGTTTGCCATAAAACGATTCACTCAGAAAAATAAGCCTATGCCAAGGATGCACTCTTCACAACAGCACGCTGGGGATTTACTACAGGCTGAGAAACTGCATTTGCAGGGTCGACTGCAAGAGTCCTGGGCTTTGTACAAAAAGGTACTGGCCGATGGCGATCATTTTGCCGCTCTAAATGGCATGGGTTTAATTGCTGCCCAGACTAAGCGATTCGATGTGGCGATTGATTTGTTTCGGAACGCCATTAAGGTAGATAAAACGAACCCACGCGGCTTTAATAATTTAGCCAATGCGCTGGTCAGCAAAGGCGACCGTGAGGCGGCGCTAGGGTATTTGGATGAGGCGCTTATCTTGGATGAGGCTTACGTGGATGCACTCAAAAATCGCGGCCTCATTCGGGCGGAGCTAAAGCAATTTTCTCAAGCCCTTGATGATTTTGCACGGGTACTTCAATTACAACCAGATTATTGGCGCGCACACATCTATAAAGCAAATGTGTTGATTGCAATGGGCGAGCTAGACTCTGCCTTAAAGTCCTATGAGCGGGTGCTTGCAAACCATCCTGACAGCGCTGCACTCAGCAATAATTTAGGGGCAATACTTTGCTCATTGCGGCATTTTGATCAGGCTTTGCCGCACATTGATTACGCTCTTGCCATTAATCCGCGCTATGCAGAGGCCTACAACAATCGAGCAGTGGTCATGATTGGCCTAGGGCGGCATGGCGATGCATTGGATGCCTACCAGCATGCATTAGCGATTAAACCCGATTATTCTGATGCGCTGCACGGAAAAGCAAGTTTAGAAAAGACCTTCAAATCCATTCGGGTCTAATCCGTACTGTTATATATCCGTTGCGCGACGGCGAGGGTGATTGTTGGGATCGGTGGTCTTTTGGTATTTTCCGCAAAATACATATAGCTCCATGCGATTACGTACCCCAACTTTGTCGTAAATGGAGGCTAGGTGATTACGTAATGTATGTTCGCTAATGTGCAAGTTATCTGCGATTTCTTTTAAGGTGTTGCGCGAGTACAGCTGAATAGCTCGGGTAACGTTCTCTTCCTTTGGGGTCAAAAGAGCCAGTTTCTGTTGCTCCGGACTTAAGTCCTCTTTGTTCCCTGCTCGTGTTACTTTCTCAAGAATTCGGCTAGTGGCGGTGCGGTTAAGCCAAAGTTCTCCCTCATGGATTTTTTCCATCGCCTTTAGCAATACTTCACTGGATTCGGATTTGCTGATAATGCCTCGCGCGCCTTTCACGATCGCCTGATCATGCAGGGCATCGTTACGGCTGCCGGTAACAATAATAATTTTGGCATTACTGGCTTTAACTAGCGCATCCAAGATGCTCCCGCCATCTTGGTTTTCAAAATTAGGCTCGTAGAGAATTAAATCGGGTTTGTTATCAACAACGGCATTGACCGATTCTTTAACATTGCTAGTGCAAGAGCAAACCAGAAAGCGGGGGTCTTGATCAACCAAATACCGAAGGCCCCAAAGTGTGATTTGCTGAGGATCAATGATCGAAACACGGATTATTTTTGGCGTTATTGTTGAATTCATACTCTTCTAGATTTTAACTGCATTATTCATTTTATTTAAGAACTTTTTGTTTGTAATCAATGGGTAGCGATCCCTATACGACTGGCAAGGGGAGTTCGTAAGGGGCGTTTGCAGCCACACTTAATCCCCAGTGTGTGGACTGTAAAGATGCGTCTGGCGGGGAGTATAGTTTGCTACTACTATGAGTTTAGATACTGCCGCCCCCCTGGTTTCGCCTGAAATTGAGATTACGCCCGATTATCAATTGGCTTTGGATGCCATCGAGCGCCGCGACCCCTATATTTTTATTAGCGGTAAGGCCGGCACAGGTAAGACCACTTTAATAAGTCATTTGCGTAAAACCGTTCCCGGTAATGTGGTGGTTCTGGCGCCAACCGGCGTAGCGGCCCTACAGGTTCGGGGCGTGACGATCCATTCATTTTTCCGTTTTCCGCCACGTTTGATTTTTCCAGAAGAGGATATTAAGCCGCTCAGGTCCGCGCGTGAGCGGCAATTGTATAAAGACATTCGCCTCTTAATTATTGATGAGATTTCGATGGTGCGTGCGGATGTCGTGGATGCAATCGATTTATTTCTGCGAGAGAATGGTCCCCAGAAAGGGATGCCTTTTGGCGGTATTCCGATCATGTTTGTGGGAGATTTATTTCAATTACCGCCTGTGGTCTCGAGTAGCGATATGCAGATATTGCACGAGCGAGGCTATGATGGTCCTTACTTCTTTTGCGCCAATGCGCTGCACCGTAAAGAAATCACCATGGTGGAGCTGAGCAAAATATTTCGGCAAAAGGATGCGGATTTTGCGGGGCTCTTGAATCAAATCCGGATTAACGAGGATATTGAAAATGCCTTAGCGATTTTGAATGGCGCGTGCCATGGCAAAACAGAAGAAACTGACCCTCTCACCATCACCCTAACCACCACCAATGCGCGGGCTGACATGATCAATCATGGTGAGCTCAAGAATTTACCGGCAGACGCCACTGTCTTTAAAGGCAAACTTGAAGGC
>JAUYRJ010000036.1 GCA_030696845.1 Polynucleobacter sp.
CTGGCGGGGTCCCATTTTTTGATTGGCTACGCCAAACCCGTTCCGGTGCGCTTTGATCGCCTTAAAAACCCCAAAATCGACATGATTTGGGTTGCGCTTGCAGGGCCGGGATCCAACTTCATTCAAGCGATTGCCTGGGCCATCCTCTGGATAGGTCCGCAAATTGCTGGAGTAAATGAACCATTTTTAATCGCGATCGCAAAAGCCGGTGTGCTCTGGAACATCAGCCTGATGGTATTTAATATGCTGCCCATTCCGCCGATGGATGGCGGTCGCGTTCTAGCGGGCCTGTTGCCCTATCGCCAAGCCATTGCATTCAATCGCATCGAGCCGTGGGGCTTTTTTATCGTGCTGGGCCTGGCTTTTAGCGGATTTATCAGCTACTGGTGGATGCAACCCTTAAGTACCTTCTTCTTATCCATCATCAATGGACTCATGTGGCCCTTGCGTCAACTGCTGTAAAAAACATCCTCGTGCTTGCGTAAAAATACGGTATCTGCGTTATGCTAAATGCAGATTCATTCCCTTCGCACAGATCAGGAGCCCGTATGCACACCCATTCCTCTTTTCTTAGTAAAGCCTGCCGCATCGTCAGCGCATCCATCATCATGACTGCGGCTATTCCTGCGTTTGCGCAGTTTCAGAAACCAGAAGATGCCATTAAATATCGTCAGAACGCATTTAACGTCATGGCAACGCATTTTGGGCGGATTGGCGCTGTAGTCAAGGGCGAAGTGCCGTACAACAAAGAGGAAGTAGCCAAGAATGCCGCGATTGTGGCGATGATGTCGGGTTTGCCATGGCAAGCGTTTGGCCCTGGAACCGAAGGCGGAAAAGCGCAGCCCCTCGTTTGGACCGAGTCTAGCAAATTTAAAGCGGGCTCGGAAAAAATGCAGGCCGCGGTAGCAGAACTCAACACGGCGGCACAGTCTGGCAATCTAGACAATATTAAGAAAGCCTTTGGCGCCGCAGGGCAAACCTGCAAGGCATGCCACGACGACTTTAAAAAGAAATAAGTCCCAGCGCGTAAGTCAGCAAGAACGCCAGTACGCAAAGCAGTAGTAAAGCGAACACACGCTGCTTTGCGCCATCGCGCGATGCGTGCAGGAGTGCATTTGGCAAGCCCTTGCCCAAGGCCTCTATATCCACCACTTTATCGCCATCAATCATTGGCATCACTATGCTGTCGCGTTTCACGAATTGGTAATAGGCGATGGCTACTAAGTGCAAGCCAATCAAACCAAAGAGCAGATTGGAATTGAGGGCGTGAATGCTACTCAGCAGGCTTACCGTCTCTCCTGAAACGTACTTGGCGAGTGGTCCTTGAAACGCAATATCGTCATCCGTAAAAAGCCCTGTACTCGCCTGGATACCCACCACCGCCAAGAGCGCGAGCACCGATAAACTGCCTAAGGGGTTGTGACCAATCCCGCTACCCGCCTCGCCCTTCAAAAATGCCATAAGACGACTTGGACTAGGAACAAAGCTACTAAACCTCGAATGCAGGGCGCCCACAAAACCCCAAAGCACCCGAAAGGCGATGAGCGTTAAAGCGGAGTAACCAAAATAGGCATGCCACTGCATTGCATTGCCGCCAATATTGACGCAGACCACCGCGCCCGCAATGCACACCACCAGCAACCAATGAAATGCCCGCGTAGGCAGATCCCAAACGCGCAGTGTTGTTTTCATAGGCAAAGCATAAATCAATCCCCCATGCAAAGCCAGCTAGGGGATGGATCATCTAAAGCGCCTTAATCGATCTTGGGTAATTCTTTTTGAATGATCTTTAAGCCTTCGCGCAAAATGGAGTCGTAACGCTCGCGCTCCGCACGAATGGTCTCTGGTGTCCATTGAAAAAACCCTTCACCGGTTTTCATGCCCAGCTTGCCGTTTTTCACGCGGTCACCTAAGCTCTTGGCGATATTGGGGGAATTATTCAATGAGGGATAAATGCTCGCGCCTGCAGCGGCATGCACCTCTAAACCGGCATGATCGCGCTGCATCACCGGACCTGCGGCGAGATAGCGAAAGCCAAAGCCAAAACGCACTGCTTTATCTACATCTTCTGGTGTTGCAATCCCCTCATCGATCATATAAAAGGCTTCACGCGATAAAGCATGCTGCAAGCGATTGGCTAAAAAGCCGTGCAAATCTTTTTTAACCATCACGGGAACCATGCCGCATGCCGTCATCAAGCGCGACAAACTCTCTGCCACCATCTTGGAGGTTTTCGCGCCACAAATCACCTCAACGCATGGCACGATGTGCGCCGGCATAAAGAAATGCAAGCCGATCATCCGCGCCGCTGTCTTTAAATCTTTAGTAATCTCGCTAATCGGAAAGCTGGAGCTATTGCTAGCCAACACCGTCTCGGGTGTGGTGCGCTTTTCCAGTTCGGCGAACAAGGATTGCTTTAAGTCCAAGCGCTCTGGAATGCACTCAATCACTAAATCCACGTCCGCCCAATCCACCTCATCCAGTGAGCCCGCCACAGTCAATAAATGAATGCGATTTTCATAACCCAATTCAATCATGGCGTTGGCGAAGTAATTAGGCAGGTGTGCACGGCGCTCGGTTGTCAGTTCCACCACTTGGGTGGCGCAACCACCGCGCGCGCATACTGCCGCAACGTCGGCTCCCATCGTGCCGCCGCCAATAATGACGACCTTCGTTTCGGCTGGGGTAAATAACATCTCATTCTCCTTTGGGTATCGGTGCAGAGCGCGTTGCTGCTGGCACCATAAAATCAAAATCGCAACCAATATCGGCCTGCGTTACCGTGGTTTGATAAAGACGGCGATAGCCTGTTGCTGGAATATTCAAGCGGACTTCTGGCGAGCCTAACTCCGCAAGGCGCCGCGCAATTTCTGCGTCGTCCACCATGAGCTCAATACGCCGCGCATCGACATCCAGTTCAATCATGTCGCCATCGCGCACGGCGGCTAAAGGACCGTTCTCGGCAGACTCCGGTGTAATGTGCAACACAATCGTGCCAAACGCCGTTCCGCTCATGCGCGCATCAGAAATACGCACCATGTCTTTCACTCCGGCTTGTGCGAGTTTTTTGGGGATCGGCAAATACCCCGCCTCAGGCATGCCGGGGGCGCCTTTGGGTCCGGCGTTTTGCAGTACCAGTACATCATCGGCCTTGACATCCAAATCCTCTCGATCGATGCGCAGGGCTAGATCTTCCAGCGAGGTGAACACGACTGCGCGGCCGCGATGCTTGAGTAATGCGGGAGTCGCGGCGGAATGCTTAATTACCGCACCGCGCGGCGCTAAGTTACCCCTAAGCACCGCTAACCCCCCTACCGGGAAAATCGGTTCTTGCGCGATTCGGATCACCTTTCTTGCCTTTGTGACTGGGGCAGCCTCAATCTCTTCGCCCAAAGTTCTACCGCTCACAGTCATGCTGTCTAAATAAAGGAGGGGCTTTAACTCGCGCAAAATCGCCATCAAACCGCCATCTTCGTTCAGGTGCTCCATGTAATGCGAACCGCTAGGCTTTAAATCAACCAAGACCGGCACTGTTTGACCCAGGCGATCAAATGCTTCCAAGTCGATCTTCACGCCTAAGCGTGCCGCAATAGCGGTAAAGTGAATCAGCGCATTGGTTGATCCACCAATCGCATGCAATACCGTAAAGGCATTGGTCATTGCTTCGGGCGTCAAGATGCGTCCTGGTGTTAAGGCCTGATCAGCCGACATCTGCGCCAGTTCAACCGCCCTGCGCCCAGTCAGTTCCGACAAACGAAAGCGCTCCGCCATTACCGCGGGGACTGCCGCCGTTCCCGGCAAGGCCATGCCAGCCGCCTCCACCATACAGGCAATCGTACTGGCCGTACCCATCACCATGCAGGTGCCGGTGGTGGGTGCTAACTTTTCATTCACTTCATCAATTTCAGTTTGATCGATTTCCTTGGCACGAAACTTCGCCCAATAACGCCGGCAATCGGTACATGCGCCCAAGCGATCACCTTGGTAGGTGGTGGTGAGCATCGGGCCCGTTGGGATAGAAATCACCGGAATATCTAAGCTGGCCGCGCCCATTAATTGCGCGGGAATGGTTTTATCGCAACCGCCAATCAAAATCACAGCATCGACCGGCTGGGCACGCATCATCTCTTCGGTATCCAAGGCCATTAAATTGCGTAAATACATGCTGGTCGGAAAAGCAAACGACTCGTGAATCGAAATGGTGGGAAAAACCATCGGCATTCCGCCTGCTTGCATCACACCTCGCTTTGCCGCCTCAATCATTTGGGGCACATTGCCATGGCAAGGATTGAAATCACTGAAGGTATTGGTGATACCAATAATGGGTCGATCCAAGGCGGTATCGCTGTACCCCATCGCCTTAATAAAGGCTTTGCGCAGAAATAGCGAGAATCCTGCGTCACCGTATCGGGTTAAGCCCTTGCGAATGCCTCTGGGGCTGTCATTTGAATTAGCTGAATTACTCAAGGGGCATTCCTATTTAAGATCGTCTGAGAAGATGGTACTTTTGTTAAATCCACTTACAATGCTGCATTATTTCAATAAAAATAGTAGCGAGACATGATTCCCGTCAATTCGGTGTTGCAGGTCGGTTCCTTCCCAGAAATGATGCAGGCGGAAGTCGATCAGCGCCTTAAAGCCGTGCGCTTAACCAATCCCCATGACCCTGTTCCTGCGGGCACGTTTGAGGCCATCTTGACGCGCTCCAGTACGCCGATTCCCACTGCCTTACTGCAGCAAATTCCAGGCCTCAAAGTCATTGCCTGCTGCGGTGTCGGGTATGACAACCTGCCTTTGGATTACCTGAAGGAACATGGCATTCAAGCCAGCACCACCCCTGGCGTTCTCAATGATGCAGTCTGCGAATTGGGTATCGGCCTGATGTTTGCTCTGCTACGCAATCTACCAGCAGCCGATCAATTTGTGCGCTCCGGCCAGTGGCCAAAGGCGATTTTTCCGATCGCCACCACCTTGGCCGGCAAAACCGTGGGTATTGTGGGTTTAGGTCGCATTGGGCAAGATCTTGCCAAGCGTTTAACGCCATTTGGCGTTCAGATTGCCTACTTTGGTCCATCCCAAAAAGACGTCCCTTACGCATTTTTTAATAGCGTAAGCGCATTAGCGAAGGCCTGCGACATCCTCATACTGACCTGCCCGGGCGGACCCGAAACAGAAAAAATTATTAATGCGGAAGTGCTTGAAGCCCTTGGTTCTAAAGGATTTTTAGTCAACATCGCGCGCGGTAGTGTGGTAGATGAGCCCGCCTTGTTATCAGCGCTATCGCAAAAACGCATTGCTGGAGCGGCGCTCGATGTCTTTGAAAACGAGCCCAGTCCTGACGCCGCCTTCATGAAGTTGGATAATGTCGTTCTCGCCCCCCATATTGGGAGTGCCACTAGCGAAACCCGCCAAGCCATGACCCGGCTAGCCATCCAGAATTTAGAAGCGTTTTTTCGTCAGCAACCTTTATTAACACCCATCAAATAGAAAACTGGAGATCCCATGTCATCCCCTAAGGCTTCCTCACTATCCGCTGTGCTGTCCCCTGTTGTCACCCCATTTAATGCCGATGGCAGCCCTAATACTCAAAAATTGTTAAAGCAATGCAAATGGCTTGAGGCTAATGGCGTTGGGCATGCCATTTTTGGCACGAACTCCGAAGCCAATTCCATCTCAACCGCACAAAAGCTACGCACTCTAGATGAGCTAATCGCTGGTGGTTTAAACCCCGCCAATATGATGCCGGGCACGGGCGCATGCTCGATTGATGCCGCAGTGCAAATGACCAAAGCCGCGGTGGATGCCAAATGCGGCGGCGTCTTGATGTTGCCACCTTTTTATTACAAAGATGTCTCGGACGACGGCTTGTTTGCCCACTTTGCCGAAGTCATTGAAAAGGTAGGCGACTCGAAACTGCAGATCTACATTTACAACATTCCACCGGTCACCAAGATTTCTTTAAGCCTGGCCCTTTTAGAGCGTCTAGTAAAAACCTACCCCAACACGGTGGTTGGCATGAAGGACAGTTCGGGCGATTGGGCTTATACCGAGTCTGTTATCAAACTCTTGGCACCAGAAGGTTTCCGTGTGTATGCCGGTAGCGAAGTCTTCTTAATGCGCACCATGCGTGCGGGCGGTGTTGGCTGCATCTCAGCAACGGCCAACGTGAATCCGAAAGCGATCGCTAACTTAGCCGCAAATTGGCAAGCCGCTGATGCCGATCAGCGCCAGACCGATCTCGACCAAGTTCGTGCGATTTTCCAGAAGTACCAGATGATTGCCGCCCTCAAAACCGCCGTTGCCCACTACAGTAAAGATGCCGATTGGCTGCGCATTCGTCCACCGCTACTGCCCTTACCCGCCGATCAGCAGAAGAAACTGATTGCTGAACTCGAGCAAATTCACTTTTCGATGCCAGGTCTTTAATTAACTGTTGGCATTTTTGCCAAATATAATGAGTACTAGCAGCATCTTTCAACAAAACATACTAGGAGATAGCAAAACATGAAACTCTTCAAAATCCTTGCACTCGCATTCAGCCTAGGCTGCGTGGGCGTCCAAGCGCAAAACCTGTCCATTGCGACCGGCGGTACTGGTGGTGTTTACTACCCGATGGGTGGCGGCTTAGCAGCAGTTTTATCCAAACACGTCCCTGGAATGTCAGCCACTGCTGAAGTGACTGGCGGATCAGTCGATAATTTGAAATTAATTGGTACTGGTAAACCCTATGTTGGTTTCTCCATGGCTGATGCCGCTAAAGACGCATCGGTCGGTGAAGACAAGTTCAAGGGCAAACCGATTGATCTGCGTACCTTGCTCGTTCTCTACCCAAACCAGATGCACGTTGCTACTGTAGAGTCGACTGGCATTAAGACCATGAGCGACCTCAAGGGCAAGCGCGTTAGCACTGGCTCCCCAGGTAGCGCTACTGAAGTCATGGCTTTCCGTCTCTTGGAAGCGGCCGGCCTTGATCCTAACAAGGATGTCAAGCGCGAGCGTTTGAGCGTTGCGGAGTCTGTGAACGCAGTAAAAGACCGTAAGATCGATGCGTTTTTCTGGGTAGGTGGCCTGCCAACAGCAGCGGTTACCGATTTAGCGAACAGCCCTGGTATGAAAATTGTGATGGTTGACACCGCTGCTGAAGTGCCAGCGATGAACAAGAAATACGGCAATTTGTATTTCCCATCCACCATTACAAAACAAACCTACAACGGCATGGCTAAAGACAATAACGTAGCTGCCGTCGCCAATATTTTGGTAGTGAGCTCGGCGATGTCGGATGCGGAAGCCTACAAAATCGTGAAGGCTGTTTTTGATAATCAACTCGATTTGGTTCGCTCACATGCTGAGTACCGCAACGTGAAGCTCGAGAATCAAAAAGCCAGCTCTAGCCCAGTGGCATACCACCCTGGCGCGCTGAAGTACTTCAAAGAAAAAGGCATCAAAGTAAATTAATCGCCCACGAAGCGAAGCGTTTTTTATAAGACATATAACTAGGCAGGGACATGAATCAAGCATCAATTGACACAGCAACACAAGAAAAGTTAGACGCCTTCATTAAGCAGGAGGAAGGCGACTCCAATGACTACAAAGGCATCTTGGCAAAATTTATTGTCTTAGTAGCTGTTGGCATGTCCTTGTTCCATTTATATGCCGCCTATTCCATCGTGCCAACCCTGCAGTTACGGGTTGTGCACGTCGGTTTAGTGTTGTTCCTGATTTTCCTGAGCTTTCCGATTGCCAATCGCTTTAAAAACCGCCTGATGTGGTGGGATATTATTTTCAGCTTATTGGCCGTCTATATTTCGTATTACGTACTTGCTGGTGGCGATGAGTTCACTGATCGCAACACCGCGCCCGATCCCAAAGATGTCTATCTGGGGATTGCGCTGATTCTGCTGATTCTGGAGAGCGTACGTAGAACCAACGGCATGATCTTAGTGGGCGTTACAGTCTGCTTTTTGCTCTACGCCCTGTTTGGCAACCATTTACCTGCGCCATGGACCCATAAAGGGTATGACTTAGATCGCCTAGTCGGTTTTATGTACATGACGCTCGAGGGCATTTACGGCACCGCCATTGACGTTTCAGCTACCTTAATTATTCTCTTCACTATTTTTGGCGCCTTTTTGCAATTCACTGGCGCTGGTAAGTTCTTCATTGATTTCTCGTTTGCTGCCATGGGCGGCAAATCCTCCGGCGTTGGCCGAACCATTGTTCTATCCTCATTCTTGCTGGGCGGCCCATCGGGCTCCGGTGTAGCGACAACCGTTACCGTGGGCTCTGTTGCTGCCCCCATGCTGGATAAAGTCGGTTACGAAAAAAATGCGGCGGGCGGTCTCTTGGCTGCTGGCGGTCTTGGCGCCATTATTTCTCCGCCGGTGCTCGGGGCTGCAGCCTTCTTGATCGCGGACTTCCTCAAGATTTCCTATCTTGATGTCTTGCTCATGGCCTGCATTCCGACCATCCTGTTTTACCTTGGTCTTTTTGTGATGGTAGAAATTGATGTTCGCAAATACAACATGAAAAGTATTCATTTTGCTTCTGCGGAGTCTGCCTGGCAACTGACCAAAAAGTATTGGTTCCACTTTTTCTCACTCATTTCGATTGTGGTGTTCATGCTGTTTGGCTTCTCGCCGGTCATGGCGGTGTTCTGGGCCACGGTGGTATCGGCACTCACCAGCATGCTGCGCGAAGATACGGCCATCATTCCCTACGCTTGGTTTAGGGGCAAAATGCCAATCCTTTCTGGTCTATACAACTCCAATCTGACCAAGTCACTGGCAGCAGGTTCGACGGGTGTGCTCGCCATTGCTGCAACCTGCGCCGGCGCCGGACTCATTGTGGGTACGGTTACCCTAACGGGTCTCGGCTTGAAGTTCAGCTCGATCGTGATTGAGTATGCGGGCGGATCATTATTACTAACCGCGATCTTTACTGCCTTGGTGGTGTGGGTGGTTGGTCTTGCGGTTCCCGTTACAGCCTCTTACATTATTTGCGCCGTGATCGCAGCGCCAGCATTAATTAATCTGGGCGTTCCTGAATTCGCAGCGCACATGTTCATCTTCTACTATGCGGTTCTCTCTGAGGTTTCACCGCCGACTGCGCTCTCGCCCTTTGCGGCAGCCGCGATCTGTAAAGGCGACCCCTACAAGACAACACTCCAATCGTGGAAGTATGTCGCGCCTGCTATCTTGGTGCCATTCATGTTCGTCTTAGATAAGTCGGGCGTGAGCTTGCTGCTGATGGGCTCTACTGCCGCGCTCGAGCAGGCCAATTGGGGTGAGATTGCGTGGATCACCTTCACTGCGATTGCCGGAATCATTTGCCTTGCGGGCGGCTTACAAGGGTGGTTTATTGAAAAGACCAATCGCATTGAGCGTTTTGTAATGATTGCTGCCGGTGTAGCCCTGGCTTACCCATCCAACGAGGCGGATATTGGCGGCTTCATTGGATTTGGTTTGGTTCTGCTCTCGCAGATCATTCGCAATATGAAGGCAAAACCACCTAAGCCGGCGTAGGCTTAGAAAAATCACAACAGCTCCAATAAAAACGCCCGCTACTGCGGGCGTTTTTTATTTGCCGGTGTAATCCTCACCCGAGGCGCGCCGTGCCTCCCAAATTACTTACCAATCTTCGTCCAAGCAGACTTGCCTGCGTACTTTTTAATCGCAGCCTCGTCAAACTCAAAGCCCAAGCCAGGGGTTTTATGCAAAATCAAATCCCCGTTTTTAAAGGCCAATTGCTTATTGATCAAATTGCGGAAATTAAGCACCTGGTCATCCAAGAAGAACTCCACGAAACGGGCATTGGGGGTAGCCGCTACGAGCGGGGCATGCAAGTCATGCATCCAATGCGGGCAAACAATCACCCCTTTGCAGTCCGCATAAGCGGAGATGCGACGCCACTCGGTAATGCCCCCGCAAACTGCCGCATCCGACTGCAAAATCGAAGCGCCGCCCGATTCGATTAACTCCCGGAAACGCCAACGCCCTGCTTCCATCTCGCCAGTAGCCACATTGATAGTAGTTTGCTGCGCTAATGCCGCGTGCAAATCAATTGCATCGGGTGAGAATGGCTCTTCAATCCAATAGGGGTTGTAGTCCTCAAAACGCCGAATGTATTCTAGGGCGGTAGGTAAATCTCGCCATGCGTTGTTCGCATCCAGGGTGAGTAAGACATCCTCACCAACCGCTTTACGCGCCGCTTTAACGCGCTCTTCCTCCTCCCGTGGAGAGAGGCGCCCCACCTTCATTTTGACGGCCTTAAAGCCCTGTTTTACGTAGGACTCCATTTCTTTACCCAATTTGGCTGGAGTTTTACCCTCCAAGTAATAACCGCCACTGGCATACGCCGGAACCCGGTCGTCCACTACAGAGCCCAAGTATTGGTGCAGGGGTAAATTGGCGGCACGGGCATTGAGATCCCACAGAGCCGTATCCAAAATCGAAATGGCGCGCATCACAGCACCAGCGCGCCCCTGCAGTATGGATTCGTTATACATATCCATCCACAAACCCTCTGAACGATTGCTATTTTGACCAATGAGTTTTTTCGCCAGCAACTCTTCTACCGCGACTTTAGCGATCGCTCCGCCAGCACTGCCCACATAGCAAAAGCCAATGCCCTCCATTCCTTCCTTGCTACGCACTTTGACAATGCAATAGTGGCGCTCTGAAACAGTACGCGTGGAGAATGAAGTCACTTTATCTAGGGGGACGCTAACAGCAGCAACCTGGATTGATTCAATGATGGGCATGGCATTTCCTTTTAAAAAAATGATTTTAGCCACAATGCGTGCGCATTTTGAATGGATTAGCGCAATCGCCAGCGGCCGCCGTGAGCACCGTCCCCTGTAATCAAATCATTCCAACTTTAGTAACTATGTTGCAGTGCAAAATCAATATCTGAATTAGCCGCCACAATATTAGATAATTAGAAGGTGAATTTGCATTCGACCTCCTTTTTTCGCAGCATTCAAGCGCGCCTCCTCACTCTACTTGCCGTTCTGGTATTTGGTGGGTACGCCCATGTGCCACAGCTCACAAACGAAGCGCATGCGCAAAGCACCACCAATCGCAATAAGGTGGTCATAAAGAGCAAATCAAAGCAAGCCGGCATTAAAGCGCCGCGGGATGCGGCCGCATCGATGGCGCCCAAAAAATCCAGCCTCGTGGATACCGATAGCGACAATGCGGCGCCATTGGACTCAGGGGGCAATCTGGATTTTCGGGTGCAGCGGGGTTGCCTGCAAGTCAGCCGAGTGAACGATAATCTGCCCTCATTATTGGGCATCGACGATCCAGCGTTTACTGAATTCTTTAAATCGCAAACGCGAGGCTTCTTTTCGCAGTTGCGCGGCAACTGCATTCCCTACGCGATCGCCTTTGGTAAACGCAATCGCTTTGATTCCCTCAGCATCATGAATGGTCCGATTCGCGATGCGCGCACGCAAATATTGACCTTTACGCCATCGACCTTTGGCGGTTTTTTAACCCAAGAAGATCGCCTGCAAACGCAGTCGCCGAATTTGGTTGAAGTCGAATTGCCCCTCTCGGATGTACTCTACGATGCACGCAAGGTCGGCGATATATTGCCGGTGGAATTGGTTTGGGAATTAAATTCGATCGTCAAGCAAATTTACCCTGAAGAGAGCGCGTCCTCGGCAGTGAGCAACAATCAAGTGCGACTGATCGTTGACTTTGGTGATCGCGATCGCTGGGCGCAAATTTGGGCCGTGGAGATCATCGACTCCATTAGTCAAGATGTCCTTGCTAGCGCATTTTGGGTGGAACGCAACGATATTCCAGGCGGCTTTTTTACCGCCTCTGGCGAATCCATTGAGCGTTCATTTTGGACCAATCCACTAAGCTATCGCCGCATCTCACGTGGCGTGGGCAGCGTTCGCGCAGGACGCGCCAAAGCCACCACAAAAGCAGGTAAGCCCGCCACCGTTCAGCGTTGGCGCGCCCATATGGGCATCGATTACGCCGCCCCAACTGGCACCCCCATTTTTAGCGTGGCCAATGGAAAGATTGCTTTCTTGGGCTACAGCGGTGCGTTTGGTAACCTGATTATTGTTGAGCACCCCGGCAACTATCGCACCTATTACGCCCACCTCAGCAGCTATAACGTGGAACTGAGCGTCGGTAATGAAGTGCGACGCGGTTTTGAAATCGGTTACGTGGGCTCCACCGGTCGTTCAAGCGGTCCCCACCTGCATTACGAGTTGCGCAAAGACGGTACTTATATTGATCCATACAGTCCATCGATGCTGTTGGATTTATGGTCCATGCGGGACATCGATAGCGGCCAACTCACTCGGCAATTATTGTTATTAGGCAGTCTGCCAAAAAATGAATAAGCCCAATCCCCAGCTTGAATTAGCGCTGCTCAGAGCCCGCGATCTGGCCTGCGCGCGCGGTGGAAAAAAACTGTTTTCGGATCTCTCGTTCGAGCTGCGCTCCGGGCAACTGCTGCGCATTAGCGGCAGTAATGGGGCTGGTAAATCCAGTCTCCTTCGCATGCTATGCGGCTTACTGACACCAAGCGCTGGCACGATTGAATGGAATGATGCCGCCATTCAGGTGGATCGCGATGGTTTTCATACTCAGCTTATTTACCTCGGTCATACCCCTGCCTTAAAAGGAGATTTAAGTGCGGAAGAAAATATGGTTGCGGCGGGCATATTAAGCGGCGACTCCATTACATCCGCGATGGCTCGCGCCGCATTGACCGCATCTGACTTGGGTCACCTTGCGGGCAGGCTGGTGCGCACGTTTTCGCAAGGGCAAAAACAGCGGGTTGCCTTGGCTAGGTTGCAACTGGCTAAGAACAAGCCACTCTGGCTTTTAGACGAACCCTTTAACGCGCTGGATCAGGCCGCTAATGAATCCCTGCAGCTGCTAATTCGTGACCATTTGGCGCAGGGCGGAATGGTTGCGCTCAGCAGTCATCAGGCAGTTGCGCTCGATGAGATGGATCAACTGATTCGGATTAATTTATGAGTGCATCAACCCATACGCTAGCCGTGATGCGCTCGATTGTGCAGCGCGATCTGAGTCTTGCGTTACGGCGCAAGAACGACAGTCTTTCGGCACTCTTTTTCTTTGTGGTGGTTGCCAGCCTATTTCCGCTCGGCATTGGCCCCGAGCCCACGCTTCTGGCAAAAATTGCGCCTGGCATGCTCTGGGTGGCCGCCTTACTGGCGGCTATGCTCTCACTGAACCGCCTGTTTGCTGAAGATTTTCAGGATGGCACCCTAGACCAATTGGTTTTAGGAGCAATTCCCCTTCCCCTTGCCGCGCTCTCCAAAACCATTTCGCACTGGATTAGCTCAGGCCTCTTGCTCACCCGTGCTTCTCCTATTTTGGCCATTCAGTT
This sequence comes from Polynucleobacter sp., assembly GCA_030696845.1. Classification (GTDB taxonomy): domain Bacteria; phylum Pseudomonadota; class Gammaproteobacteria; order Burkholderiales; family Burkholderiaceae; genus Polynucleobacter. The sequence continues at coordinate 13,384 of JAUYRJ010000036.1, forward strand.
CAATTTAGACGGGCAAAGCACGCTCATTCTGTTCCTTTCGCTCTTGATCGGCACGCCATTGCTAAGCTTAATTGGTTCGATAGGCGCAGCCTTAACCCTAGCTACTCGGGGCGGTGGAATGTTGCTCTCCTTATTGGTATTGCCCTTGGTCATTCCCGTTCTCATTTTTGGCGCAGGGGCGGTCGATGCCCACCAAGCGGGACTGCCGATTGATGGTCATTTTTACCTGCTCGGTGCTATGCTCGTCATCGCCCTCTTTTTTGCCCCGATTGCTACTGCCGCTAGCCTACGAATCGCAGTGGAATAGGCTTGCTGAGCTAAAATCAAGCCACATGACAAATACCCCTAGCTGCTCCAACAAAGACTAGCCATCGTGTTCTCGACTAATTTAAATTGGTTCAAATACGCCGCTCCGCAGCGCTTCTACGCGCTATCGGGGAAGCTAATCCCCTATTGCTTCGCTGTTGCGGTGATTGCTGCGGTAATCGGTTTAACGATTGGGCTGCTGATTGCGCCCAGCGACCATCAGCAAGGCGAGTCGTATCGCATTATTTTTATTCACGTACCGGCAGCATGGATGTCGATGATTATCTATCTGGCGGTCGCGTTTTGGGCTGCCATTGGCCTTATTTTTAATGCTCGTCTTGCCAGCATGCTGGCACTAGCCTTAGCACCTACCGGCGCGCTCATGACCTTTATTGCATTGTGGACCGGCGCCCTGTGGGGTAAACCCACTTGGGGCACCTATTGGGTTTGGGATGCACGCCTAACGTCCGAACTTATCTTGCTCTTTTTATACCTGGGTTTTTTGTCCCTACATGCTTCGATTGAAGATACGCGCAAAGCCGATCGCAGCGCTGCGATATTAGCGATCGTTGGCGTGGTTAATGTGCCCATCATTTATTTTTCAGTGAAGTGGTGGAACACCCTGCATCAAGGCGCATCAGTCAGCCTGACCAAAGCGCCCACCATGGCAACCCAAATGCTGACCGGCATGCTCATCATGACCATTGCATTTTGGGCTTACTCATTCGCGGTGAGCTTTTACCGTTGCCGTACCCTTATCTTAGAGCGGGAGCGTCATACCGCTTGGGCGCAAGAGGCGGCCAAATGATCTACTGGAATAGCCTTAGCGATTTCCTGCAAATGGGCGGCCACGGCCTTTATGTATGGGGCTCTTTTGCGGTCACCGCCCTTATTTTTGCTATTGAAATCAGTCAGATCCGCCGGCAACGCCGATTAGTGCGGTCTAGCGTGCAGGGCGAGTCACACGCAGCTGAAAAAAATTAGGCAAAATAAGGGCTTATGAAACCCCGTACAAAACGCGGTCTAGCGATCGTTGGTGGCTTAGCGTGCGTTGCAGTCGCCGCCTTTTTGGTCTTTCGGACCTTTCAAAGCAACCTCGTCTTCTTTTACAGCCCCAGTCAAATTGCGGCCAATGAAGCCCCCAAGGATCGCCCATTTCGGATTGGTGGCATGGTGGAAGAAAATTCGATTCAACGTGACCCAGGCGGCCTCAAGGTGCATTTTGTGGTGACGGACTTTGCCCAGCGCGTTCCCGTTAGCTACGAAGGCCTTTTGCCTGATTTATTCAAAGAAGGTAAGGGCGTGGTCGCCGAAGGTCGCTTAAATGCCGATGGCACATTTACCGCTAGTCAAGTGTTAGCCAAGCATGATGAAAACTACATGCCACCCGAAGCAGCAGAAGCCTTAGCCAAAGCGAAAAAACCATGATTCCAGAACTCGGTCAAGTCGCACTCATTCTGTCTTTAATGACTGCGCTGGTGTTGGGCATCGCCCCACTGATTGGGGCACAAACCAACCGCCCTGTTTTAATGCAATTGGCTAGGCCCTCGGCTCTAGCGCTTTTTGTTTGGGTAGCGATTGCGTATGCGTGCTTAATGATTTCATTTATCAATAATGATTTCAGCGTATTAAATGTCGCGCAAAACTCCAACTCTGCACTGCCCTTGATGTACCGCATTGGCGCTACGTGGGGTAGTCATGAAGGTTCCATTTTGCTGTGGTGCTTAATGATGGCGGGCTGGACTTTATCCGTTGCGATTTTTTCAAAGCACTTGCCTGAAAAAATGATTTCTCGTATTTTGGGTGTGCTGGGTTTACTCAATATTGGCGTATTGCTATTCACGCTACTAACCTCGAATCCGCTAGACCGACTCTTTCCTGCCGCACTGGAAGGCAAAGACCTGAACCCTCTTTTGCAAGACCCCGGAATGATTATTCATCCGCCGTTTCTGTATATGGGTTATGTCGGCTCTGCTGTCGCGTTTGCGTTTGCAATTGCGGCACTGCTCTCCGGCAGGCTAGATGCGGCATGGGCAAGATGGTCGCGCCCTTGGGTAACGCTTGCATGGTGTTTTTTAACCATCGGGATTGCGCTGGGTAGCGCTTGGGCTTATTACGAACTGGGCTGGGGCGGTTGGTGGTTCTGGGATCCCGTGGAAAATGCATCCTTCATGCCTTGGCTGGTTGGCACTGCATTGATTCACTCCTTGGCTGTTACTGAAAAACGCGGGGGTTTTAAGATGTGGACCGCCCTCTTGGCGATTCTGGCTTTTTCCTTATCCTTGCTCGGCACCTTCTTGGTTCGCTCTGGCGTCATCACCTCAGTGCATGCCTTTGCTACCGATCCCAAGCGCGGCATCTTCATTCTGGGTTTCTTGGCCTTAGTAGTAGGCGGCTCACTCTTGCTCTTTGCCTGGCGCGCGCCTAAGGCAAATATTGGCGGCGACTTTGGCACCGTCTCACGCGAGAGCATGCTGCTGACCAACAACGTACTGCTCTTGGTGGCTACCGCCGCCGTATTACTCGGAACGCTGTATCCGATGTTGCTGGATGCGCTTGATTTGGGGAAAATTTCCGTTGGCGTACCCTACTTTGAAGCGGTCTTTGTGCCGCTGATGACCCCAGCACTCTTTTTAATTGGAATAGGACCGATCGCACGCTGGCGCGAGTCCCCAGTCATTGATTTAGCACGTAAACTAAAGTGGGCTGCCGCGGTTAGCGTCATCAGCGCCCTGATCGCCCCACTTCTACTACGTAGCTGGACACCGTTAATTGGTTTTGGTTTGTTCTTGGCCATCTGGATTATTGCTACGACCGTTACGCAGCTCGCAGAGCGCGCTTTTGGTAATCGCGATAGGGGCGTTCTCAAAAACCTCGCTGCTCAGCCCGCAAGTTACTACGGTATGTTCTTAGCGCACATTGGCGTTGCTGTGTTTATCATTGGTGTCACAGGTGTTCGCGGCTTTGAGAGTGAGCAGGATCTGCGAATGACCATCGGCAGCACCGTCGAGGTGGGCGGTTATGACTTTCGATTCGTAGGCGTCAAAGCAATCGAAGGGCCCAATTACCAAGCCATTCGGGGTTACTTTGATGTCAGCCGCAATGGCAAAGCCGTAACGCAAATGCAACCGGAAAAACGCGTGTACACCGCTAGCCAAATGCCCATGACGGAAGCCGCTATCGATCCTGGTTTAACGCGCGATCTATACCTCTCTTTAGGCGAACCCATTAACGCCAATGAGTGGACTGTACGCATTCACTTAAAGCCATTTGTCGACTGGATTTGGGGTGGCTGCTTATTCATGGCGCTGGGTGGATTATTCGCGATCACCGATCGCCGTTACCGAAAGCGAAAATGAAACGCTATTTGATCCCACTCGGGATCTTTATTGTCTTGTTAGGTTTTTTGGCTGTGGGTTTGCAGTTAAACCCGCGTGAAGTGCCATCACCCCTGATTAATAAAAGCGCGCCCCTATTCAACTTACCCGTATTAGGCAAAGAAGGTACCACCTTTTCTCCTGAAGAGATGCGCGGCAAAGTGTGGGTGCTAAACGTGTGGGCATCGTGGTGTGTGGCCTGCCGCGAAGAGCATCCCTACCTTGTCGATTTTGCTAAAACCCAAACTACGCCTTTGCTGGGGCTAGACTACAAAGATAAACCGGAAGACGCACTGCGCTGGCTTAAAGAACATGGCAACCCTTATGTGCTATCGATATCCGATCTCAAAGGGCAAGTTGGCATTGACTACGGCGTCTATGGCGTACCTGAAACCTTCGTCATCGATCAGGCGGGAGTTATTCGGCTCAAACACATCGGGCCATTAACGCCGCAAGCCATTCAGGAAAAAATTCTGCCGCTTATTCAAAAGCTCAATAGCTAAACCATGAATCGCCTCTCCTTGCTTGCATTTAACCAAACCGTGCTGCGCTTTACCGGCGTTATCTTAGCCAGCCTCGCCTTCAGTCAGGCTAATGCCGTGTTCGCCCAAGATGCAAAACCCGTTGCACAAGATCCCGTTCTGGAAAAAAAAGTGCTCGCCCTCTCCAATGAATTGCGTTGCCTGGTGTGCCAAAACCAAACGATTGCCGACTCCAATGCCGAGTTAGCCGTTGATTTACGCAATCAAGTGCGTAAGCAAATCAGCGAAGGCAAATCCGATCAAGAAATTCTGAGCTATATGGTTGAGCGATACGGTGACTTTGTGCTGTATCGACCGCCATTCAATTACAAAACCATTCTCTTATGGGCGGGTCCATTTTTACTCTTACTGATTGCAATGCTGATTCTGGTGCAACAGATTCGTGCTCGTCACAAACACCTTGCTGCGGAAGAGTTTGATCAAACCGATCTAACGCGCGCCCGCAAACTACTTGATTCACCCTCTGGAGACCGGTCATGATGACTTTTTTGGCGATCGCCATCGGCATGATTGTTCTAGCCACCGTTGTATTGCTTCTGCCTTTACGCAAAAAAGCGGTAGTTGCTAGCGGGGAACAAGAAGAGAACATCGTTATTTTGCGCGATCAACTGGCTCAGCTTGACGTAGACTTTGCCGAGGGTCGTATTGGTGTGGACCAGCTCAAGGATGCGCAGCGCGATATTGAAAAACGCCTTCTTCTGGAAGAGCGTGCGATCGCCGCCGATCAAGCACCCGCTATGGCAAAACCCAAACGGGTATTGGTACCGGCACTCCTCATTGGTCTTGGAGTGCCTGTGTGCACGATAGCCTTATATCTGTGGATTGGCAGCCCGGTTGCAACCGACCCCCTTGCCCAAACACAACAGCCCGCCATGACGCAGCAAGACATTGAAAACATGGTTGATCAGCTCGCCAAGCGCTTGGAGCAGGATCCCAATAATCCACAGGGATGGCAAATGCTTGCTCGATCCTATGCCGCTATGCAGCGCTTCCCGGAAGCAAAAAATGCCTACGCCAAGGCGCTTGCGCTCTCACCCGACAACGCGCAGTTGACTGTGGATTATGCGGATTTCTTGGCCTATCAAAATCAAAGTGCGAAAGGCGAGCCATTGCGCTTGATTCTGCGAGCCTTGGAGTTAGACCCTAAAAACATTAAAGCCTTAGCACTAGCGGGCACTGCGTATTATGAAGAGGGACAGTTTGCTAAAGCAGAGCAGTATTGGGCGCGCGGACTCAAACTCGTGCCACCCGACGGGGAAATCGCTAAAGCATTCACAGCCAATATCGCAGACGCAAGACAAGCCGCTAGCAATAAAAAATAAATCGCATGCGCTGTTTTAGTTGCTGCGTTTTATGGTCATTCTGCGGTAAGGACTTACTTACCGCAGCTTCTCTACTTAACCTAGCACCAAAACTGGCAAGCTGGAGTGCACAATGACTTCATTAGTTTGAGAGCCCAGCAAAATCCCTTTTAAGCCGGTTCGCTTATGCGAAGCCATCACAATCACATCGGCTTTGGATTTCTTTGCCGCCTCTAAAACACCACCCGCTAAACTGGGGCTAAAAATATGCTGGGTTTTAACGGTAACGCCATCCCCCAATGCGGCGCTGGCTTTTTTAAACAGGTTTTTTGCGAAGGTATCACATACTTTTTTGTGATCTTCTTGAGAAAAACCATAGCCCACACTGCTATCGGAATAGACCATCGGCGGCATTGGATCGGATACATAAGCCAAGGTAATCGTTGCCGAATCTTTCTTGGCAAGGTCCAATACTTTTTTCAGCGCTTTTTTAGTAACATCCGATCCATCAATCGGCACCAGCAAATGCTTAAACATAAATCAGTCCTCCCGTTGGTTTACCTACATTAATCCTACTCCAAAGCAGTGTATTAGGGTGCTTTTAGATCATAATGAACAATTCAAGGTAGTTAATATAAGGTGAATACAGTGCTCAAGTATTTAGCGATTTACGGTAGTTTCTTAATTACCTTTTTAGTTTTGGATGCGATTTGGCTGCTAGGTATTGCCAAAAACATGTACCGCAGTGAAATGGGCGCCCTCATGGCGGTGGAACCACGGCTTTGGTTTGGTCTGGCTTTTTATCTCCTGTATGCCCTAGGCGTACTCATTTTTGTACTTAGTCCAGCCATCTCTAAACAGTCCCTGACTTACGCATTGGGTTTTGGCGCCCTCTTTGGCTTCTTTTGCTATATGACCTACGACCTAACCAACGTCGCGGTCGTGCAGGGCTTTCCGATGCGGCTAGCGCTGATTGATATTGCCTGGGGCACCTTTGTTACGGCCATCAGCGCAGGTGCCGCGTATGCTATCGGCAATCGCATCGCATAAGAACATCGGCTCGTTTACAGATGGTGTTCCAACCCAAAATCCTCGAGTCCTTTCGGGGCTATAGTCGCAACCGCTTTACTAAGGATATTTTCGCCGGAATAACCGTCGGAATCGTCGCGCTACCGCTAGCAATGGCCTTTGCGATTGCTAGCGGCCTAAAACCTGAAGCGGGCATTTTTACCGCCATTATTGCGGGTAGCCTGATCTCGTTTTTGGGTGGCAGTCGCGTACAAATTGGCGGGCCCGCTGGGGCCTTCATCATCATTGTGTATGGCATCGTAGATCGCTATGGCATTGCCAACCTCTTATTAGCGACCGCGATGTCTGGCGTCTTCTTGTTTTTAATGGGTGTTTTTCGGCTCGGCACTCTGGTGCGCTTTATTCCCATCACCGTGATCGTTGGCTTTACCAACGGCATCGCAGTATTAATTGGTCTGACGCAAATTAAGGATTTTTTAGGCCTCTCGCTAGATAAAGTTCCAGCCAGTTTTTTTGAGCTGATTCCGGCGCTGATTGGCGCGCTACATACGGTTAATCCGCTGGCGCTAATACTATCACTGGGCAGTTTAGCGCTCCTGATTTCATGGAAAAAATTACAAGCGCGCTTTGGGCGTCTCGCTTACTTACCAGGCACGGTCATGACCATGGCCTTGGCCACCGTAGTCACGACCGTCTTTCACTTGCCAGTTGAGACCATTGGCAGTCGCTTTGGCGGCATTCCGTCGACCCTGCCCGAGTTTGAACTCATGTCGGTATCGTGGTCTAGCGCGCAATTCATGATTATTCCTGCGCTCACCCTGGCTATTCTTGGGGCGATTGAATCCCTGATCTGCGCCCGCATTGCCGATGGCTTGATTCATGATCGCCATCACCCCAATCAAGAACTCATGGCGCAAGGGGTGGCGAACTTTATTACTCCGTTCTTTGGCGGCATGCCCGCTACCGGCACCATTGCCCGTACGGTAACAAATGCGCATAGCGGCGCCAGCACTCCACTTTCTGGATTAGTGCATGCGCTCACACTCCTACTGATTGTGCTTTTTGCGGCCCCGCTAGCAAGCAATATTCCATTAGCCTGTCTTGCTGCAATCCTCTTGTTTATTGCCTGGAATATGGGGGAATGGCGCAAACTCATTGAGCTAAAGCAATTTCGATTGCCTTATCGCATTACCCTCCTGAGCGTATTTATTTTGACTGTGGTGGTAGATTTAACCGTCGCCGTCCAAGTGGGTTTATTGCTGGCGTTTATTACCTTCGTGTATCGCATTTCCAATCTATCGCGATGCGAGGCTGCCAATCCGGCAAGTTACCCTGAGCTGACCTATTATTCGGGGAAGATGAGCGCTTACCGCTTATATGGCGCCATCTTTTTTGGCGCGATCCGCATGCTGGAAGATTTGGAGTCCCATTTACCCAGCAACGCCTTGATTCTTGATTTTAAAAATGTGATCTACATAGACTCTTCTGGCATGGAAACCCTGTTAGAGCTCCATGAGCAATGCGCCAAATCGGGCGTCCATTTGATTTTGTGCGGGCTATCGCATCAGCCCCTTGAGACCGTTCAGCGCAGTGGTCTCCTGGAGCACATCCCCAATGAATGCAATTGCAATGACTTGGCTGCTGGTATTGCTATTGCGGTAGCGCAGCAGTCGTCATTACGAAATACAAAAGCCGCCTTCCAGTAAGGCCTGAGGCAATACCCAAGCACGATACAAGCCAAATAGCCCAGAGCCCATTAATAAAGCAATGGCAATATACCGCACCCAGGCATAGTGGCTAAATTGCACCACGCTGGCGGAAAACCGCGATATCAAGAGTAAATTGGGTAGCGTTCCCAGCCCGAATGCCAGCATGAGGCCTGCCCCCGACACGGCACTACCGGATAAAAAAGCCAAGGGCAACACGCTATACACCAAGCCGCAGGGCACCAAACCCCACAGCATGCCGCTAAACCAACGGGATGGACCGCCCGCCATATTGCCGAGGTACTTTGCCCACAGTGTTGCCATTTTCAAGCCCAACCAGCCTTGAGAAGGCTTGATTTGTTGATATCGCCATAAACGCAGCGCCATCACCATCAAAATCAGGGCGCTCAGCGCAAACAACGGCCTCTGAATCGGCACAACAGACTGCTGCCACACCACCACACCAATTTGTCCGGCAACCGCACCCAGCAGCACATACATCGCAATACGCCCCAAATGCATAATGAGCTGCTGGTAAACCAAGCTGGATTTAGGCAAAAGAGGGGTTTCTGAAGCGCGTGGGCGCTCAATAGCGGCAGCAATGCCGCCACACATCAAAGCGCAATGCCAGCCGCTGACGAGGGTGCTCAAAAAGATGGTGACCAGCAGACTGGTTGTTAACATAAATACGCTCAAGAGACATCACAATAGAGGTACATCGTAATAGAATAGACCTATGCCTGGAATAAAATTACGATGATCCCTTTTCCAAAAGCAACCCTCCCTAATAAATGCTCCACTTGCGTTTTGGGGCAATTTTGCCTTCCCATTGGATTAACCAGCGACGATCTCAATAAAGTAGATGAACTAGTAAAAGAACGGATCTCATTAAAAAAGGGAGAGCGTTTATACCGCCATGGTAACGCGATGAGCTCGGTATATAGCATCCGCTTTGGCACCTTAAAAACGGAGCATGTTTTGCCCGACGGTCGCTTGCAAATCATCGGCTTTCATCTGCCTGGAGAAATTCTGGGGCTGGATGCGATTGGCGAAGGTCAACATCAATCCGATGCGGTTGCCCTAGAGGACAGCGAAGCCTGTGTCATTCGTTTTGACGAGTTCGAGTCCCTTGCGCGCCAGATTCCGGTTTTGCAACATCAGTTTCATCGCATCTTAAGTCGCGAGCTCACGCAAGACCAGCGCCACCTCCTCTCCCTTGGAAGCCTGCGCGCTGAAGAACGCTTGGCGGGTTTCTTGCTCAATTTATCGGAGCGACTTGCCGCGCGCGGCTATGTGAATCACGAATTCGATCTGCGTATGAGCCGCGAAGAAATCGGCAGCTATCTCGGAATCCAAATTGAAACCGTGAGCCGGATGCTGTCACGCTTTGCCGAGTCGGGTCTAATTCAAATTAAACAGCGGCACGTCAAACTGATTGATATGGAGGGGTTGTGCGAGCTAGCTGGCCTCCCTAAACCCAATCAACCGCAAGAAATCAAAATCTGCACCTAAATTAGGTCGGCCTCATCCCCATTGATCTTTGGACCCTCGCCCGCTTTAGGTAAAACAAAGATGGTCAAAGCGCTGGAAATAGCGCAAAAAGCCCAAATCATAAAAAACCCAATGGTATATACACCTTCATTAGAAATCGTGAGGTGTTCCCCAAAAAGCAAAATCTCTTCAGGGTGAACGGCAGTAAAGAGCAATCCTTCTGCAATGCCGGCGACCAGAAAAGAAGGCCATAAGACCCAAATGAGTAAGCGCAGCTTCATTTGGAAACCGCTTCAATTTTTAAGCCGCGCTTGACAACGCCATCGCGTATGGGTTGATCCGCATCCTGCGTAAAGGCTAACCAAATCGTGATGGCGCAGCCAATAGCGGCAATGGCGGGACCGCTAATTAATAGCCAAGGCCATAACTGTTTCCACCAAGGCTTTTGTATGGTTTGATTTGACATTATGATCTCCTCTAGCTATCTCGGTAATTACCGCGGAACAATAAATGTGGACTTCTCATCCCGAATGCGCAGTACCTCTTTCGCATGTGTTGTTTGCTCAGCACCCTCAATCTCAAAGTGAACTGGGTAGTTGCCTGGATTCACTTCACCCAATACCGAACTCACACGTACCGGAATTAATTGATTGCTCGATGGCTCCACCAATACATCTTGCATGGGTCTACCTTGCGAGGTCAGGATTTGCAAATCGGGTAAGCCCGTTACTTTGACATTAATCTTCATCGCGTTTTCAGAAGAATTCATAATCTGAATACGATAGACATTTTCAATGCGCGCGCCATCCACCTCACGCGCCAATGAACCACGGTCACGCATTACATCGACTCGAAGCGGATTGCGGGTTGCTAATGAAATTAAAAAAGCGGATGCGAGCACTACAATCACCGAGGTGTAAAAAATAATCCGCGGCCGGAAAATGCGCCGGATGGCGCTTTCTTGAGGAGCCCTGTCGAGCATGGCGCGTTCCGTGGTGTACCGGATTAAGCCTTTTGGATAACGCATCTTATCCATCACTTGGTCGCAGGCATCGATACACGCGCCGCAACCAATACACATGTATTGCAGACCATCCCGAATATCAATCCCCGTTGGGCATACCTGCACACAGATACTGCAATCAACGCAATCACCCAAACCTTGCGCCGCATGGTCTTCGGATTTGCTCCGACTACCCCGAGGATCACCACGCACCTTATCGTAGGTGACTAAGAAAGTATCTTTATCCACCATCACACTTTGAAAGCGGGCATAAGGACACATGTACTTGCATACCTGCTCGCGCATAAAACCCGCATTACCCCAGGTTGCAAAGCTATAAAAGAAGAGCCAAAAGGCTTGCCATGGACCCAAGGTCGCGCTGAGCGTTGCTGCCGCCAAGGTATGAATGGGCGTGAAATACCCCACAAAAGTGAAGCCCGTCCAAAAGGCAACGATTAGCCACAAAGCATGCTTCGTGATCTTAATGCGCCACTTGCTTAAGTTCCAGGGCCACTCTTGCGCATCTAGGCGAATACGCGCAAAACGATCCCCCTCAACCTGACGCTCAATCCACATGAAGATTTCGGTATAAACCGTTTGAGGACAGGCATAGCCGCAAAATAAGCGACCTGCAACGGCAGTAAACAGAAATAAACCGAGCGCTGAGAGAATCAGTAATAAGGTCAGATAAATGACGTCCTGTGGCCACAGAATAAGTCCAAAAATATAGAACTTACGCTGCACCAGATCGAATAATACGGCCTGACGATCATTCCATGTGAGCCAAGGCAATCCATAAAATAGGATTTGCGTTAGGAAGACAAAAATAATTCTCCAGCGAGCAAAAATCCCCGAAACAGCTCGGGGATAAATTTTGCGCCTTACTTCATAAAGTGATTCCTCTACCGTTTGGATTGGAATCACTTTTGCACTGGGTGCACTCTCAGCCACTATTATTTCGCCTGATCGGTTTTAATATTGGTAAGGCTCCACACGTAAGCCGCTATCAACTGAACTTTTTCCGGAGTCAAGATGGCTTCATGCGCTGGCATTTGTCCATTACGACCCTTGGTTAAGGTCTCGGTAACAGTGGCCTCAGTACTGCCATAAAGCCAGATCTTATCGGTGAGATTAGGCGCGCCCATCGCCGTATTGCCTTTACCGTCAGTGGCGTGGCATGCTACACAATTAGCAGCGAACAGTACGCCGCCGCGCTCCGCTTTTGCAGAGTTGACTGGCAAGCCCGATAAACTGCGGACGTAATTCACTAAATCCGCAATCTCATCTTTGCTGAGGTGCGCGTAAGCGGGCATCACACCAGCGCGGCCTTGCAAAATTGCCGTCTTAATCATTTCGGGGCTACCACCATAGAGCCAATCATTGTCGGTTAAATTGGGAAAGCCTTTCGAGCCGCCCGCATCAGAGCCGTGGCACTGCGCGCAATAATTGAGGTATAGGCGCTGACCCATTTCGCGAGCCTTGGGATCGGCGGCTACCTGCTGCACATCCAACTGCATGTACTTGGCGTAGATCGGCTTTAAATCTTCATTGGCTTCCACTACCGAATCAACGTAAGCATTGTCGGTGGTGTAGCCCAGAACACCAGGATACGAACCAAGACCTGGATAGAGCACTAAATACACCAAACCAAATACGCATGAAATCAAGAACATCCAAGCCCACCAGCGTGGCAGTGGATTGTTGAGTTCGCGCAGATCGCCATCCCACACATGCCCGGTGTCCGTAACACTTCCGTCTGCAGCCTGCGACACTGTTACCTTGCGCTGCGAAGACAGTAACCAGACACACCACACAATTCCGATTAGGGTAATTGCCGCAATGAACACGCTCCAATAAGCGCCAATAAAATCACTCATTTTTTGTCCTTCGTAAATTCATCCGGAATGTCAAACGGCAACTCAGCCGATTCTTGATTTGCAGGCTGTCGCTTAGCAGACCATGCCCACCAAACAATTCCCAAAAAAACCAATAAACCAAGCATCGTCGATAAGGCCGAGAGGTAGGGAGCAATTAATTCGATCATGGTTCCCCCTTATTTCGTCGCTTCGGCGGCGGTAGTGTTAACCAAAGCTTGGCTGGTTGAACGGCGCTGCACGCCCAATCCTTGCAGGTAGGCAATTAAGGCGTCCTCCTCGGTTTTGCCTTCCAAGTCCTTTGGCGCATTCGCAATTTGCTCATCGGTATAGGGCACACCCAATCTCCGCAAGGCAGTCATGTGCGCCTGAATGCTGCTCACTTCCGCTGGCGCGTTTTGTAAATAAGGGTAAGCCGGCATATTGGACTCAGGCACCACATCGCGCGGATTGCGTAAATGAATGCGATGCCATTCATCTGAATAACGACCGCCTACGCGTGCCAAATCGGGGCCGGTACGCTTGCTGCCCCATAAAAATGGATGGTCATATACCGACTCGCCCGCGAGCGAATACGGACCATAGCGCTCGGTCTCGGAGCGTAAGGTACGAATTTGCTGTGAATGGCAACCCACGCAGCCCTCGCGCTGGTAAATATCGCGACCAGCAAGGCTGAGCGCTGGGAATGGCACAACCCCAGGCGTCGGCTGCGTAGTGGAGTGCTGAAAAAACAGCGGCACAATTTGAACGAGACCTGCAATCGACACGACGGCAATCGTAGCCACAATCAGCCAACCGACATTGCGCTCTAAGGTTTCGTGGGAAAAGAATTTGCGTTGATTTGACATTGTTTTCCTCTCCTTAGTGAGCCATGACAAGAGGCGCTGGAATCGGCGCATCAATGAATTTCTTGTTTTGCACGGTCTTATAAACGTTATAAGCCATTAGCAGCATTCCGCCTAAGTAACATAAGCCGCCAATTAAGCGAATCACGTAGAAGGGGTAAGTTGCTTTAACCGACTCCACAAAGCTATAGGTCAAGGTGCCGTCCGGCTCAAATGCACGCCACATCAGTCCTTGCATCACGCCTGCAATCCACATGGCGGCAATATAAATGACAACACCCAAGGTTGCGATCCAGAAATGCAGTTCAATCATGCGGGTGCTGTACATCTCCTTTTGTCCCACTAAGCGTGGAATGAGGTAGTACAAAGATCCGATCGTGATCATGGCAACCCAACCCAGTGCACCAGAGTGAACGTGTCCAATAGTCCAGTCGGTGTAATGCGAGAGGCTATTGACTGTTTTAATCGACATCATCGAACCTTCAAAAGTCGACATGCCATAAAACGATAAAGCAACCACCAAGAATTTCAGAATCGGGTCGCTGCGCAACTTGTGCCAAGCGCCTGATAAGGTCATGATGCCGTTGATCATGCCGCCCCACGATGGCGCCAGCAATATCAAGGAGAAGACCATTCCAAGAGACTGAGTCCAGTCAGGCAAAGCAGTGTGCTGCAAATGATGCGGACCTGCCCACATGTATGTAAAGTTCAAAGCCCAAAAGTGAACAATCGATAAACGATAGGAGTAGATTGGGCGCTCCGCCTGCTTCGGAATGAAGTAATACATCATCCCCAAAAAGCTGGTGGTTAAAAAGAAGCCAACTGCGTTATGCCCATACCACCACTGAATCATCGCATCCTGCGTACCAGAGTAGGCAGAGTAAGACTTAAATAAACTAGCTGGCATTTCAATGTTGTTGACGATATGCAGCAGCGCAATCGTCAAGATGTAGGCGCCGAAAAACCAATTGGATACGTAAATGTGTTTTGTCTTGCGCTTGATAATGGTGCCAAAGAAAACAACGGCATAAACCACCCAAACAACCGTAATCAAAATATCAATCGGCCACTCTAGCTCGGCATACTCTTTGGATGTACTTAAACCCATGGGCAATGTGATAGCGGCAGCCACAATCACCAATTGCCAGCCCCAGAATGTAAACGCGGCCAACTTGTCTGAAAAGAGGCGTACTTGACAGGTACGCTGCACGATGTAGTAAGAGGTGGCAAATAGCGCACTGCCACCAAAGGCGAAGATCACCGCATTGGTATGGAGCGGCCTTAGACGACCGTAACTCAACCAAGGAATATTGAATGTAATTTCTGGCCAGACCAGTTGCGCCGCCAAAATGACTCCAACCAACATACCCACAATGCCCCAGAGGATGGTTGCAATGGCGAACTGACTTACTACCTTGTAATTAAAGTTGTCTTGATAACTTCCCACGGTGCTGCCCATGGCTTCTCCCTTATGCAGATCGGAGCGGTAAACCGCCTTAAATGGCGCCCTAATAGCGCCTTTTTATTATCAATTTAAGTACTTCACTCCAATTTGATCTATATCAAACGGACTACGATCATTTGCGAAAATGACTGAATTGACCTTTGCGGAAGGGGATTAATGACGAGATTTGATGCTGGACTTCGGATCGGGCGTTGGATCGAGTTTTTGGCTGGTCTTGGGACTATCGTCGTCCATCAAAATGGCTTCCCCAGGCCCATTGAGATCATCAAATTGACCGCTTTTGACCGACCAATAAAAAATGTAGGCCAAAAAGGCAACGAGCAGGAGCGACAAGGGAATCAGCAAAAATAGACTTTCCATGCACTCAGTCTAGCCTAATTGGATACCCATTCGCTAGCAAAAACTGATCAGATCTTACGCAAACGCCATGCATTCAGGGTAACTGCTAAAGAAGATAAGGCCATGCCCACGCCAGCAATCCAGGGATTCACCCAGCCCATCATCGCTACCGGTATCGCAACCAGGTTATAAATAAAAGCCCAAAATAAATTTTGTTTTATTACAGACTGAGTTCGATCCGCCATGATGAGGGCTTTGGCTAGAGGCGCCAAGGAACTTGCTGTCAAAATCGCATCGGCACCAGCCGCCGCCAAGGGCGCGCCCGAGCCAACCGCTACCGAGATATTGGCTTTAGCCAGAAAAGGAGCATCGTTAATACCGTCTCCAATAGCCCAAACAAACCGGCCCTCCGCTTGCAATTGCTCAATAAAGGCATATTTACCTTCTGGCGAGCTAGCGCCTTGGTAGAGAGTAATACCAAAGTACTGAGCCCACCACGCAACCGTCAGGGCATCGTCTCCCGATAGAATATGAATGCGAATACCACGTCGCTGCGCTGTTGCTAGCAATTCTGATACGCCTGCTCTGGGCGTATCCAAGAATAAAAAGCGCGCAATCAGTCCTTTGGCATCAGCTAAAAAGACGCTGCCATATTCACCTGATTGCGGCTCTAGCGCAGATTGAATATGCCCTGTTGATTCAAGCCAAGCTTGACTACCCAGGACAAAATCGCCTGCCTGAATTCCAAACCCCAATCGATTGCTAATAGGCGCATTTAGGGTCGCACGCTCAATGCCTTGCGCATCAGCTGCTCGCAATAGAGATAAGCCAAGAGGGTGTGTTAGCCCTTCCTCCATTGCTGCAGCAATTGCAAAAGCCGTTTTTTTATCCACATCAGATCGAAATAATTGAATTTCTTTTAGCTCAGGTTGACCCACCGTTAAGGTGCCGGTTTTGTCGAGCACAATGTCGCTGACTTTCACCAAGCTTTCCATGACATGGCCGCGCACAATTAATAAACCCAATTTTGTGACAGCGCCCTGCGCAGCAGCCATGGCGGTGGGTACCGCAAGGGATAAGGCGCAGGGGCAACTAGCTACCAATACCGCCACTAACACCGTCCAGGCTTTACTGGGATCAACATAAAGCCAGACTGATGTGGATATAGCAGCGCTGAGCAATAAAAACAAAATGAAATGCCCTGCCCACTTTTCAGCAAGACCCACTACATTGGGTTTTGCCAACAAGGCCTGATCGAGCAAGGAGGCAATGCCCGCAATGCGCGTTGATTGACCCACGGCGATGATTTTCATTACAAAGGCGTTTTGCACATTATGCGTACCGGCATACAGTACATCGCCCACTATTTTGCTCACGGGCTTGGCTTCACCAGTAAGCAGCGATTCGTCTAAGGCGCTCTCGCCCTCGATCAACGCCCCATCGGCAGGGATAACGGCGCCCGGCGCGATACGCAAATAGTCACCCACATGGCATTTCACGACCGGAACAATATGAATCTGTGAGGTCTCGGGGTAATTGACAAAGCGTTCGCAAGTCGCGGGTAACTGTTTTGCCAATGCCTCGGCACCACCTTGCGCATCTTGCCTCGCGAGCAATTCAATGTAGCGCGCGCCCAAAATAAACGCAACGAACATCGTGATCGAGTCAAAATAACTTTCGCCTGATTCCGCGAGTAAATTAATGGTTCCCGCAATAAACGCCAGCGCCAGCGCCAGCGCAATCGGCACATCCATTCCCAGCATTTTGCTCTTCGGAAATAAGCGAACGCTATGCCATGCCGATTGAAAAATCGGACCGGCAGAGTACACCATCACTGGCACGGTTAATACCCAACTTGCCCAATTGAGTAGCAAACCATATTCGGATGTGATGTCATTCTCACCGACATAAGACGGCCACGCATACATCATGACCTGCATCATGCCTAGCAGCGCTACGCCAAGGCGCGTTAATAGCTGGCGTCTTTCCTTTTTGGATTTTTCGATTGCCAGCGATGGCTCAAACGGCCAAGCCCCGTAACCCACACGCTCAACCTCATGCAGTAATTGCGCCAAACTTGCTTGCGCTGGATTGAACACTACTTTTGCTTTTTGTGTGGCGTAATTAATCTGCACGTCTGTTACGCCAGGAATACGCTTGATGTGATGCTCGCACAACCACACACAGGCGGCACACCGAATTTTCTCGAGCTTTAAAGTGGTCTCGAGCGCAGGGCCTTGCGCAGGCTTAGTAAAGCGCTCAAGTAATAAAGGGTCGTTATACGGCAATAAGCGCTCTGGTATGCGCTCCTCAATGGCCTCGCCTTCTGGTTTTATTCCGGGCACACGCCGGGCATAAAACATATCAAGACCTTCGCCATGAATCGTCTTCGCGATCGCTAAACAACCAGGACAGCAAAAAGACCGTAATGCGCCGCCAAGTTCAAGCTGAAGGTCGGACTTTGCAGTAACAGCGCTGCCGCAGTGATAGCATGACCGAGTCACTATTGCGCTCACATCTTGGGTGGAATGGATTTACGTTTAGACCAGCCGCTACGTCGCTCATAGAGCACAAATAAAACACCCCAAATGACGGTAGCAAAATAGGCCCATATCCAAGCGGACTGCGATTCACGTGAACCGGATAAATCCAATACGAAACCAAAGATAGCGGGGCCTAAAAGACCGCCCCCAAAACCCATTAAGGAGTGAAGACCCATTGCGGCACCCTTAATATTGGGCTGCGCGCTGGTTACGAGCCCCGCAGTCAAGGTAGCGGAATCAGCCATGATAAAAATAGAGTGCCCTGTGGCTAGTAAGGCAATCACCCACCAACCCTGCCCGGTTGCGCTTGCCAATGCAATACCTAAAATGGCGCTAGTCAGCATCACAAAACAAACCCAGTTCTGCCTACCAAATTTCAGCGCCATCTCATTACCCAAGATCGAAGCTGGAACCCCAAAGAAATTAATGATTCCCGCTAAGGTAGTGGCGGCTAAGAAAAATACTTCACCGGTATACGCTGTACAAAACGCAAAGAAAGCCACAAGCCAACTGCGCGATGCAAATAGCTCTAAGGAGTGGGCGGTGTAGCCAAAAATATAACCCGATGCTTCCTTATTCTGCAGTACCTGCTTCCATTGCTGAATCGGAAAAATATCACGGATTCGAATGTTCATGGCACCATGCCACTCGGGCTTATCGAGGGCAGGAATCAGGAAGAGCACAATCAGAAAAGCCGCGAAGGGACCTAAAGCAATCCACTCGTATACCGCCTCCCAGCCCAATCCAGCCAAAATCCAGCCGGAGATTAAATACGATAAGCCGGCACCAATTCCAAAAAAAGCGGTGTAAAAAGCAATATGACGCGTTACCTCGCCATGCTGCACTCGGTCCGATAGGATCTTCAAGCCTGGCATATAGGTACCAGCCAAGCCGGCGCCATTTAGGGCCATAAAGAAAAATGCCGTCAGAAACCCCTCGGCAAAAAGTCCCATTCCCAATAGGCCAACAGTTCCCGATAGACCGCCCAATAAATAAATTTTGCGCGCATCCACGCGGTCGGTTAATACCGTCGCTAAGGGTACTACCAGGATATAGCCGAAGAAAAAAGCGCTGGCAATTAATCCAGACTCAAAATTACTCAGACCCCACTCATCTTGCAGGGTAGTCAGCGTGACCGCATAACAAGCAAAGCCTAGCAAGGCGCAAATTTGCGCGGTCAACATCAGCGGTGTGCAACTGATTTTTGTAGCGAGTTTACTCACGGGCTGTATCGGAATTTATTGTGGGCTGTTTTTAGGCGAGTCTTGAAAACCACTAGAGCGAAACGTCACCACCAAGGTATCTCGGTAGCCATGGGCTCGTGTGGGCTGAATCGGCGTGGTTTCATGAATCATCCGCTCATCGTTCATCAGCAACACAGACCATGGCTCGATTAAGGTAAACCGCAAGCCGGCTGCAGTATTCACCTCAAAGATACGAGTTTCACCGCCCTTGATACCTTGCCGATCCACCAAGAAGACAGCAACAAAATCAACGCCGTCGCGATGCGCGCCCTCAGGTGTTGGCCTACCAATACCATCGCTCGTATCAATCCGAAACTGGTGCGCCTCGACAAACCACGTTTTGACTGGCTTTAAGCCGCTGAGCAACACAGCCATGCTTTTTAATAAGGCCTGCCACGTGGGATCTTTGGCAAGCGCATCGGTAATTGGCTCGAACCAACGCTCAATACCGCCATGCAGGGCGTTGTAATCCAAAGACTGCCAATGTGCGCGGTGTGGCACCATCTCTAAAACCGATCCCGTCACAGTGTAGCTGGCATGCCGCCGAAAGCGATAGCGACCGCCATCCTTTAAATAGGGATCGCGTGGCAAATCCTGCCAATGCAGATGAAGGTGGTTTAAGTCAGCAAGCGATATGCCGGCAAGCTCAGCAACCGATTGGGCGGAAGCAATCGCATAGCCATTATCTTGAATGTCTGATGCAAGGCGTTCTGTAGGGGAAAGAGGGGGAAATAAGTTCACCCATTCATTTTAGGGCAAGGCGTGGATATTCTCATCGCAAATCGTGTTTTAGCCGCTCGCGCACCATATCGATATGGCCCTTTAAGTCGTAAAGCTCCTTAGACTCTAGCGAAGATACATTCATCGCATTGACTCGCGCCTGAATAGCCGCCAATTCCTCCTGATTTTGAACTCGAAGAGCGGGGTCTTTGGCATTTCGCTCTAATACTTTCAGTTCAGCATATACCTTGGAGAGCCGAATACGTAAACCCAGGTTTCGCAAGGCAGGAATGTAGGTAAATAAGGGGATCATGATCGCCAAAATCGGGATTGCTACGCGCGCGAATCGGCCCACCCATACCGCCGTCCAAAATGGCAAATGGCGATGCAAAAAGGAGGGTCCATCTTTTAAGTAAATTTCGGAGTCCATTTGCAGTGGAAAATCCAGCCCACTCGTCGACGGAAACTCCCCCTGCTTATGGGATCGCGAATAGGATTTCAGAATATCTTGCGCGCTGGTGAGCAACAAACTCACAATAGCCGGGCTGATATTTTCACGCCCCACCAACGTTGCTGTAGCCGCCACTACCTGAGTATTGGCGCGCGGTAAATCATGCTCGAAACTCAAAAGGCCTCGCGGTATGTCCACCTTGGTTAAAAAAGGAAATTCCCTGGTGTATGCATCCGCTTGGGCAAAGTTCATTAATTGAATACCTGGCAAGTTAATGAACTTTTTCAAAATGGGCGCTTCTGCCGCGGCTACGATAAAAACCGCATCGAGCGTGCCGGCCGCCAACTTCTCGTGACTTTGAGCTGGCGTTAAGAGCTGCATCTCCAGATCGGATTCTTTAAGGCCGCTAGCATCGAGTAACTGTTTGGCGATCGAGAGAGTGCCACTGCCCTCATTGCCGACGGAAACGCGTTTTCCTTTAAGTTGCGTTAGCAAGGTCAATTCGTTGCCGCCCGCTTTAAACTGATTGTCTCGATAAAATACCCAAACAGGCTCATAGAACATGCCCGCAATGGATACCAAGTCGGGATACTGTCGAACATCGGCAACGCCGCCTTGGATCATCGCCAAATCAACGCCGGATTTGGGGTTAGCCAATAAAGCCAGGTTATCCTGGGTACCCCCACTATTGCGCAGGTTAAGCGCAACCCCCTCCTTACTCAATTCCGATTGCATGCGCTCACCAAAACGCTGATAGAGTCCGTCTGTAAACCCGGTAGCCATGACAATGGTTTTAGGGGGCGGCGGAATTAAGATCCACAGCACGCCAAACACCAAGACAATCAGCATCAGTAGCGCTGCTAGTAGTGCGTATAGGTTGTAGCGGAGTCGTTGTAAGGTTTTCATGATTCTTCTGTTTTTTTGAATTATGCCTTGCTCAATCCCTTTGGCGCCAAGCGATGTCTCTTTGGCTAAAATTCACGCTAAGATAATGGCTTTCCTATCCAACTTGCCTTCAGACCATCATGAATAACTCCCCACTTCGCGTTGCCCTTGTTACTGGCGCCGGCACCGGCATTGGTAGAGCTGCCGCCAAAGCATTACTGGGGGGCGGCTATCACGTCGTATTAACGGGTCGACGTCTTGAGGCCTTGCAAGACGCCATTATTCGGATTGGTGGCAACGACCAAAACTGCTTAGCAGTGAGTTGCGATGTTGGCAAACCCGATGAAGTGAAAAACCTCTTTGCGGCGCTCAAAAATAAATGGGGGCGAATTGATGTCCTATTTAATAATGCCGGCACAGGCGCGCCCGCTATTCCGATGGAAGATTTAAGCTACGAGCAGTGGATGAATGCGGTGAACAGCAATCTGTGCGGTGCATTTTTATGCTCGCAAGAAGCCATTCGAATGATGAAGGCGCAATCCCCCCAAGGCGGCCGCATCATCAATAACGGCTCTATCTCCGCCCATGCACCGCGCCCCATGACAGCGCCCTACACTGCGACGAAGCACGCGATTACCGGTCTCACGAAATCGATTTCCCTCGACGGCAGGCCATTTCATATTGCCTGCGGACAAATTGATATCGGCAATGCTGCTACTGAAATGACGGAGAAAATGGCCGCCGGAATTATTCAGGCCGATGGGTCGACTAAAGTGGAGCCGCGGATGGATGTGGATCATGTCGGTCAAGCTGTATTACAAATGGCGCAGCTGCCGCTCGAAACCAATATTCAATTCATGACCATCATGGCAACGAATATGCCCTACATAGGCCGCGGTTAATGAATTCTTGTGCGCTTAGATTGATTTGAAACTGGCCTCACACTTGCCTTGAAAAAGGCTCATTTGATTGCCAGAACTCGTTCGTATTTCACTGACAATGGATGGATACGTTCGCTTAATGACTAAATCCAACTTAGTACCCGATTGCATTTGACTACAATAAATCGCCTCCTGACTCCAGCGACAAACGTATCCTTCCAGTGTTCGATTATGGAATGCATAGGTCCTTCGCTCCTCTCGACCTGCTCGAACAAAATCCACCCCCAACTGAATTGGGTCTCCAATGCACTTTAAATTGAGGCTGGATTGATCTTGCGAGCAGCCCGACAAGATAGGAAGTAAGAGCAACAACAAAGTGCAATACAGTTTCATCCTACTTCTCCACAAACGCCCGCTCAAAGACATAGTCTCCGAGTTGCCCCAGGCTGGGGGAGACAGTAAAGCCCCTGGCGTCCAGCATGGCGCAGGTTTCTTTGAGCATGGCGGGGCTGCCGCAAATCATGCCGCGATCGGT
>JAUYRJ010000072.1 GCA_030696845.1 Polynucleobacter sp.
TCGCTGTATTCGGAAGTTTTACGGGTTGCCATGCGCAGAAATTGTAGTCATGTCTGGGATTCCCCTGATTTTTTTCAAACAAAAGGGGCTCATATCGGCATTTTTGCCATGCGGAGACGTAGTTTGGGTCTTTTTTTACGCTTCCATGCCAAAATTGAGCCATGGGAGCATTAAGTCATATTCGCGTTTTAGATCTAAGTCGGGTCCTCGCTGGGCCGTGGTGCGCACAAAATCTTGCCGATTTAGGTGCCGATGTCATCAAAGTTGAACGTCCTGGGGCGGGTGACGATACGCGCCACTGGGGCCCTCCCTTCGCCAAAAATCCACAGGGGGACGATACCGAAGAGGCGGCCTACTTCATTTCCATTAACCGCAATAAACGCTCGATTACGGTCGATATCAGCACACCCGAGGGTCAGGAGATTATTCGCCAACTGGCCTTGGAGTCCGATGTGGTGATCGAAAACTATAAAGTTGGTCAGCTAAAAAAATATGGGCTGGATTACGAAAGCCTAAAACAACTTAAACCCAACCTGATTTATTGCTCTGTTACTGGCTTTGGCCAAACTGGGCCCTATGCGCAGCGGCCTGGCTACGATTTTATTATTCAAGGCATGGGCGGCTTCATGAGCGTGACCGGAGAGGCGGATCACCTTCCGGGAGGCGGCCCCCAAAAAGCCGGAGTAGCGATTGTCGACCTGTTTACAGGCATGTATGCAAGCTCCGCCATCTTGGCCGCCGTCATTCATCGTGACCGTACTGGCCTCGGTCAATATATTGATATGGCATTACTTGACACCCAAATTGCAGTCATGGCCAATATTTCCAGCAACTATTTATGCACTGGCGTCCCCCCAACCCGCTGGGGTAATGCGCATCCCAATATTGTTCCCTATCAAACCTTTCCAACGTCCGATGGCTGGATGATCATTGCGGTTGGCAATGACACGCAGTTCCGCCAATTTGTTAAAGCAGGCGGTCAAGAGCATCTTGCCGATGATCCTCGCTTTGCTGACAATCCTTCTCGAGTTGCGCACCGGACTACCTTAGTCCCACTTTTAACCGAGATGACCAAAACGAAGACCAAGGATGACTGGATCAAAACCCTGGAAAAAGAAAATGTCCCATGCGGTCCGATCAATGACTTAGGTGAAGTGTTTGCCAACGAGCAAGTGGTTTCACGCGGCATTGAATTGCATGTGCCCCATCCAACAGCGGGAACGATGAAACTGGTGTCCAGCCCAATGAAACTCTCTGAAACGCCGGTTGAGGTAAGGCTACCACCACCCACACTCGGTCAACATACCGATGCGGTTTTGAGCGAGCGGCTTGGCATGAGCGCGCAGCAAATTGCTGAATTACGCTTAAAGCGAGTCATTTAGCCTTAACGCCATGCCACCAACTCCCAGCGGAGCGTCGCTTTCACTAAAGCAGGTTCTGATTTATGGCGGGCTGCTGGTTACCCTATCCATGGGCATTCGGCATGGCTTTGGCTTATTTAATTTGCCGATCACTGCTGCCAACGGCTGGGATCGCGAAACCTTTGCCCTCACCATTGCATTACAAAACCTCATTTGGGGCGCCTTACAGCCGGTAACCGGTGCGTTAGCAGATCGATTTGGTGCTTTTCGGGTCATGGTTGTAGGCGGCATCCTTTACGCTCTGGGCCTAATTGGGATGGGCATATCCAGCAATGCGTTCAATTTCACGATGGCAGGCGGCCTGCTGATTGGCCTAGCCCAAACCGCAACAACCTACAGCGTGGTTTACGGCATCCTGGGGCGCAATGTAAGCGCAGAAAAGCGGGTTTGGGCAATGGGTATTGCGGCGGCGGCGGGATCATTTGGCCAGTTTTTAATGATTCCAGTTGAACAAAGTTTAATTAATCAGTTTGGGGCATCCGATGCGCTGCTATTGCTGGGCTTGATGGCTACCCTGATGCTACCGATCGCTTTCAAACTAAGAGAAAACACAACTCAGCAAGTTAATCAACTGGGAGAACAAACCATCGCGCAGGCCCTCAAAGAGGCATCGCGCAACCCGAGCTTTCAATTGCTCACGCTAGGTTATTTTGTGTGCGGGTTTCAAGTCGTATTTATTTCTGTACACCTCGCACCCTACCTTGCTGATGCCGCAAAATCCACTCCAGCGCTTAGCTCCCCTACAGTTGCAAGTTCCGCGCTTGCGATCATCGGGCTCTTTAATGTCTTTGGCACCTTTTATGCTGGCGTATTAGGGCAGCGCTTTCCAAAGCGGTATTTACTTTCTGGTATTTATTTCAGCCGAGCAATCGCTATTGCGATTTTTATATTGGCGCCCATTAGTCCGCTTTCCACTTACCTCTTTGCAGCCGTGATGGGATTTTTATGGCTTTCAACCGTACCGCTAACGAATGCCATCGTCGCGCAGATTTTTGGAGTCAAATACTTCAGTATGCTTTCCGGCCTGGTCTTTTTTTCGCACCAGTTAGGCAGTTTTTGTGGAGCCTATTTAGGCGGATACCTATATGATCAAACCGGCTCTTATGATATGGTCTGGGTGATCGCTATCGCCCTAGGAGCCTTTGCTGCGCTTATCAATCTGCCGATCCGAGAGCATGCGCTTGATCGCACACTCTACGCATAAGCACACTTACTATTCTGATATGAAAACAGCCCCGCCCTTTTTAAAAGCATATTTGATTTACGCATTTGTGCTGGCAATATTATTCCTTGTTTTTTTCAGTTACTTTGAACCAGCGCGCATGGTTGCGCTGACCAATATGCTGTGGGCAATGTGCGGCTGGTGATCCGTGGATAATGGACGAGTAACACTGGATGCAATACCAATTTTGAACTCGCCGTAGCACAATGGATAGTGCACATGCCTCCTAAGCGTGGGATACAGGTTCGATTCCTGTCGGCGGGACCACAGTCAAGCAATCGATGCCTTGCAAATTGGTAGGGGTTTTTTAAATAAGCGCGCTTGTCAATAAAATTATTTAGGAAAAAGTTATCCACAGTTTATGTGGATAAATTGCGGAAATTGATCGTAAGTATTGAATTTTTATAGAGCGATCTAGACTGCTCAAAAATTAAGCAGGATGAATTGCCTCGTTTTTATTCTGTTTTTTTAATTGACTTTTGTTTTTATAACTTAGTGCTTTTCCTAATTGATCTGTTTTTTTTGGGTTTAGTGTTGCTAGTCTTTCCGCAAAATGACATTCCCATGCATTACAGACCTCATTTTTTTCTCTTACACTTTGGCTGATGAATACGCTTACCGCTGGTACCCTCGCCGCCCTTGAAGAAATGCTTCAAAATACAGCGCGATCCGTTCCAACGGAATACGTGCCCATTTACCTTGCTTTAGCAACGAACGAGAGTCCATTTCAGGTTGTCGGTCACTTGCATCCTGACTTTTGGCACTACCTGAAGCAAGCCCTCGAGGCAACTCCCATACCGGGGATTCACTTAGAACAACATCGACTGCTGATTGATGGCGCTAAACCAAAGCAACTGAGCTATGCAATGCAACTGCTTGCGCAGCGAATGCATTCTGGCGGCTTTATTCCGGGCTGGCGCAATGAACACTTTGCCTATATAGATGCCCAAGGGCACGCACTTTTCCAGTTGGAACGGGCAGCTTTTCGAACGTTTGGCCTCAAAAGCATGGCCATTCATGTCAACGGCCACACTCCTGATGGTCGCATTTGGCTTGGTCGCCGTAGTGAAAACAAAAGTATTGATCCCGGTAGGCTCGACAACCTGAGTGCCGGCGGCATTTCAGCGGATGAAACGCCGTGGGTTTGCGCCCGCCGAGAGCTCTGGGAGGAGGCCGGAATTCCACCTGCAATCGCTGATGAGATCAGACCGTCTGGCAAAATCCACATGCGCAGACCCGATCCTCCCCTGGGATTTCATGACGAAGCCCTCTTTATTTACGATCTAGAGCTACCCAATCACCTGGTGCCCAGCAATCACGATGGGGAGGTTGCGGGTTTTATTGCAGTTTCCTATGGCGAGGCGGCGGCACGCATCCTCGCGGATGAATTTACAAGTGATGCTGCCTTGGTTACGGCTGATTTCATTTTGCGCTGCAATAAATAGCAATTATTGGTAATTCAGGCGTCAGTCGTAAAAATTTGACGCAGGTCACAACATGAGCCCTGAATTCATGGTTAAATAAGCCCACAAGGATGAAACAGGGGTGCCCTCCATGTTGGTGGCGCTGAGAAAGACCCTATAACCCGATCCAGATAATGCTGGCGTGGGGAGTGTCATCAAAACCGGTACCCGGTTTCGTCCATCGAATAATCAGTTAGGAGATGGATATGAGCACCACCGAAACAAAAGCAAAGCCCGCAAAACCCGAAATCCCAACCTTAAAGAGTCTTGAGCGCGACTTTGGTCAAAAGTTTGCCTATCCCGCATCAACTAAGACCTACCTAGAAGGTTCGCGCCCGGACATCAAAGCGCCGATTCGCATGATCGAGCAATTACCAACTGCGGTAGGTAAAGAAATGGTGGCTAATCCGCCAGTGCCCGTATACGACACATCAGGACCTTACAGCGATCCGGATATTGTGATTAATTTAGAAAAAGGCTTGCCAACATTACGGAAGTCTTGGATTGCTGAGCGAAACGACACAATACAACTCGCCGGCCCTACCTCCGAGTATGGCGTAGCACGATCAAAAGACGAAGCAACCCAGCATTTGCGTTTCGCCCATATCGGCGCGCCACGCGTTGCTAAAGCGGGTGCAAACGTGAGCCAAATGCATTACGCGCGCAAAGGAATTATCACTCCCGAAATGGAATACGTTGCCTTGCGCGAATCCATGGGTCTAGAGCAGTTGCGCAAAGATCCGCGTTATACCCAACTTCTCAAGCAGCATCCCGGTAAAGGCTATGGCGCGAACCTACCTGAAATCGTCACCCCCGAATTTGTGCGTCAAGAAATCGCCGCAGGGCGAGCCATCATTCCGGCGAATATCAACCATCCCGAGTTAGAGCCAATGATCATTGGTCGTAATTTTCGGGTGAAGATCAATGGCAATTTGGGCAACTCCGCCGTCACCTCTTCCATCAACGAAGAAGTCGAAAAGATGGTGTGGTCGATTCGCTGGG
>JAUYRJ010000002.1 GCA_030696845.1 Polynucleobacter sp.
CGTTGAATCAAGTTGAAATCCAATCCCGCAATCCCTTCAACCGTAGCTAGCCTCTATCGGATTAACGCCTCTTCCGTTGGGCAATCCATATTCTCAATATGAAAGACGGCTTTATTCCCACCAACAGATGATGTAGATGGTTGCGGTGTGGCAGGCGAAGAACAGCCGCAAGAAGACTGGCACTGACTCATTTCAATAACCTAACTATTTTTAACATTTGTCTATTAAAAAGCCTATAGTAGCTATAGAGTCAAGAAATTAAAATAATTAAATCTAATGTTGTTGAGGTAAACCAAATGAAAATCGGTGAATTAGCCAAAGCCACAGATACTCAAGTAGAAACCATTCGCTTTTATGAGCTCGAGGGTTTATTGCCAAAACCGGCTAGAACTGAAGGCAATTTTCGGATTTATGGCGAGCAGCATTTACAACGCCTCACTTTTATTCGACATTGCCGCTCATTAGATATGGCTTTAAATGAAATTAGGCAACTACTTCGCTTTAAGGACTTGCCTGATCAAAATTGCGGCTCCGTTAATAGCCTACTTGATGCCCATATAGAAACAGTTGCTAACCGCATAAAAGAGTTGCGCCAGCTTGAGAAACAGCTAAAAGAGCTTCGTGAGTTATGCCAAGTCAATCAAGACTCGGCTCATTGCGGAATTCTTAATGAGTTGTCGCAACCTATGAAATCACTATAGGGCGCCCACTCTCCTTATAGATAGATCATCTCTTATTAAACAA
This sequence comes from Polynucleobacter sp., assembly GCA_030696845.1. Taxonomy (GTDB): domain Bacteria; phylum Pseudomonadota; class Gammaproteobacteria; order Burkholderiales; family Burkholderiaceae; genus Polynucleobacter. The sequence continues at coordinate 745 of JAUYRJ010000002.1, forward strand.
AAGGGTGTTTACTAAGGCGGTTATAGCCAGAACCAAGGCAACTGAAACTAAGATGCCAATAATTCCAACGCCGCTGCCACTTTAACAATCCATCATATGACCGCCATACATAACGATGCCTTTGTTGACAAACAGTTTTGGTAATCCTATGCCTATAAATTAATGACTTCTATCGGAATCAACAAACAATAACGGTACATCCCTTACGTTTTAGCCTGGAACACATATAAATAGTAATATTGAGTGTATGCGTTTTGTAACCTTATGTTACAAATCGTCAATTACACGATTTATTACACAAACTATAAAAAATGCTTTAGGTCATTGTTTTTATTGGTGATTTGACAAGCCTGGGTTTCTGTTAATCCGTAGGTCCCTGGTTCGAGCCCAGGTCGAGGAGCCAGATTAGTAAAGCCCCTAAAGCGATTTAGGGGCTTTTTCTTTGCAGAGTCAAGAGATCGTGTAGATTTTTTGAGGAAATACTGAATAATCTCCATCTACTTTTTGCCATAGGTAGCATCATGATCCGGCTGAATCAGTAACACTCGCAAATAGTTGCCATCCCTATAAGCAACTCCTCTAACTGAATCAGTTACGCGAAAGGTATAAAGCGCATCAATGCCATCGGGCGCTGGAATGCTGTCTACCTTTTCCCATTCAAAGCCTTTGCTCTTATAGAACTCAGGCCAAGGTAACTTGTGTATTTTTTCAAACGCTGAACGAACTCTCTCAGCTTCCGCCGTTTCAAGCGCAAACCAACTCTCTAAAAATACCGGATTATTTAAATCAAGCTGTATGTTCTTTGCGCCTCGCACTTTGAGCCTTTTTTACTTTTAAATCTGCAAGATTGGATTCTTTTGCTGGGTTTTTAGAAGCCCAAGCCAAAGCCTTTCCAAAACTCTTCTTCACAGCAGGCTCATGTAACCAGCGTTCGTTATCGGGAATAATGGTGGCTGTTCGAATAACCCAAACACCTGGCTCTGGGTTTTCAACAAGCACTTTTCTTCCAGCGTGCTCTTTCCCAAGAGAAATCTGACCGCTTGCACCAATTGATTTAACGACTTGATGGTCTAAAACTGCTGCGCCCATATCACTTCCCCTTTCAACACTGTCTTTTACTGTATTCTATTTTCATGCCGCATGATGGCATTATAGCAGGAACATGGTGTTTTTAAGTCATTTTTGAGTTGTTTTATTGCTAAGAATACCCTTCTAAAGCTTGGAAGGATTTAGCGCACTTACTTTTTGGGTAAACAAGCTATTGAATTTGTAATACCCCCATTTAAGTAAATATTTTGAAAGTGGAATTTTCTGTTGTTTATTTTAGAGTGCGGCATCTTATCAAGCAGCCAAGAAGGCGGGCTTACTAGATACATGGGTGCCGGGTAACTTCATAGAGGCTGGGCAGGTAGCATTTTTCCTGGATTGAGGATGTTGTTGGGATCAAATACGGCTTTGATTGCGCGCATGCATTCAATCGCATCAGCGCCATGCTCCTGCAGCATAAATTGAATTTTATGCATGCCAACCCCATGCTCACCCGTGCATGTTCCGCCGACACTCAAGGCATCTTGCACAATACAGTGATTTAAGCGCTCTGCTTCCTGCATATCTTCGACGCGATTGGGGTCAATAATGATCAAAGCATGAAAGTTACCATCGCCTACGTGGCCCAGTATGGCGCTCTTTAAATAGGATTGGCTTAGCAGATCGCGAGCCCGATCAATGCAATACGCTAACTTGGAAATCGGCACACAAATATCGGTATTGAGGATGCGCGCTCCGGCTTGCAATTGTAGACAGGCGTAATAGGCATTGTGCCTAGCTTGCCAGAGCCTAGTTCGATCTTCCGGATTGGCAGACCACTCAAAGCCACTGCCGCTGTATTCTGCGCAGATCGCTTGGGTATTTTCAGATTGCTCTTGTACGCCCAGTGGCGATCCATGAAACTCGAAAAATAAAGTAGGCTTTTGCTCCAGACTCAGCTTGGAATAGTGATTAATCGCCGTAATCGCAGTCTCATCAACTAACTCGACTCGCGCAATCGGAATGCCATATTGAATAATGGCAATCACGGCCTGAACCGCAGCACTCACCGATGGAAAGACGCAGGTTGCCGCAGAAATTGCCTCTGGTAAGGGGTAGAGCTTTAAGGTAATTTCCGTAATGACGCCCAGCGTGCCTTCACTGCCAATCAAAAGTCGCGTGAGGTCATATCCAGCAGCCGATTTGCGTGCGCGCGAGCCCACACGAATAATCTTGCCACTAGACGTGACTACCGTTAAAGCCACGACATTCTCCCGCATGGTGCCGTAGCGAACGGCATTGGTACCCGAGGCTCGCGTGGCGCACATACCGCCGATAGTGGCATCCGCCCCGGGGTCTACCGGAAAGAACAATCCCTGATTTTTGATTTCTTGGTTGAGTTGCTTGCGCAGCACACCAGCCTGAACAGTCACCAAGAAATCATCGGGCGCAAGCTCCAAAATGGCATTCATATGACTCAAATCGAGGCATATTCCACCCTGAATCGCCAAGACATGTCCCTCTAAGGAGGACCCGGCACCATACGCCACTACTGGCACACGATGCGCATTACATAACTGAACTACACCAGCAACCTCTTCATTCGTCCACGCAAACGCCACGGCATCTGGGGCTATTTCGGGATAAGGCGATTCATCACGGCCGTGCTGATCGCGCACCGCCTTTGCCAAGCTAAAGCGATCGCCTAGCAAGGCTTGCAATTGACTAATCACTTCCAAAGGCAAAGACATCCCAGGGACTCCCTTTCAATGGATTGCGCTGATACTGAATTGATTCAAGACGGAAGATGCTTGGCGATCGATGCCAGCTCGGCTGTCTGCGTGTGCCAGCCCAAAACCCAAAGTCGCTACCGCCAGCAAAAATACAGCGCCGCATTTGTAGCTGAGCGTATTCCAGGTGACGCTGTCCGCAAGGGTCTTGACATTGAAATAATTGATCATGCACCGAATCGTACCTGATTCAGTTCCGCAAACGCAAGAGCCCAGTCAAGCGAAAAAGGAGAAGGTCTGGAGGACTACACCGATAAGCGATCTATACGCTTTACCTCCATCGTATTGATTGATTGGTGATTGGAGTATGGAGTATGGAGTCTGGTGACTGGTAGCAATGCATTCGCATTGCGAACGCATCATGCATCAATCCCCTAAATGCCCGAATTAAGATAATCACGATCTTTATTATTCGGCCAGCAAAGCCACGTGCTTTATGTCTCCGCATTACCATTGACCGAGGTTTTTTTACTTTGCTCGCTTTAATAGTAGTGATCCAACCAAGCTACTCCGTGCGGAGCAAAATCAATCTGTAAAGACGTGGATTAAAAAGTTTTTGATTGCAAGAACATGGTTTGCGATTAAAACGCTGTTTGAGTCGTCACGAATTGCAAAAATATTCAACAAAATTGACGGTTAATTTGTGTTTTTAAGACTGCATTAGCTGCATTACGCTTGCCCAAAATACCTTGAATCTTCTATGCATAGGATTTTTAGAAGGGTATTCAGGTACTGTCCCACGTAATAATCTGTACTCTCCTACACAAGCTTAAGTAATCGATGACGTAAAAAATACGCCATGATTGGCTAGATACTCGAATATTTACTCTTTTTCGGCTCTACTTTTGTGAAACAAAAAAATGATTTGAGCTAAACCCAGTTTCACAAACACTTTATTAAGGTGTTGATGGAGCTGGAGACGTGAAAAGATTCAACGCAGGAAGTGTTCCAAGGAGAAGGCGTGACCCTCGGCTTTGTCGCGGAGCGCCGAGGGGTTTGGCCAAGTCAGTTGATTTAGGGCAAGCCGATCAAGCGAAAATCAGCCGATCACGCTGTCGCCCTTCATATTGTCGATCTTGATAAAGTATTTTTTCGCAAAGGCAAGTAACTGACCATCAGACGGATGATCGACCGTTTCAACGCCAACTATTTTTTCCAGCAAGGCATGATCATGCTTAGTGATGTGCTTCATCAATTCCAGTTTCGCCGAGCCGGGACCCACTATTAGGATTTCCCGCGCATTAGCGGCAGCCTCTACCACTGCATGCAAATAGCCATGATCCGAAACCGCATGAGTGCCGCTTGCTGAGCCGCTTTTATGGTGGAGATGAGAATGGCTGGATTTTGTTTTAATGAGCTCTTTTTCGTACGCTTCTGGACTGAAGTGAATAAGATGCGCCTCACGGTGGTCGATCCAGATAACTGCATGATTAAATGACATAGACATTCCTTTGCAAAAATTCATTTTGCATTAAATAATCAACCGGGGTCTGATTTAGATCAAATCAGGTCCCAGAATTGCACTCAGCAGCCCCAGATAGCGTCAATTGGTTTGAAGTGGCTGATTAAAGAGACCCAAATGACCCACCTTAACGTAAATTAAAGCGCCCTCGGATTGGGTAAATGGAGCATGCTTACTAAAGCGGGGGCTGCGAATCCAGCTGCCTTTAGGATAAGCGCCAAATTCATCATGAAAAATACCGTCCAAAACGAATATCT
>JAUYRJ010000053.1 GCA_030696845.1 Polynucleobacter sp.
GCTTCCGAGCTCATTTTCTCCCCGCCCATCTGGAACACCACTTTCGAACTGGGTCGTTTGCCGGTTTCAGAGTGCTGACTTAAGGATACAAAGCGATAAAACTCACTCTCTTCTGCTGAGGCTGAACCGGTCGTAATGGAAATAATGTCTTCATCAAAAATCTCCGACTTTTGATCCGCCAAAGCTTTAAAGCGAGAAAACGCATCATTGAGCTCTTCTTCGGTCTCGACCGTAATACCCAGCTCTTGCAAACGCTGTTTAAAGGCATTGCGGCCCGATAATTTGCCCAGCACAATCTTATTAGCCGACCAGCCCACATCTTCAGCGCGCATGATTTCGTAGGTATCGCGCGCTTTTAATACGCCGTCCTGATGGATGCCCGAGGCATGGGCAAATGCATTGGCGCCGACTACCGCCTTGTTAGGCTGCACCACAAAGCCGGTAATTTGCGAAACCAGCTTGGATGCGGGGACGATCTGAGTGGCATCAATCCCCACCATTAAATCAAAATAATCTTTGCGGGTACGCAGCGCCATAACAATTTCTTCAAGGGCGGTATTGCCGGCACGCTCCCCTAAGCCATTGATGGTGCACTCGACCTGCCGCGCCCCACCAATCTTCACGCCCGCTAAGGAGTTCGCCACACCCATGCCCAGGTCGTTGTGGCAATGCACCGACCAAATGGCTTTGTCGGAATTCGGAATACGGGTACGCAAGGTGTGAATAAATTCACCATAGAGCTCTGGCACTGCATAGCCGACGGTATCGGGCACATTGATGGTGCTTGCCCCTTCGGCAATCACCGCCTCCAGCACGCGGCACAAAAAATCCATCTCCGAGCGATAGCCATCCTCTGGAGAGAACTCAATGTCGGCAGCCAAATTACGCGCAAACCGGATTGATTTTTTTGCCTGCTCAAACACCTGATCGGGCGTCATGCGCAATTTCTTTTCCATATGCAATGGGCTCGTTGCCAAGAACACATGGATACGTTTGGCATTGGCAGCCTTAAGGGCGTCGGAAGCGCGTGTAATGTCATTTTCATTGGCGCGCGCCAATGAGCACACAACGGAATCCTTTACGGCAGCCGAAACCGCAGAGATAGCATCAAAATCCCCTTCTGAACTGGCGGCAAAGCCCGCTTCAATCACATCCACTTTAAGGCGCTCCAACTGACGTGCGATACGGACTTTTTCGTCCTTGGTCATCGAGGCCCCCGGCGACTGTTCGCCATCCCGCAAGGTGGTATCAAAAATGATTAATTTGTCTGTCATCACTGCTCTCCAATCAACTACGGCTATTTTATAAGTATCAAACGGACCAACTCAAACTGCGCGCCACAAAAGAAAAACCCCAGCAATCTGCTGGGGCCGGTATGTCTGGTTAATGAGTTATTGCGATTTCATCAACTAAGCGTTACCCGCCCCAAGCCGAAGGCTTAGTGCTAGAAGAAGTAACTGGCTTAAACGAGACATATTCATAAACATGTTTCTAATATACATGAAATAGCAAAATGGGGTTGCCGAAAGAGCAAAGCGCGCCATTTAACTCAGCTTGCGACCAGTCATGCGCTCCCAAGCCCAAATCACATAACCCGAAATAGCGTAAATAACAAAGATGCCAAAGAGAGTTAAGGGGGGATTAGAGGAGATCAGAACAAAAGTCAAAATCATCAGCACCATTACGCCAAATGGCACACGGTAACGAATATCCAAGGCTTTACCACTATAAAAACGCGCATTAGAAACCATGGTGAGACCCGCATAAATCGTAATCAAGAAAGTAACCCAGGGGATTGCGCTATCGCGCACCGGAATCTTATTGTCATCCGCAAGCCAAATAAAGCCTGCAATTAAGGCGCCTGCCGCAGGGCTTGGCAGACCTTGGAAAAATTTCTTATCGACCACGCCCGTATTGACGTTAAAGCGGGCTAAGCGCAGAGCCGCGCCTGCGCAATAGGTGAAGGCAGCAAGCCAACCCCATTTGCCAAAATCCTTCAGCACCCATTCGTAAGCAACTAAAGCAGGCGCAACCCCAAATGAAACCATATCCGCTAAAGAATCGTATTGCTCTCCAAAAGCGCTTTGCGTATTCGTCATCCGCGCAATTCGGCCATCCATTCCATCCAGAACCAAAGAGGCAAAGATGGCGATAGCGGCGGTTTCGAACTGGTGATTCATTGCCTGAACAATGGCGAAGAATCCACAAAACAAGGCGGCGGTTGTAAACGCATTTGGCAGCAAATAAATCCCTTTACTGCGCGCACGCGGAGGCTCGACCTCGGCGTCCTCAGACTCAAAATCAACCGACTCAAACGACTCTTCTGTCCACTCCGGATTTTGACGGGAACGCGCCCGCGACATTCGGTTTCGATCCAGGCGATTACGGCGGCGAAATGGTGTCAAAGGGAGTTCCTATTTATTCTGATCAATCAGGGGAATCAATCCAGACCCGGCAAACGTGCCAAAGCGGTATTGGTAGCAAAGACCTTTTCGCCAACACTGACTAGCGGCTCCGCCGTCAAAGGCAGATACACATCAACGCGTGAGCCAAAACGAATAAATCCATAGCGCGAACCCCGTTTAACATGCTCGCCCACGTGGATGTAGCACAAAATTCGGCGCGCAATCAAGCCTGCCACCTGCACTAAGGTCACGGTTTGGCCATTGGCATCAATGATGACAGCATTACGCTCATTCTCAGTAGAGGCTTTATCGAGGGCGGCATTTACAAACTGACCTGGAAAATATTGAATTTCTCGAATCAGACCATTCACTGAGCAGCGATTGGAATGCACATTGAAGACGTTCATGAAAACACTAATTTTGATTGCTTCACGATTGGCATAAGGATCACGGGTTTTTTCAACCACCACAATCCGACCATCAGCCGGAGACAATACAAAATCACGCCCGAGCGGAGCAATGCGCTGGGGATCGCGAAAGAACTGCAACACAAAAAAGAAAATGATCCAAAGCGGCAAGGCCCAGATAAATCCAGCGTAATGCTGGACTAGCAAGGTTGCCACCCCAACTACTGCCAGATATGGCCAGCCTTCTTTAGCAATAATGGGGTGCGGATACATCATCAGTACGTACGCCTTTACAGTAGATAAATTTAGTTCTTAGACTGATCAACGAGTTTATTCTTTGCAATCCAAGGCATCATCGCACGCAATTTCTCGCCCACGATTTCAATTTGATGCTCGGAGTTGAGGCGGCGACGGGAAATCAAGGTTGGAGCTCCGGCCTTGTTTTCTAAAATAAAGCTCTTGGCATACTCGCCAGTCTGAATGTCTTTTAAGCACTGACGCATCGCGTTCTTGGTGTCTTCCGTAACAATGCGTGGGCCTGTCACATACTCACCGTACTCCGCATTATTGGAGATGGAGTAGTTCATATTGGCAATGCCGCCTTCGTAGATCAAATCCACAATTAATTTGAGCTCATGCAAGCACTCAAAGTAAGCCATCTCCGGGGCATAACCCGCCTCGACCAAGGTCTCAAATCCAGCCTTGATCAACTCAACGGTACCGCCGCACAACACAGCCTGCTCACCAAATAAATCGGTTTCGGTTTCTTCACGGAAATTAGTCTCGATAATGCCAGCGCGACCGCCGCCATTCGCCGTAGCGTAGGACAAAGCAAGATCACGCGCGGAGCCCGATTTATCTTGGTATACCGCAATTAAATGGGGGACGCCGCCGCCTTGACTATAGGTGCCGCGTACGGTGTGTCCTGGCGCCTTTGGGGCAATCATGATGACATCCAAATCAGCGCGTGGCTGCACTTGACCGTAATGCACATTAAAGCCGTGCGCAAAAGCTAAAGCAGCGCCCTGCTTAATATTGCTGTGTACTTCGTTTTTATACACTTCGGCAATTTGCTCATCTGGCAAAAGCATCATCACGACATCCGCATCTTTTACCGCTTCAGCGACTTCCTTCACGGTCAAACCGGCGTTTGCCGCTTTTTTCCATGAAGCACCATCTTTACGCAAACCAACGGTTACTTTTACACCCGAATCATTTAAGTTCAATGAATGCGCATGACCCTGCGAACCATAGCCAATGATGGTTACTTTTTTGCCTTTAATCAGGGATAAATCAGCGTCTTTATCGTAAAAAACTTTCATGCTATTTCCTTATGTTTGATTCGTAATAAATGGGTTAATTTGTTATTGGTGGTAATTTTTTACTGCACACTACACTTTCAGAATGCGCTCGCCACGCCCGATGCCAGAGCCACCAGAACGAACGGTCTCCAAGATGGAGGTGCGATCAATCGATTCGATAAACGCATCGAGTTTAGCGCCATCGCCAGTCAGCTCGATGGTGTAGCTCTTATCGGTCACATCGATAATGCGACCGCGGAAAATATCCGTAGTGCGTTTGAGCTCCTCCCGCTCTTTACCAACGGCGCGCACCTTGATCAGCATGAGTTCACGCTCGATGTGTGGCCCCTCGGTCAAATCAAATACCTTCACTACCTCAACCAAACGATTAAGGTGTTTAGTAATTTGCTCAATCACATCTTCAGAGCCAATCGTCACAATTGTCATGCGCGACAGGGATGGATCTTCGGTTGGCGCAACGCTGAGTGTTTCGATGTTGTAACCGCGTGCGGAAAATAAGCCAACCACACGGGATAATGCGCCCGGCTCATTCTCCAGTAATACAGAAATAATGTGACGCATTACAGATCCTCACTACCTAAAAGCATTTCAGTAATACCCTTGCCGGCTTGAACCATTGGCCATACGTTTTCCTCGGGATCCGTTTGGAAATCCATAAAAACAGTGCGATCCTTTAGGCGAATAGCCTCTTTTAGGGCAGGCTCAACATCCGCCTTTTTCTCAATACGCATTCCCACGTGCCCAAAGGCTTCAGCAAGCTTGACAAAGTCAGGCAAGGAATCCATGTAGGAGCTGGAATAGCGGCGGTTATAGGTCAGCTCTTGCCACTGGCGCACCATACCCAAATAGCGATTATTCAAAGAAACAATCTTGACTGGGGTGTTGTATTGCTTACAGGTCGAGAGCTCCTGAATACACATCTGGATCGAGCCCTCACCCGTAATGGTGAATACATCTTGATCCGGAAAGGCTTTCTTAATGCCCATGGCATAGGGCAAGCCGACGCCCATGGTGCCAAGACCGCCTGAATTAATCCAACGACGTGGTTTGTCAAATTTATAAAATTGCGCGGCCCACATTTGATGCTGACCCACATCGGAACAAATAAACGCATCGCCGCCTGTGAGCTCCCATAATTTTTCAACCACATACTGTGGCTTGACAATTTGCGAGTCACGATCGTATTTGAGGCAATCTTTTTTACGCCACTCATTAATCTGCTCCCACCACTTAGCGAGGTGCGCTTTATTTTTGAGAGGTCCTGCTGCCTGAATTTGGCTAGTCATTTCAACCAGCACTTCTTTGAGATTACCGACGATGGGCACATCAACCTTCACGCGTTTGGCAATTACCGAGGGATCAATGTCGATGTGAATGATTTTTCTTGGGTGGCTCGCAAAATGCTCCGTATTACCAATCACGCGATCGTCAAAACGAGCACCAATCGCAATCAACACATCCGAGTGTTGCATCGCCATGTTGGCTTCATAGGTGCCGTGCATCCCAAGCATGCCCACAAACTGAGGGCTAGTTCCTGGAAAGCCGCCCAATCCCATCAAGGTATTGGTAACCGGGTATCCCAGTAAATCGGCAAAGGCCTTCAGCTCTGGAGCCGCATCCGACAAAATGACGCCACCACCGGTATAAATGAATGGTCGCTCTGCTTCCAGAAGTAAGGAAACGGCTTTCCGAATTTGACCGCTATGACCACGCAAAACGGGATTGTACGAACGCATCGTCAACTCTTCGGGATAGATAAACTGCCCTTTGGTTGCGGAAATATCCTTCGGAATATCCACCAACACCGGCCCCGGCCTGCCTGTTTGCGCGATGTGAAAGGCTTTCTTGAGCGTCAGCGCTAAATCATTAATGTCTTTTACTAAAAAATTGTGCTTCACGATGGGGCGTGTGATGCCTACGGTATCCGCCTCTTGAAAGGCATCTTCACCGATCGCATAGGTTGGCACGTTACCTGTAATGATCACCATCGGGATGGAGTCGGTATATGCGGTCGCAATACCAGTAACGGCATTAGTAACGCCAGGGCCCGAAGTCACCAGCGCAACACCAACCTTGCCCGTAGCACGCGCATACCCATCGGCAGCGTGAACCGCCGCCTGCTCATGCCTTACTAAAATATGTTCAAACTTATCTTGTTTGTAAATCTCATCGTAGATGAAAAGTACTGCCCCTCCTGGATAACCCCAAACGTACTCAACACCCTCAGCATGCAATGCATGGACGAGCATTTCGGCACCAATCATTTCAGGTCCGTTTTTAACGGGGATTTGGGAGGCTTCAGCCTTCGAGGCTAAAAATTCGGCGCTACTGGTATTCATATTGTGTTGTCCTTTGCAATTTTCGGCAAAAAATTGTTTAGGCTGTTCTGTCTCGTGCTCGTGACCCGAGTTCGAACGGCGCTGGAACCAGAAAAAAAGCCACTTCTTGGATGGGTTTCTAGCTAGTGAACCTAAGATTGTAAAGCAATACCCTAGAATGAACGCATTCTTACCAAACGAGATATCCACTTTTTTGCATGGCATCCGCCCCTGAACTCTCTGATTTTCTGAGCAGCGTCGAAAAACGGGCGTTTAAGCAGGCCGTTTACGCGGTTCGCGATGAGGACGCCGCGTTGGATATCGTACAAGATGCCATGATTAAACTGGCCGAGAAATATGGGGATCGCCCTAGCTCGGAACTGCCATTAATCTTTACTAGAATCTTACAAAACCGCATTCATGATTGGTTTCGGCGACAAAAAGTCCGCAATGCATGGGTCACCCTGTTTTCGGGCTTTAGCAAAAAAACCGATGATGGCGATGATTTTGATCCCCTAGAGCACTTGGAGGCAGATGACGACAGCCAAATTCACCAAGATGGTGCAAAAAAGCTTGAACAACAGCAACTCCTGCGTAGTCTTGAGGCTGAAATAGCAAAATTACCAGCCCGTCAACGAGAGGCCTTCCTAATGCGTTATTGGGATGAACTGAGTATTGCTGAAACCGCCCATATTATGGGTTGCAGTGAGGGTAGCGTGAAGACCCACTGCTCCCGAGCTAGTCAAACCTTAGCTAATGCATTGAAATTAAAAGGAATTTCCTTATGAGCCGCAAGCACGATCCCCTAATAGAACCAGTCCCGTATGAACTGGACCGGATTGGCATAGCAGCACGCGCACTCTTGAACGAAAGCATCCGCCAATTACCAAGCCGCGTAACGGATCGACTTTACGAGGCACGCCTGACGGCCTTAGCTGCCCGCAAAGTGGAAACGGTGCCATTTGCTACCCCAGTCACCAATAAACGCTTCAGCTTAGCCAATGGCGGTCATTTTTCAGAGAACCCATCCGCTTGGGCGCGCTTGGGCTGGATGGCGCCCTTTTTAGTACTGATCTTTGGTCTCATTGCCATTGCCGATTGGCAGCAAGAATCCCGTATTAACGATATTGCTGCGGTCGATGTAGCCCTGCTAACGGATGACGTTCCACCCGACGCCTACATGGATAGCGGTTTTCTGGCATTCTTAAAATTAAGCAGTCACGCCAAAAGCGAACTGAAAACCATCGACACAGAAGAGGCAGAAAGCGCTGTTAGCCCTTCCTAATTTATAAAATGTACCGCCCAAGCCCACCCCATTTCAGACACGTACCAGTACCGCTCTTACGCGGGCTATTGGCGCTGGGCTTGATGTTTATGATTCCAATGCTCGCCCCCTCCAACCCCGCACTGGCGCAAAATGCACCGCCCACGGCAGCAGTGAGCGCAGCTAAACACAGTGGCAATTGGGAGAATTTGAGCCCAGTGCAGCAACGCATTCTGGCTCCGCTTGAGGAAGACTGGAGTTACCTCTCAAACGAACGTCGTCAAAAGTGGATTCAGGTAGCGAACCTCTATCCGAAAATGAAAACCGTCGACCAAGAGCGTCTGCAATTACGCATGAACGACTGGGCAAAGCTGTCCCAAAAGGATCGACGCATTGCGCGTGACAATTATTTGAGTAGCTTACGCTTCCCCGCAGAGGAAAAAACAACTGCATGGCAAGCCTACCAACAACTGAGCCCCGAAGAGAAGAAAAAACTAGCGGCTAAAGAGGATAAAAAGAAAAAGCCAACCGCGGCAAATTCGCCCGCCTTACAAGCTAGGCCACCTGCCACACCCTCGGTAACGCCAGCTGCAGCCCCAAAAAAGGATGAGGGCGCATGACTGCTGAGGCAGGAATAAAAGCATCGACTGGCATCAACAGTTCAATCGATACACCCCTGACCGCGCTCCCTTCGCCGGGATTCTGGCGAAGAGTCTTTTGCGGGCTTTATGAGCAACTGATTTTGCTTGGCGTCATCGCCCTGCTCTTTATCGTGCCAAACTTAATTTTAGGCATCGTCTTTAGTGTTTCGCTCCCGAGTTGGCTCACCTTCTTTTATCTTTACGCCGTTCTAGCGGTCTACTTTGTTTGGTATTGGACCCATTCCGGTCAAACCCTCGCAATGCAAACGTGGCGTGTGAAACTAGTCACGAACTCAGGCATGCGCTTAACGCGGCGTCAAGCAGTGTGGCGCTATGTCTATGGATCGCTTTGGCTCATTCCCTGCATTATTTTGCAATCCGTTGCCGAGTTACAGAAATGGGGCATTATTGGTTTGCTATTTACGGTGGCGCTATTTTTGTGGCCATTAACGATCTACCTTGATCCACGCCAACGCCAATCGTTGCCAGACCGTCTTGGTAAAACGAAATTAATCCTACTGCCTAAGATCAGCGCCAAAAAGTAGCGCTAAGATCATGCTTCGCGTAAACACGCAATCGCAGTTGCAGTTTGGATTTTGCGCTGAAAACGATAACCCGCAATGGCGCAAGCAAGTAAGCCAAAGCAAACGCCCATCGCGATCGCGGATGCGAAGGCATTAAATTCGATCTCCAGTACATAGCGCCCCAAAGCCCATGCCGCTATCGCCGCAGCAAGCCCTCCCAATAGTCCGGCAAGGCTTCCAACAATAGCAAGTTCAATGCTGGCAATAGTAGCCAGCACAGAACTTGATGCGCCCACCGCTTTTAATAGGGCTGCATCTCGAAAACGATCATCCTGTGTTGCCGAAATTGCGGCAAAGAGGACTAAGATCGCAGCGGCGATTGTAAAAGTAAATAAGAGGCCTAAAGCAGCCCCCAAGCGATTGAGCACATCCTGAATCTGCTGCAAGGAATTCGCCACATCCACTACTGTCACATTGGGATACGTCTGGGTTAAACGGTAATCGAGGGCGTCGATTGCAGGCGGTTGGTAGTAAGCGGTAATCCACGACTGTGGCAGCTCCTTGAGCATCGATGGCGGCATGATCACGAAAAAGTTGACGCGCATGGAGCCCCACTCCAATTTGCGCAGCGAGGTAATGGCGGCAGTAACCGTTTCGCCAGCGATCTCAAACGTCAGCCGATCACCCAACCTCAACCCAAGGGTTTTTGCGATGCCCGTTTCGATCGAAATTTGTGGCTCGTCACGACCAAACCACTGACCGGCCACCACCTGATTGCCTTGGGGTAAATCCATGGTGTAAGACAGGTTGAACTCCCGATCTACCAAACGCCTTGCATTATCTTTGGCGTAGTCATCGGGCATCACTATGCGATTATTGATTTCAAGCAGTCTACCGCGCACCATGGGGTATAGATCCGGCTTAGCCAGTCCTGCCCGCTCAAGATCTTGAACCAAACCATCACGCTGCTCATTTTGAATATTAATCACAAAACGATTGGGCGCATCCGGCGGAATATTCCCCTGCCAGGTTTGCAGTAAGTCCTGTCGGAGTAACAAAATAATCAAAAGCGCCATTAAGGCAATAGCCAGAGCCGTGATTTGCATTACCGCAAATCCTGGACTACGTGCCTGCGCACGAAGCGCAAAGCGAGCGGCAAAGCCTAAACGACTAAAGAGGCCATGCTCCGAAGAGCGCGATAAAAGTTTGAGCACAAGCCAAGATAAAAGAGCAAAAACAGCGATTGCACCGCCAAAACTGAGGCCGACCCAACTGGCCAGCTTCCAATCGCGCGCAGCCCAGAGCAGCAAGGCAGCGCAACTCAGCAAACCCAAGAGCGCAACCCACCGAGCCGCCACTGGAACGCCACTGAGCTCGCGTCGCACTAAACGAATCGGCGCGATTTGCACCAAACTCAAGAGCGGCGGTCCGGCAAAACCCAATAACAAGAACCACGATAAGAGCGCGCTCCACAGTACCGGCCAAAGTGATGGTGCTGGTAAATCCGCTAACAGCAAATTACCCAAGAACCACATCAGCGCATATTGAATAAACCACCCAATCGCAATTCCGCAGCTAGCCGCAATCAGCCCAAGAATTGCCAGGGTCTTTAATTGCTGATGCAAAATCAGGTTTGAGCTAGCGCCGAAGCATTTCATGACAGCGCACACATTCGCCTGACGCACCACATACCGGCGCGCCGCTAAGGCAATCGCAACAGCTGACACCATCGCGGTTAATAAAGCAATGAGCGATAAAAACCGCTCTGCCCGCTCAAGCGTTTTCCGCATCACCGGCTGCCCCGTTTCTAGAGTTTCAATGCGCATCCCGCGTATGCGGTCCGATTCAATAGTATTCATCACCCAGGCTTGGTAACTGGCTACGGCGGCATCCGATCCAGAAACCAAGAGGCGATAGGTCACCCGACTTCCAAAGCCGATTAATTCGGTTGAAGGCAAGTCGTCTAGGGAAATCATTACCCGCGGCGCAAAATTCATAAACGCAGCGCCGCGATCCAATTCACGCAGCAGGACGGCATCAATCCGTAGGCGCGCTTGACCCAAAGCAATCGAATCACCCACTTTGGCTTGCAATACTTCCAGCAAGGCTGGATCCACCCAAACTGAGCCAGGCGGGGGGCCGCTACTGCTATTTTCGTTGGTGGTTTGCGCTCGATTCTCGGGTTGCCGATTGATTTGCAATTCGCCACGCAAGGGGTAATTACTGCTAACTGCTTTCAGTGACGAAAGCTTTCCTTGCTCACCTACCTTAGCCATGCTGGGGAATACCACGGTTTGCGCAATGGCAAGCTTACGCTCGGTGGCGGCTTCTAAAAAACGAGCGGGGATAGGTTGGTCAGCCGCAATTAAAAAGTCAGCCGCAAGCAATTGACGGGCATCAAACTCAAATGCGCGCTGCATCCGATCCGCCAAAAACCCCACGCTCGATAGCGCGGCGACCGAAAGCCCCAGCGCAATGCCAAGCCACGCCAGCTCAGGCGACTGGAGATCACGGCGCACGCGCTGCGCTGCGCTTTTGATCCACAGAAAGGCGGTTTGGGTCAAACTGACTAAATTCCCTGAATCTGTCCGCCGTCTACGCGAATTACGGAGCCGGTGATGTAAGACGCATTTTGGCTTGCCAAAAATGCCGCGGTATCGCCATACTCTTTGGGGTCGCCATAGCGCCCAGCCGGAATTAATTTAATACTCGCTGCGACCACCGCTTCGTAATCGACATTCTCTCGCTTAGCACGCGCCTCATCGAGTTGCCGCAAGCGATCGGTTGCAACCCGGCCAGGCATGATGATATTGACCGTCACGCCCTCGCCGGCAACTTCAGCAGATAAGGTTTTAGACCACGCTAAGAGCGATGCGCGTAAGGTATTCGATATTGCCAGGTTTTTGATTGGTGCAATCGCGCCTGAGGTGGTGCTAGTGATAATGCGACCCCATTTACGCTGGCGCATGCCTGGTAATACCCGGTCTGTAATGGTAATCAGCGAGAGCACCATATCATTGAAGCTCTTTACCCACAATTGCGGGTCTTGCCCAGCGGCAGGGGTTGGCGCAGGGCCGCCCGTATTATTAATTAAAATATCGACGGGCCCTAGCGTAGCCTCTACCTTAGCGACATTGGCATCAATCACAGACAAGTCCGAGAGGTCCCAGTTCAGGGCAAGTGCGGTGCCACCAAGTGCCTCAACCATGGCAACGGTTTGCGCCAACCCTTCCGGATTGCGACCCGTAACAGCCACCTTGACACCCTCACGCGCCAAAGCAACCGCCATCGCTTGACCCAAGCCGCGACTCGACGCTAAAACCAGCGCCACCTTACCCTTGATTCCTAAATCCATGATTCATTCCTTGAGTACAAAATTAATAATAAAAAATGCAATTCAATTTACTGGCGTCAACAGCACTGTAGCGTAAAAACATCCAACGCACTTCTTGATGCGCGTTTTATTTGGCTATTGTTTAATCGGTTTTGGCAAATGCGCAGAAGACGCAAACACGTCCGCCTCAAACTGCTGCAATATCTCCGCCAAGGCTTGTTGCTGCCCCAGCACTAAAGCTTGCGGCGTGTTGTCAGGCAAGGCAATCCGCTTAGTAAAACGCCTTGTCGTAATCAAGGGGTTCTTAGAATTAGCATTGGTCACCGTCAAGAAAAACTGAATGGAAACCACTGCTTCAGGCTTGGCGCGGTAATCGCCGAAGAGTTCATCGACGCTCGCTTGCAGGGTGTAATACGGGAAAAAACTGCTTCCCTGACCGACCGCAATGCGGAAGATTCCAGACCGATTGAGCCACTGGCGCGTCGCATTGGAAATCATATCGCTTGGCAATGTAATGTAGGCGTTATAAAAGTCTTTTTCATAACGCTGATCACCCACACGATATACCAGTGATTTACCATCAAAGGGAGGAGCGACAGAAAATGCGCCGATCTTGAGCCACAAATCCGACTGCATTTGGCGGGCCGGTCCAGAGCGCTCCGGCAGAACCAACCAATTAGCGGTATCAATGGCCGGACGCGTTGGGGCGCAAGCTGCAATACCAAATACCATCAGCGCGATACAGCCCAGATTAAAGATCCGCTGGAGAGCGGTATCGAACACCAGCAAGAAACGAGTTGTAGTGCGAGATAGGTAAGAAATCATTTTTGTGCTCCAGTCTGACTGGCGTGGTTTGGCAATTGAATGCGGGCAGGCGGCTCACCCCAAATCAAGGTGGAGGGGGATTGGCTGGCGATACGCGACAAATCATTGAGCTGGTCACTAGCCTGCTTGAGATTTTCAATCGTACTCGCTGTGTCCCCTTGCATACTGGTAATGGTTTGGCGCAATGCCACCGCGCTGGCAACCAATTCTTGCATCAATAATTCCAATTCAGCATTTTTGGTGACGCTGTTTATTTTAGTCAGCAGCGCATTGAGCTCTTGAACCGATTTAGCAAGGCCTTGATTATCGTTACCACTGCCCGCCAAGATATTATTTAGGTTGGTAATAAGCAAGTCAAACCGTTTCTGCGTGTCAACCAAGTTCATCTGACCCAAGCCATGCACTACTTTTTGTATTCCTGCCAGTAATTCATCAGCCTGACTTGGCAAGGATGGGATGACTGGATATTCTGGCTTCCAGCTATAACCCAGATCCGCATGATCATCCGCTAAACTCGCAAAATCGAGTTCGATATAGTTCACACCGGTGATGCCCATAGTCTTCACGCGCGCGCGTAAATTGGCCGACACAAAGTTATCCATTTCGCCTAAAAATTGCTTTGGATCGCCATTAATCATCATGCGCACAATCACATACTCTTTGCGCTTAATTAAGGGAACGTCTCTCTCATAAATATCGCCCGTCAAGCCCACCGAAATCACCTGACCGACCTTAACCCCTCGAAAGCGCACCGACGCTCCATTATCTAAGCCAGTAACGGATTGCTTGATATAGGTTTCCACCTCGAATGTTTTCTGAAAGAGCTGCCCTGAACCAAAGATCAGAATCAAGGCGATGAGGGCCCCAACTGCAGCCAACACAAAAAGGCCAAGGCGGAAATAATTGGGATTGGAATGGCTCATGCTACTTCCTTGCTCATGATGCGATTAAAAAATTGGTGGACGCGCGGATCGTCACTGTGATCACGGAGCGCTTTGGGATCACCCTCCGCAATAATGCCCTTGGCTGTTTTATCTAGCATCACCACCCGATTGGCGATCGAATAAATGCTAGCCAACTCGTGCGAAACAATCACAAACGTAATGCCCAGATTTTGCGAGAGATCCAAAATAGTGCGATCTAAATCAGCCGAAGTAATCGGATCAAGACCTGCGGACGGCTCATCTAGAAATAAAATCTTGGGATCCAAAGCCATGGCCCTCGCAATCGCAGCCCGTTTTTGCATTCCCCCACTAATTTCGCTTGGCATATAACCCTCATACGGCAAGAGACCGACCAGATCGAGTTTACAGCGAGCCAGTAAATTCATTTGATCGCGATCGAGGCTGGTGTACTCCTCCATAAAAAGGGTAACGTTTTCCAGCAAAGTCATAGAGCCAAACAAAGCGCCTTGCTGATACATCACCCCAAAACGCGTCATGATTTTCTGGCGATCGGCGCCGCGCGCATCGGTAATATCCTGTCCTTCGATGAGGACTGATCCCGCCAAAGGCTCATACAGACCAAATAAATTTTTGAGCAAGCTGGATTTGCCACAGCCCGAGCCGCCCAAAATCACAAATATCTCCCCTTCATTGACGGAGAAGTTCAGGTTTTGCAGCAGGACTTTTTGTCCATAGCCTACTGAGAGATCACGAACGTCGATGGCCGCCATCAGAAACCTGTCTTATAGGAAATGTACGCAAACACGCCGTCGACCAGCACAATCATCACAATACTACTCACCACTGCACGGGTCGCAGAAATACCCACTGCCGCTGCCCCCGTACCCGTTTGCATGCCCCGCATACAGCCCACTGCCGCAATCACGACCCCAAATAATACGGATTTGCTTAGTCCTGAAAAAATATCCTCTAAATCAACTGCATTGAGAACGCCATCGTAAAAATTAACCAGCGGCACACCATAGGCAAGCATGGTGAGCGAAGATGAAAACACACTCACCAGGTCTGCGTATAGAGTCAGAATGGGCGCTACCAAAATACCCGCAAGCACACGCGGCACCACCAAAAAACGCACGGGACTCAAACCGCCAGTGACGAGGGCGTCAACCTCGCTATTCACGGTCATGGTCCCAATCTCGGCGGCAAAGGCAGCGGAAGATCGGCCCGCAAGCAAAATAGCGGTAATCAAAGGTCCTAGCTCCCGAAAAATACCTAAAGAGACCAAGGGCCCGACAAAGGTGATGGCGCCAAACTTTTGCATGCCAATCGCAGACTGGAATGACAAAATAACGCCAATCAAAAAAGACACCAAGCCCACAATGGGAAGAGCAGCAACCCCCGCCTGAACGGCTGCGTTGACAAAATCACCCCAGCGCACCTGACGGGGATTCCATAAGGCCCATGCAAGGTCTGCGGTGACCTGCCCCGTAAAGGCAATGATTGAGGCTACATCGCCTAAAAAAATACTGCTCGAGCGACCGACTGACGTAATCAAGCCTTCTTTTGGAGCTGGCGTTGGCTTTGGGAAGAGCTTGCCAATCGGATCAAATTGATGCAGCAAAGGCAAGTAACGCGCATCGAGTCCTTCTAGACTAAAAGTGCCCCCTTTATTTTGCTGTGCAGCCTGCAAATCAATTAAGAAGGCAACTCCAGCGCCATCGAGATACTCGACCTGGGACGCATCGACTTTTAGGGTTTTGCTGGCGGCCGTTTGCGCAAGCCATACGTCTTGCTCGCCCCTCGCAATTGTCCAATTGCCTCCCAAGGCATAGACATCAATATGCCCTTTTAGAGCGATTTGGGCACGCGTAGCATCCAGAACCTTCCAGTCAAATGGGGCTTGGAGCGGTGTGCTTGGAGTCATAACAAGACTATAAGGGATTATGCAAAAGAAAAAAGACCTAGCATTGCGGCTAGGTCTTTTAAATAGGTTGGTGCGGCTGGCAGGAATTGAACCCACGACCCCTTGGTTCGTAGCCAAGTACTCTATCCAGCTGAGCTACAGCCGCAACAGCCATAATTATGCCATGGAAGAAAAAAACTACATCACACCAGCGGGTCATGCGCGTTTGCGGGCTGAATTGTTACAGCTTTTGGATGTAGAACGCCCTGAAATCGTCAATGTGGTCCATTGGGCGGCATCCAATGGGGATCGCTCTGAAAATGGGGACTACATCTATGGAAAGAAGCGTTTACGGGAAATCGACCGGCGCATTCGGTTTTTGAACAAGCGCCTTGAATTCGCGGTGGTGGTGGATAACGCCGCCAGAAAAGCAGGCGAACAAGAGTCAGATCAGGTCTTTTTTGGGGCTACCGTGACCTACTGCGCCACGAGTGGGCCGTCCAAGGGCAAAGAGGAGATGATTACGATTGTGGGGGTCGATGAGGTGGATCTAGAGCAAGGCCATGTCAGCTGGGTCTCGCCGATTGCGCGGGCCCTGATAAAAGCCCGAATTGGCGATTGCGTCCGTATTCAGACACCCACTGGTCCTACGGAAATTGAAATACTAGATGTCGAGTACCGTTAGCCGCGGGTACGTGTTACGCGCATCACATCGGGATTTTTACGCAAACTGCGCATGACTTTCGATAAATGAAGACGATCGGCAACTTGTAAGGTAAAGCGGATCACAACCGCATCTTCCTTGTAGCGATCCTCCATCGACACATTCATGATGTTGCAATCGGCTGAGGTAATGCTGCTAGCCACTCGGGCCAGCACGCCCTTACCTTGATGGGTATCTACGGCGAGGTTTACCTCAAACTCGCGACGAATATCCTTGCTCCACTCCACCTCAACCCATTTATCGCTGTCTTTAGAGAGCATCCGCAGCGCAGTCTGGCAATCGTTGACGTGGATTTGCAGGCCCTCGCCCTTTCCGAGGTAGCCAATAATGCTATCGCCTGGAATGGGATGGCAGCAACTCTGAAAGCTGGTTGACATGCCTTCACGGCCATCCACCAAAATAGCTTGCTTTTGATGGGAATGCAGCTCGTGATGCACCGCCCAGTCACTGGAGCCAAGGCGCATTTGCTCATCTCCACCCTCTTCATCAATCAGAATCTGGAGCCGAATCGCAAGCTCTTGGTGTGAGCGGCGCCCCAGCGCAATATTGACACAGGCCTCCTCACGGGTTTTATCACCAGTCCAGTTCAGCAATTTTTCCCATACCTCGGCAGTGAGTAAGCCGGCATCAACACCTTGCTGACGCAGGGCATTAGCCAATAGACGCTCGCCCAATTGCAATGACTCTGCATAGTGTTTGGTCTTTAGAGAATGGCGAATCGATGCCCTGGCTTTGCCCGTGCGCACAAATGCGAGCCAACCAGGATTGGGTTGATTATTAGTGGAGGTAACCACCTCGACAATATCACCATTTTTTAGCTCGCTGCGCAAAGGCAACTGCATATTATTAATTTTGACAGCGACGCACGAGTTACCAATATCACTGTGAATGGAGTATGCAAAATCCAATGCGGTAGCGCCCCGCGGCAGAGCCCGAATTTGCCCCTTGGGGGTAAAGACGTAAACCGCATCAGGGAATAAGTCGATCTTGACGTGTTCTAAAAATTCTTGCGAATCCCCGCTACTATCCTGAATATCAATGAGAGATTGAAGCCACTGGTGCGCGCGGTTTTGCACCTCGCTCATTTCAGGAGAGCCTTCCTTATACGCCCAGTGCGCCGCCACACCCGCTTCTGCAACGGCGTGCATATCACTCGTCCGAATTTGGAATTCCACAGGTACGCCTGAAGGTCCTACCAAGGTTGTATGCAGGGATTGATAGCCGTTGAGCTTTGGAATCGAAATGTAATCTTTAAACTTGCCTGGCATCGGCTTATACAAAGCATGCAAGATCCCCAGAGCGCGGTAGCACTCATCGATGGAGTTCACTGTCACCCGAAAGGCATACACATCCAGCACTTGTGAAAAACTTAAGTGCTTTTGGCGCATTTTGCTGTAAATCGAAAAGAGGGTTTTTTCTCGGCCTTGCAAATCAACATCGATACCCACCTTGGCAAAACTCATGCGAGTGGCTTGCAAAATCTTTTCTACCATCTCTTTACGATTACCGCGAGCACGCTTGACCGCATCCTCAATTACCCGAAAGCGCATCGGCATGGAATATCGAAAACTGAGATCCTGCAACTCGCGGTAAATCACGTTTAAACCCAAGCGATGCGCAATCGGGGCATAAATCTCGATCGTCTCCGAGGCTACGCGGCGGCGCTTTTCCATGGGCACCGCATCGAGCGTCTGCATATTGTGAGTGCGATCAGCAAGTTTGACCAAAATCACCCGCACATCTCTGGCCATCGCCATAAACATCTTGCGAAAACTCTCGGCCTGCGCTTCGGCATGACTCTGAAACTCCAGTTTATCGAGCTTGGTCAGACCCTCAACCAGTTCGGCTACCTTGGGCCCAAACTGCTCTACCAAGTCATCCTGAGAGCAGCCGGTATCCTCAATCACATCATGCAGCAAGGCTGCCATGATGGAGGAGGCATCCAAACGCCATGATGCACATAGTTCTGCTACCGCCACCGGGTGGGTAATGTAGGGTTCGCCACTTTGACGGTACTGACCCAAATGAGCGGCATCAGAAAAATGAAATGCCTTTTTAACCAGAGCCAGCTCATCTGGCTTAAGGTAATGCAGTTTGGCTGTTAGTCCAGCAATGGATATCACTTGCTGCTTTGGCGGCAGCGTGGGTTGTGAGGTTGGGCCAAACAAGTGGCGACTCGACTGAGCGAGCAAGGATTCTAAAACAGCGGCGCTACTCAAGGAGCTTCTTGGCGGAGCACCAAAAAGAGTAGGCTCCGCAACCGAAGGGAGCGCGGAAACCTGTGCGGATGAGGTGATGAGCGCCTTTTTAGGCGAGCGACCGCCCTTCGATCCCGATGTGGTTAGCGGCTGCGCCACAACGGGCCTCTCAATTAAAGAGGGACTTTGGTCAACATATCCCGGTCGGTAACGCCGGCCGCCACTTCGCGCAAGGCAAGCACAGTAGCTTTATCTTTGGCATCGACACGGGGGGTGTGACCCTGAACCAATTGGCGCGCACGGTATGTGGCCGCCAATACCAGCTCAAATCGATTGGGAATAGTTTTAAGGCAATCTTCAACGGTAATACGAGCCATGCGGTACTCACTCTATCAAGGTTAATACCCATAGGATAACTGATTAGACCCCGAGGCGCTTTAAAAGCGCCGGATTACGAGCCATCACAGGCCCACTGCGTAAGCGACTTGCGACAAGTACAGCTTGTAAATCCTGCAATGCTTGCTCAAAAGCATCATTAATCACAATGTAGTCCGCCTCACTGGCGTGCTGAAGCTCAATATGGGCAGCAGCTAAACGGCGCTCAATGGTGGCCTCATTGTCTTGCCCGCGCTTACGCAAACGCTCTTCTAAGGCCTCAATCGATGGCGGAAAAATAAAGATCCACTGAGCCGCTGGAATGAGCTTACGAATTTGCTGCGCGCCCTGCCAGTCAATCTCCAAGATCACATCGTGACCGGCTCGCATCTGCGCTTCAATCCATGAACGCGATGTGCCATAAAAGTGACCGTGGACCTCGGCCCACTCTAAAAAATCGCCGCTATCCCGCTGCCGAATAAATTCCTCAGGCCTTACAAAACGGTAATCCGTGCCATCCACTTCGCCCGGTCTGGGTAAACGCGTAGTCGTAGATAAAGAAAGCATTAAGCTGCTATCCGCCTGCAATAAGGCATGCACTAAAGACGATTTACCGGCCCCTGATGGCGCCACAATCATGAGCATGCTGCCTTGATACGATGGATTCACTGGTGTCATCGGTTTATTCTAAATTCTGAACCTGCTCGCGCATTTGCTCAATCAAGAGTTTGAGCTCCAAGGCAGCGGCAGTACATTCCTCGGATACCGATTTAGAGCTGAGGGTATTGGCCTCGCGATTGAGTTCTTGCATCACAAAATCCAAACGCTTACCTACCGGGCCCCTGCCCTTTAATGCCGTCGTCACCGCCTGTAAATGGGTCTTGAGGCGCGCAAACTCCTCCGCAACGTCAATTTTCACGGCATAGAGTACTACCTCTTGCCGAATACGATCCAGTACCTCGGTAGGCATGGGGCCGCTAGAATGCCCCTCTAAAGCCTCGGCAAGGCGTGCTGAGAGCTTTTCTTGGTACTGAACGACATAGTCCGGGATACGCGGTTCAAGCGCTTGAATAATCGTGCCCATCTGCTGCGTGATAGCGCTGAGAACCCCAACCAAGGCCTTGCCCTCGGCAGCGCGGCTTTCCATTAATGCGTCTAAAGCCGCTTTTGCAGCCTCCACGGTCGCGCTAATCCAGCCCTCCTCCTCACCGCGCGGTTCATTGACCACCCCAGGCCAGCGCAGTAAATCAGCCATACGCAATCCGCCCGCCTCGGGGAAGGTTTTTAAAACCTCAGCCTGAAGACCCTGCAAGGAAGCGAGGCGCTCGCGATTGAGGGTGCTTTCCGAGGCAGTCTTGGCACTAGCGCCAGAATGAGTGTTAATGCGCCAGGCGGCCCTAAACTCCACTTTCCCCCTCGCTAGGGCTTGCGTAACCATCTCCCGAAGCAGGGGTTCCGCGCCCCGGCACTCATCCGGCAAACGAAATCCCAAATCCAGAAAGCGGCTATTCACAGCCCGGCATTCCACCTGCAAATCCGCAACCACCCCCGCGCCCAAAGAAACTTGGCGCGAAGCGCTGCCATAACCAGTCATGCTCGATATCATGTGAACATTGTAAATTGCCTTTACTTCCCATTAGGACCTAAATCACCATGAACGCATCCTCATCGACCATTAGCCGCCCTAGTCAGCGCAACGCCACCCAATTGCGCCCCGTCACCATTACCCGCGGCTTTACAAAACACGCTGAAGGGTCTGTGCTGATCGCCTTTGGTGATACCAAAGTGTTGTGCACAGCAAGCATATTGGAGCGGGTGCCTCCCCACAAAAAGGGCTCTGGTGAGGGCTGGGTGACTGCAGAGTACGGCATGCTGCCGCGCTCTACCCACACCCGGAGCGATCGTGAGGCGGCGCGCGGCAAACAAAGCGGACGCACTCAAGAAATTCAGCGTCTCATTGGTAGAGCGATGCGCAGCGTCTTTAACTTAAGCCTCTTGGGTGAGCGCACCATTCATTTGGATTGCGATGTCTTGCAAGCAGATGGTGGAACGCGCACAGCCGCAATCACCGGCGCCTACGTTGCTGCCCGAGATGCCGTCAACCACTTGCTGGAAAAAGGCGTGATCGGAAAGGATCCCATCATCGATAGCGTTGCGGCCATTTCTGTGGGGATTTATCAAGGCACGCCCGTGCTTGATTTAGATTACGCCGAAGACTCGACTTGCGACACTGATATGAATGTGGTTATGACCGGCACTGGCGGCATGATTGAATTGCAAGGTACTGCGGAAGGTCCCGCCTTTACCCGCGCCGAATTGGCTGAACTGCTTGATTTAGCGGAACATGGCATTAAGGAGTTGGGTAAATTACAACGGGCGGCATTCGCTTAATTTGCCTCATGGATAAATTGGTTCTAGCCTCCAATAGCGCCGGTAAGGTACGCGAATTTAGCGCCCTGTTTGCCGACCTTGGAATTGCAATCGTTCCACAAGGGGAGCTGGGTATCGCGGCAGCGCCGGAACCGTATTGCACCTTTGTGGAAAATGCCTTAGCAAAGGCGCGGCATGCGAGCGAACAAAGCGGTTTACCCGCGCTGGCGGATGACTCCGGTATTTGTGTAGATGCCTTAGGGGGTGAGCCGGGCGTGCGCTCTGCCCGCTACGCCGAACCAGAAGCAAGTGACGCGAATAATAATGCAAAGCTTATAGCGCGACTGCATGGCAAAACCGATCGCCGTGCGCATTACGTGTGCGCCTTGGTTCTGGTTCAGCATGCACTCGATCCCGAGCCGCTCATAGTCCAAACACGCTGGCACGGCGAACTACTGGATACGCCACGCGGCCAACATGGCTTTGGTTATGATCCGTATTTTTGGATTCCAGCGCTAGGCATGACGGCGGCTGAACTCGATCCTACCCAAAAAAATACTATTAGCCACCGCGGACAAGCGCTGCGTGAACTCATGGCCTTGCTTCGCAAATGACTCGGCTAGATGCGATCCGCTTAAGCGCGCTACCACCGCTCTCGCTCTACATTCATTTTCCGTGGTGCGAAAAAAAATGCCCCTACTGCGATTTCAATTCGCATCAAGTGAAGTCCTCCGGTTTTGATGAGGCGCGCTACATCAACGCCCTATTGGCTGACCTGCAAACCGAATTGCCCCGAGTCTGGGGTCGCAAAGTCCATACGATCTTCATTGGCGGCGGAACTCCGAGCCTGCTCTCCGCAAAGGGCATGCAGCACCTGCTCTCTTCAGTACGCGCCCTGCTACCCCTCGAAGCCGATGCCGAAATCACTATGGAAGCCAATCCTGGATCGGTCGAAGCTGAAAAATTTGCCGGTTTCGCCGATAGCGGCATTAATCGCGTTTCATTGGGCATTCAGAGCTTTAATGATTTACAGCTTAAGGCGTTGGGGCGTATTCATAACGAAAG
Organism: Polynucleobacter sp.; assembly: GCA_030696845.1. Lineage (GTDB taxonomy): Bacteria > Pseudomonadota > Gammaproteobacteria > Burkholderiales > Burkholderiaceae > Polynucleobacter. The sequence continues at coordinate 22,581 of JAUYRJ010000053.1, forward strand.
CGAAGCGAAGCGCGCGATTGAAATCGCCATGCGCTATTTTGGATCCGTCAACTTAGATCTGATGTACGCTCTGCCTAGCCAAACCGTTGCGGATGCGGCTCTAGATATCGCCACAGCCCTCTCATTCGGCACCTCGCATCTGTCGATGTACCACCTAACGATGGAGCCCAACACTTACTTTGCCAGTTTTCCACCCGCACTGCCCAATGAGGATGAGAGCGATGCGATGTTTGAGCAAAATCTCACGATGCTTGACCATGCTGGCCTGGAGCGCTATGAAGTATCGGCCTACTGCAAAACTGGATTCGAGTGCAAACATAATCTCAACTACTGGCGCTTTGGAGACTACATCGGTATTGGCGCCGGCGCGCATGGCAAGATTTCCTTACCGCATGAAATTACCCGCCAAATACGTGAACGCCACCCTGAAACGTATATGCAGCAAATCGAACAAACTGGCTCAGCCCTGATCGAATCCAAATCCATTCCTGCCAACGATCTGCCTTTTGAATTTATGCTCAACGCCCTGCGCTTAACCGAGGGGGTGAGCACCGCTAGCTTTAGCGAGCGTACCGGCCTACCCCTGCATCGCATTGCCAATGCGCTGGAGCTAGCCAGCAAAAAAGGCTTGCTCGATGAAAATCCATCGCTACTGAAGCCTACAGCACTCGGCTTACGGTACTTGAATGACCTTCAAACCCTTTTTTTATCCGATGAGGATTGACATGAAAACGATCCGGCACGCCTTACTTATATTGATGATTTTGAGTCTTGGCGCCTGCGGCACATCCGACTATGACTTACGCGCCTACACCCAATCCGACGGCCTCGTAGGTGTACACACCGTTAAATCCGCGAAAGAAAGCGAAACGCAAGCAGTTGCAGAAGCGGAATGTAAAAAACGCGGTAAGCGCCGTGCGGTATTTGTGGAGGCGCGCGCCACTGTCAATGACCGCTTTCCACTCACCAATCTGTATATCTGCAAAGACTAAGGCCCCCGATCAACGGAGGCCTTAGCGTTTTTCTGTAGTGCTTTTCTACTGGGTAGACTTTAACCGCCAGCGGAGTTTGCTATTTCGGGAGCCTCGAATGGATCGCGTTTTGGAGCAGGTGCTGCAGGCGCTGCCGCTTTTTTGGCTTTTGTGCCTGGCATTAACTCAAAATCAGGAACAAAGGTAACCAAGGTGCCGCGCAGTTGATCAAAGGGCTTGCGATCGCCTTCGAACTTCACTTTACCCTCAGTCAGCAACTTGTCAAAAGTGGATTGGCCACCCATGATCAAATCCAAATCGCTGCGATTGAGTGTAATGGTGAGATCGGGGTTTTTCGCCTGCTGACCCTTCATGTTTGTCAGCGCTGAATTACTCATCTCGATTACGAACTTCTCGCCATTATCGGGCGTCACCAGATTAATCTTGAACTTCATACCGGCCGCTTTTTTGCTGTCCATACTAATGGCTAAGGCATTGAGCCACAATTCAGTGGACATAGCGCGTACCGTATCGGGACCGGATGACTTTGGCGTCGCGCCCGTTGGAATACCATGACGCAACTCATAAGCGGCGCCTAAGAAACTATTGCGTACGCTGGGGCTTTCTTTTTGATATCCAATTTGCTCAAAAACATCAGCCAATAAATCTTTGGCGGCGGTATTATTGGGCTCGGCGTAAACCAGCTTATTCAAAATCTCCATGGCTTCGCGGTACTTGCCTTGGTCATACAGCTGCTTACCTTTGCTCATGATCTTTTTCGAGCCGCCCATCATTTCCACATAGAGCGGCGCCGAGTCGCGTGGCGACAAAGGAATTAAGGTAGCCGGATTAGCATCCCAGTATCCCAAGTACCGATTAATCACGGCGCGGCTATTGTGCTCTTCCGAGCCATGGTAGCTATGCGCAGCCCATTGCGACTTCAAACTCTCGGGTTGCTTGTATACGTTATGGACCTCATTGATCGTAACGCCCTGGTTAGCTAAATGCAAAACTTCATTATTGAGGTGCGCGTAGGCATCGCGCTGCGTGCGCATCACTTCCTGAATGCGCTCATTACCCCAGCGTGGCCAGCTATGCGACGCAAACATCACTTCCACATTATCGCCATAGCGATACAAGGCGCTATTGATGTGCTTAGACCAAGCCAAGGCATCGCGCACGAGCGCTCCCCGCAAGGTATAGATGTTATGAATCGTGCCAGTAATATTCTCCGCCGCCCAAAATGCCTTAAATTGCGGGAAATAGGTATTCATTTCGGATGGCGCCTCGGTGCCAGGGGTATTTTGAAACTCCATCTGCACGCCATCAATAGTCATGGTTTCAAAGTCCTTAGAGACATAACGGGTCGGCTCGATTAAACCCAAATTACCTGCTGCGGTATTTTTGCCAATCGACTGATCTACGTGACCAAAAGGACTGCGAGGCAATAGCACGCCATACTGAAAAAACATCCGGCGGTTCATGGCATTGCCAGCGTATACGTTTTCGGCAACCGCATGCTCCATGAAGCCGCTGGGAGCAATCACAGGCACTTTGCCACTCTTCACGTCTTTCTCATCAACCACGCCGCGAACACCGCCGTAATGGTCGGCATGCGAATGGGAATAGACCACTGCAGTCACGGGGCGCTTACCAAGCTTCTCATTAATAAGCTCTAGGGCGGCTCGGGCAGTCTCTTTTGATGTCAGGGGATCAAATACGATCCAACCCTTATCGCCCTTTACAAAGCTGATATTGGCCAAATCAAAGCCACGCACTTGGTAAATCTTGCCGGGCACCACTTCATAAAGACCGTAGGCCATGTTTAGAATCGCTTGACGCTGCAGCGATGGATGGATGCTGTCGAAGTCCTTGCCTTGCAACAGGTAATCGTATGTGCCAATATCCCAGGCCACATTTCCGGCGTCCGCCATGATCTGCTTGTACTTTGGCGCGGCAATAAAGCCGCGTTTGGCTTCCTCAAAGTCGCGCTTGTCTTCAAATGGCAAACTCTTGCGTAAGCCATTTTGGAGCTCTACGGTGTATTTAGATGGGGCTTTGCCTTTGGCATCAAAGTGCTTGCCTTCCATGGCGCCCGGATCAGCCACAATAGCCCCTCCGCCTGCCGCAATGGCAAGCTGACTCAACATAAGCGATATGGCTGCCGTGGTACATACTATGGGGTGTTTCATGCCGTTTCCTCTATTGCTAATTGATATAGCAAGGAATGTACGGCTCAGAACAGAAAGAAGCAATTAGCCTTAGGGCTAGTATTCACAAGCCCCGCATGCAAATACAAAGTTCATGCCGCACATCAGAATGTGGAGAGCGGTAATTTGAAGCAAAAACGGGCGCCTCCATCAGGGATATCCTCGTGCCAAATAGAGCCACCATGCCTGCCGACAATATGCTGACATAGCCATAAGCCAAGCCCCATACCCGTTTTTTTGCCGCTATTAATGATGGTAAATAAATCACCTTGAATCGCCTTAGCCACACCCACCCCATTATCCGATATGCAAATTTTTACGCCATCCACCCCCCTCTCGCCCTCAATCGTAATTTTTTTATCGGCGCGATTAGAGGTATCGAGTGACTGAATGGCGTTATTAAGCAAATTGAGCGTCACTTGCTGAATCTCGGTTTTGCGCACTGGGGCTTTTAATTCAGGGGGCATATCAATCAGAAGCGCAATATTTTTAGCCTTGAGCTCGGGCTTCACAATCACCAAAATAGATTCGGTGAGTGCAGTGAGATTCGTGCATTCGGCCTCAAGCTTCTCATCGGTAAAAATAGAACGCAAAGACCGCACGATATCCGTTGCTCGATTGTTATCTGCCTGCAGAGCATCAAACAATTCTTTTTGCAATTGCGAATTTAATTCTCCCTTCTCCAGTTTCATCTTCAAAAACTGGATATTTAAGTTAGATGCGCCTAGAGGTTGATTTAATTCATGCGCAATCGAGGCGGATAGCGCGCCCGTCGTAGCCGTTTTATTAGAACGGATCAGAGAGCCAATCAGAGACTCGCGCTCCTCCAGCAAGCTTTTGATCTCCTCATTCTCTTTTACCGTATTCTGTAATTCAACTTTTTTCTCACCCAGTTGCATCATGGCATGGCGTTCCGCCATCAATAGTCGATCGTAAAAATAATTATTGATAAATACAAATAAAATTAAATAGCTACCTGAAAGCGTTAGCCTTACAAATAAAGCTGAAGAGCTCTCTTCAAATAGGTAATTCACGGCATCGTATTTGGGGTCGGTTGAGGTTAAAACCCGAAATACTATTAACACGAGCAAAAAATACAGCAGGTACTCAATAAATCGCAAATGGATCGATGCATCAATTTTTCTGGCTTGGCGCACCTCCCAAATTTGCCAGATGGTGATGGCAAACAAGGTGAATGCAACCGTGAGAAGTCGGTACAGATACGGCGACTTGATTGCCAGTAGCGTTCCCAGAAAAAGCATGGAGCCTAGAGCCAATCCAAAAGAGCCATAAACCACCCTCTTGGTCAGTGGCTTAGTCAGCGCCCGGAATAAAAATCCTGCAGTAATCAGCGCAAACGTTAAGAGGGAGCTACCAAAGAATAAAAATAGCGGCAGACCTGATGAGCCGATTGTGTAGCCTAGACTAGAGAGCACAATCAAGGTCATTGCAATAATCCAATAGACTTTAATGTCCGATCGAATTTTTTGATTCTTGAAATCAATATACGAATTTAGCGCTATGCCAAATGCAAATACTGCAAACATCAAATAAAAGATTTGATTAATATTGACCATGAATTCCGGATGCGATACCTAAGGACTGATGACCCCATCCTAACATTTCAAACGCCGATTACCGAAATAAGTCATACATTAAGAGAGGAATTCCACTCCATCAGGCGCAAGAAAGTCTTTGCATTCCAGTGTTTTCGATGTTTAATAAACCATATTCAATAAACAGGAAATTCAAAATGAAACGCCATTTAACAATTGCCTTGCTTGCTACCTGCTTAACCGCCAGCCCTTCATTCGTGTTGGCTCAAGGCGCCAGTCAATACGCGCCAGGGCAGCAAAAAGCCGATGGGCAATCGGCCAAGCAATACGCGCCAGGGCAGCAAAAAGAAAAAGGTAAAGGCAAAAACAAAGGCAATTCCGACGACTCCGCCAAAGACTTTGCTCCAGGTCAAGGCACCAAAGATGGCGATCGTCCCATGAAAGATCGCATGCAAGACAGGTCTAAAGGTGGAGACAGTAAACCCAACAAAGGAAAAAACTAAGGCATTATTGCGGTCGATCCGAATCACTCAAGGGATAAGCATCGGCCACATAGGCCGGCCCCTTCATGAGCTTCACGATCAACGCACCTAAACCCAGCGCAAATAGCATGGTTACGTAAAACACTAAACCTGAAATAACCAGAATATCCATGATGGCAATCGCCTCTTGCCATTGCTTCAAAGATCCAGCATGGGGCAAAACACGAATCAGAATGGATGGCGCAACAATAGCGCCAGAACCCAAGAAAAAAAATTCCGGAATGCGGCGTAAAATAACTCGCTCTAATCCAGGCGGACTGACCTGAAAGCCGTCTAATGTTCTGAGCAAAGGATTTTCTTTTTGTGCCATTGCTTCACACTAATACAAATACGCTTATTTGTATAGAAAGACTACCAAACGGAGCATCCATTTAAACAACGATTTCATGGGTAGGTGCAACAATTAGCCCCTCGTCTCAATCGTTTTAGAAAATAGCTTTAATTTTTAGTGGGGGCGATTACACTACGAGGCATGCTCAATCGTCGTTTTCTAGCCCTTCTTTGCTGCTGCGCGCCATCTTTGGCGTGGGCGATCGATTTGCAGCCTAACGATATAGTCGCGCCTCCTCCGGACATCACGGCCGCTCAAGTCGCCTTTATCCATACGGAACGGAGCGATTTCTACATCAACGGCAATAAAGCCGCCAACAACGCCCGTATTCCAGGCAATGCGAGTGTTAGCTCGGATCTAACCTTGCTGCGCTTAACCCGCTCCTATACGCTTGGACAGCTTCCCGCTGTTTCCTTTATTCAAACAACGGCAGGCAACATTCGACCCTCCGGATCAATTGGGAGCTTTGGCTCAGCCGAAGGTATGGGCGACTTGAGTTTGGCGACTGCCATTTGGCCTTACGCCAACCATATATCGCGCACGTATTTAGGCGTAGCAGGGTATGTCTTTTTACCAACGGGTAGCTACTCCAATCAACGTCTTTTTAATCTAGGCGAGAATCGCTATCGCACAGACTTGCAAATTGGTTTTCAAAAACCGATATACAGGAACCTCGACGGCATGATTGCTTTCGATACGATGTGGTTTGGCGCCAATAGTCAATTTTTAGGCAATAACCAGTTGACGCAAAAGCCGCTCTACAGCACCCAGCTGGGGCCCAGCTACCGGATCAACCCGATTTTCACTGTTGCGGCCTCGTATTTGTATGTGGCTGGAGGCGAAACCAGTATCAATGGCGTTTCACAAAACAACATGGCTCAAACTCAGCGTTACTTACTCAGCGCCGTTGCGCAAACTACCGTGGGCAAATTTACCTTGCAGTACGGCAATGATTTGCAGGTCACCAACGGATTTGCGGAAAGCAGGCGCTTGATACTGCGTTACGCCAAGGCTTTTTAACCGATCGATTTATTCCTGGACCTTTTTCCAGTCGCCATTAAAAACAAAAACGGCATTAGGATCGGTATAGCCTGAAGGTTTTTCGCCGGTTCGCGAAATCATTAAGCCATTTAAGCTTGCACCCTGCTGAATGACTAGGTGTCCGTATGTTACATCGCCATTGACGACTGCACTCTCATGTAATTCCACGGTCTAATTGGCGTAAATATTGCCCTCAACCTGCCCTGCAATCAGAATGCGGTGCGCATGAATATCACCCTCGACGACGCCATTTTTCCCCAAGGCAACACTAATATCCGAACTTTTGGCGGACTCAATATCGCCCACCACGGTGCCATCAATTCGGATTCCGGCATTCAACACCAGTCTTCCATGAATTTTGGTGCTTTCACCAATCACCGTATCAAAAAATTCAAGCGGCGAGGGGGTTTCGGGTTTTGATTTATCTCTTTTGGACAGCATGGGGGCAGGTATTAGATTTATTAATTGTTAAACTTTTAACAATTTAATATGTCAATAATACCAAATTAGCTGTAAAGCTAATAACTACATTAAATTCCAATATAAGTTGTTGTTTATATTGATTAATTCAGAATTCCATCGCAATAAATTACTGTAACTCGATTGAGCCTTGCAAGGTCCATGCTGTGGGCAAATAGAAAGAGCCCCTATTTGGGGCCCTTTTATCGAATCTGGCGGAAGCTGTGTCAGTTTTTTACCCCTCCAATGAACTCTACCATCACCCTGTAAGGCTTTATCTATAAGGGTTAAACTGTTAACCCTACTCCAAGGTAACCCATTCAACTTCACTAAAATCTATGCATTGATGGTGGGTAGAGAGGTGGGTACAAAAAGTGGGCGGAGAGTTTTTTTATGAGTAGAAAGGTCAGCTTTACAGCACGAGGATTAAGCTCGGTCACAACACCGGGATATCACCGAGATCCTGAATCTAAATGCCTTTACATGCAAGTTGTAAAAGGGGCTTATGGCCATTCTCGAAGCTGGATCTTTCGTTATACCAGCCCTACCCTCCAAAAACGAAGAGAAATGGGCCTGGGCGCCCTAGAAATCCACTCTTTAGCCGAGGCCAGAAGAACGGTGCTTGAACTAAGGAAAATGGTAATTGATGGGCTAGATCCGGCAGAAGAAAGGGCAAAGACCAAAAACTCTGCTATCCAAGCAATCAGTAACAGCATCACTTTTTCTAAAGCTGCTGAGCTCTGCATTAAAGGAAAACGGGCCGAGTGGAAGAACACTAAGCATGCTGACCAGTGGGAAAGCACCATTAAGACCTTTGTTATTCCTTTTATTGGGCATTTAAGAGTTGATCAAATTACCACTGCTCACATAGCTAAACTTCTAGAGCAAGAAATTAAAAAGAAGTCTGGGGAGATTGAGGGTCCCTTTTGGAATGTTCGCACTGAAACTGCAACCCGTGTACGCCAACGCATTGAAGTAATCCTAGACTGGTGCACCGCACATGAATACATCAAGGGCGAGAATCCAGCTCGTCTAAAAGGCGCTCTAGCCCACCTATTACCCAAGGCAAATAAGATCCAGAAAAAAACCCACCATCCCGCCCTTCCATTTCAGCAAATTGGCGAATTTATTAAGGAATTAAGGACAAAAAGTGGGTTTTCAGTACTCGCATTGGAGTTTTTAATTCTGACAGCTACCCGAACCAGCGAGGTACTAAATGCGAGGTGGAGCGAATTTGATATGAAGACCAAGGTATGGACTATTCCTGCGGAAAGGATGAAGGCCGGTAAGGCGCATCGCGTTCCTTTGAGCACACGAGCAGTTGAGATCTACGAATACCTTGCTCAGCATCGCATTAATGACTTTCTCTTTCCAAGCATTCACCATAAGAAAGAAAGTATGTCGAATATGTCTCTGATAGCCATCATGAAAAGAATGCCAGCGTATTCCCAATACGTTCCTCACGGATTTAGGTCTACCTTTAGGGATTGGGCAGCAGAGACTACTGACTATCCAAATGAGACGGTGGAGCTTGCTTTAGCTCATGCCATCAAGAATAAATCTGAGGCGGCCTATAGGAGGCAGGATCAATTAGAGAAGCGGTCTAAATTAATGGAGGAATGGGAAGAGTTTATTAATTATTAATCCACTAACGACTCTGAGCCGATATCAGCTACTTCAATTCATGCGCCCATAAGCTGACATTCAGACTACCTAGTTGCTACACCGTCAGAGGAAGTAAGTCTAGAAAGACATAGTTCGGCTCTTTTCGTAGCCCTCCAGCCGGATAAGTTTTGACCAGCCGCCGGTTTTCAGAGTCGTAGGACATGCCGTCAACTAGACACGCTTCGGCAACCTCAAGATTTTCGGCTCTGAGCAATTCATAGTTCTTACGTGTCCAGGCAATCAACGCGCGGTGGAGCGGCCTGTATTCCTTGTCGATTGACCGTCGATCGACCATCAGCCCCATTACATTTAAACAGAAGGCCAAGTACTTAGCACCTTTGAAGTTCGGAAAGCGCTCCAACTCTTTTATCTCGTTATAGATTAAGCGACGCACCTTATGTCTCACGTAGGCGCCAGCTTTCGACTTATCTGCAAACGATTCGAAGAGATCGGTCCAAACGGTATTGTGCTGGATGATCCAGCACGTACTGATCGGTGAGCGGACGCTGGCAGCGCAAAAGATCACGTGGAAAATAGATCTAGCAACCATGTCATAGACAGAGAAACCGGGGCCAAATAGTTTGTGCGTACGAAGTTCGATGTGTGTCGGCACAGGCATCTTGCCCAGTATCTCGATCGAGTCCTTGAGGTAGTCGACCAATACTCTCAGCGTCGCATAAGGACCGGTGCGCCATTCTAGCGTTATAGAACCATCGAGCTGGTAAAGGTCACTTGCAGCGAATTCGAGTCTGGAGTGGAGGCGGGTCAGGACAGTCGTATCAGATGGAAACCCTGACGCAACATAGGATTTGAGAGCGATTCGGGCTGCCCGCAGGAAGGCGCCCCAAGTATCTGAGTTCCAATTGAAGCTCTCGCCGACGTCGGCGTCCAACGCAGTGCCGATCCCACTTAGCATGGCGTAGTCTCCAAAAATCGCCTGACTGAGCGGCTTATGGTGACCCAACAGGCCGACTTGATAGCCCTCGGTCTCGTGATACAGGAATGAGTCAGTATGCAGGAGGGCCTCGCTGACTATGTTACGCGTGAAAGTACCGATCGCAACATCGTACTTCTTTTGCAATGCAATCTCTCGAAAGAGTGCAAGCGCAATGACTGGGCTCTTCGCCACAGCGGCACGACAGAACCGGCGATCAGCAATCAGTAACAGAAAATTGTTGGCGTAGGCTTCGACCTTCTTTAATGGCAGCTGCCTTACACCAACTGGCAGCCTCCAATCGGAATTCGTGGATGGCGCATACTTAATCAACTGGCTGGAGGAATGTGCGATCTCGTCGGAGATCACTGCCAGTTCGTCTGGTGATCCGCGTAAGATCGCCCGATAAACGGCGCTGATGTATTTTTCCGCATTTAAGGGGCCGAATCGAGGTGGCCGAATGAATGCAAACCATGCCCAGACGAGGAATGTAAGCAAAAAAGTTAGTCCGAGCAAACCTTGCCAGAGTGCTGGGGTCAGCGGGCCACCTATCGGAACGAACCAACCTTGCGCCCGCCACAAGTCAGTCAGGAGAGTGAGAATCCCGATGAGGGTGACGCTAATGAACGCTATGCGCTGAATAGGCAGCGGCGCCGTTTCGATGCGGAACTGATATCGCGCATCTGCTATTGTCCAAGCAAGCACTAATAGGGCCATTGCCGCAAGGTATTCAGCAAA
>JAUYRJ010000011.1 GCA_030696845.1 Polynucleobacter sp.
GAACTTACCTTCAACTTCGTCGCAGGTTTTACGAATGGTTTCGCGATAGGCTACTTGTGGCTTACCCACGGTTGCTTCAACGCTAAATTCCCGTCTCATGCGATCAACTAAAATTTCTAAGTGGAGCTCGCCCATTCCAGAAATAATGGTTTGACCAGACTCTTCGTCCGTCTTTACACGGAATGAAGGATCTTCTTGTGCCAAGCGATTCAGTGCCAAGCCCATTTTTTCTTGGTCTGCCTTTGTCTTTGGCTCTACGGCCTGGGAAATTACTGGCTCTGGGAAAACCATACGCTCCAAAATAACGATGCTATCTGGATCACATAATGTTTCACCCGTAGTTGCATCTTTTAGGCCCACAGCTGCAGCAATGTCGCCGGCGTAAACTTCTTTAATTTCTTCGCGCTGATTGGCGTGCATCTGCAACAAACGACCAACCCGCTCTTTTTTGCCCTTGATGGGGTTATAGATGGTGTCGCCTGACTTCATCATGCCTGAATAGACGCGGAAGAAGATTAACTGACCTACGAATGGATCAGTCATGATCTTAAATGCCAAAGCAGAGAATTTTTCGTCGTCTGATGCTTTGCGGGTTGTTGGCGTACCATCCTCGGTCTCACAAGGCACAGGAGGAACGTCCAACGGAGATGGAAGATATTCCACTACCGCATCCAACATCGCCTGAACACCCTTGTTCTTAAATGCAGTTCCGCATAGCATTGGAACAATTTCGCCAGCAATCGTGCGTACACGCAATGCTTTCTTAATTTCTTCCTCTGTCAATGGCTCGCCACCAAGGTATTTTTCCATGAGCTCTTCTGAGCTTTCGGCTGCTGCTTCCACCAATTTTTCGCGCCACTCTTCTGCGGAAGCTTGTAGCTCTGCAGGGATATCTTCGTATTCAAACTTAATACCTTGCGAGGCCTCATCCCAAATGATCGCCTTCATTTTGACGAGGTCGATTACGCCCTTAAAGTTCTCTTCAGCACCAATCGGAATTTGGATTAGCAATGGATTGGCTTTAAGACGCACCCTCATCTGGTCATAGACCTTGAAAAAGTTTGCGCCCGTGCGATCCATTTTATTGACAAACGCCAAACGGGGAACTTGATACTTGTTTGCCTGACGCCATACAGTTTCAGATTGTGGCTGCACACCGCCTACTGCACAGTAGACCATGCAAGCGCCGTCGAGAACGCGCATTGAGCGCTCCACTTCAATCGTGAAGTCAACGTGTCCTGGGGTATCAATGATATTGATGCGATGCTCTGGAAAATTACCAGCCATGCCCTTCCAGAACGTGGTGGTAGCAGCAGAAGTAATCGTGATACCACGCTCTTGCTCTTGCTCCATCCAGTCCATGGTTGCAGCGCCGTCGTGCACTTCACCGATTTTGTGATTTACGCCGGTGTAGAACAAAACGCGTTCTGTTGTTGTTGTCTTACCTGCGTCAATGTGCGCAGAAATACCGATATTGCGGTATTTATCGATGGGGGTTTTACGTGCCACGGTTGGTACCTTTTCTTTACTGTGCGATTAGAAGCGGAAATGCGAGAATGCTTTGTTGGCTTCTGCCATACGGTGCACTTCCTCACGCTTCTTCATTGCGCCACCACGGCCTTCAGCCGCTTCTAATAATTCGTTTGCCAGGCGCTGCGCCATTGACTTTTCGCCACGCTTCTTGGCGGCTTCACGCAACCAGCGCATAGCCAAAGCGGAACGGCGGGATGGGCGCACTTCAACTGGAACCTGGTAGTTTGCTCCACCAACTCGGCGACTTTTTACCTCTACCATTGGTTTTACATTGCCCATGGCAGTTGAAAAAATCTCAATTGGTTCTTTGTTTGCTTTTTTCTCGATGTGCTCAAAAGCGCCATACACAATGCGCTCGGCAACCGATTTTTTGCCGTCCAACATGAGGACGTTCATGAATTTTGCTACCTCTACATTGCCAAATTTTGGATCAGGCAAGATCTCCCGTTTAGGGACTTCGCGACGACGCGGCATAACTACTCCTTCAGTTCAGTTAGGGGTGTCCTTTGCAAGACTCCCGCCTTGGTTACCCTACTATTTCAGCATCTAGCTAAAACGGAGTAACCACTTACTTGCCTTTAAAGTCTGGCAAAAAATGACTTAATGACTTACTACCCTACACAAGCAGGGATTAAGCTGCTTTTTTGGCGCGCTTTGCACCGTACTTAGAGCGAGACTGCTTACGGTCTTTAACTCCCTGTAAGTCCAGCGATCCACGAACGATGTGGTAACGAACACCTGGCAAATCCTTCACACGACCACCGCGGATCAATACGACCGAGTGCTCTTGAAGGTTATGGCCCTCACCACCAATGTATGAGATCACCTCAAAACCATTGGTTAGGCGAACCTTAGCTACTTTACGCAGCGCAGAGTTTGGCTTTTTAGGAGTGGTTGTGTACACACGTGTACATACACCACGGCGCTGCGGGCTGTTTTGCAACGCAGGGCTTTTGCTTTTAACGGTCAGCCGCGTACGTGGCTTGCGTAATAATTGATTAATTGTCGGCATAAAATGGCTCGGTTAGTAATTCTTTTTAATACTTCTTTAATGCTTTCACTAGGAAAATCAGTTACTTAGGAAATTTCTAGGTAAAACCGACCTCCTACTGAATCAGTAGAACTCAGCATTCTAGCTTGGCCAGCCCCTCCCGTCAACCTAAAGCGGGAAAAACTGGCCATTTCAGCATCGAATCCTAAGATTAGGCTTGATCTGCCTCCCCAGTGGGCGCAATCACCTCAGCCTCAACTTCGGGCATATTAGCCATTGCTTCCTCTTCGGCAGCAATCATTTGTGCACGATCGCGTTCAAATTGCTCTCTGACCTTGCGTGCGCGGCGATACGCCAAGCCGGTACCCGCAGGAATCAGTCGACCAATAATGACGTTTTCCTTGAGGCCACGCAGCGTATCGGTCTTGCCCATAATGGCGGCTTCGGTCAATACACGAGTGGTTTCTTGGAAGGACGCAGCCGAAATGAAGCTGTCGGTCGACAAAGATGCCTTGGTGATGCCCAATAAGATGTTCTCAAATTGAGCAGGGTGTTTGCCTTCTGCTACAACGCGATCATTTGCGTCATACAGCTTCGAGCGCTCAACCTGTTCACCAGTGATGAAATCCGTATCGCCTGGATCAGTAATCTGCACACGGCGCAACATCTGACGAACAATCACTTCAATGTGCTTGTCGTTAATCTTCACACCTTGTAAGCGATACACATCTTGCACTTCATCCACAATATAGATTGCAAGCTCTTCGATGCCTTTGAGCTGAATGATGTCGTGTGGATCAGCTGGGCCTTCCACAATCATTTCGCCTTTGTTCACCACTTGGCCGTCATGAACCAGCACTTGCTTCTCTTTTGGAATCAAGAATTCATGCGCTTCGCCATCCATATCGGTAATCACCAAACGCTGCTTACCTTTGGTTTCTTTGCCGAAGGAAACCGTTCCCGTTACTTTTGCTAGAACAGCAGCATCCTTTGGTGAGCGCGCCTCGAATAGTTCGGCAACGCGTGGCAAACCACCGGTAATATCGCGCGTCTTCTGTGACTCGATTGGAATACGTGCCAACACTTCACCCACCTCGACTTTTTGACCATCCTTAACGGTAATCAAAGCGCCTACTTGGAGACCAATCGTTACAGGGTGATCTGTACCCGAAATCAGTACTTCAGCCCCCTTGTCGTCGACCAAGTTAATCACTGGACGAACGCCCTTGCTAGCAGCGCTACGGCGCTTACCATCAATTACCACCAAGGTAGAGAGACCGGTAACTTCATCAACCTGCTTGGCAACGGTGACGCCTTCTTCAACGTTGTCAAAGCGAGCGATGCCAGCGTACTCAGAAATGATGGGTCGAGTTAATGGGTCCCAAGTTGCTAAGCTTGCGCCCGCCTTAACAGCTGCGCCTTCTTTGAGTAACAGCGTTGCGCCGTATGGCACTTTGTGACGCTCACGCTCGCGGCCATTGTCATCGACAATCAAGGCTTCACCTGAACGTGAAATCACAATCTGCTCACCCTTGGCATTCTTAACAACCCGTAAGGTTGCCGAGAACTTCAATGCGCCATTCGATTTCGCTTCTACATTGCTTGCAACCAAAGCGCGCGATGCGGCGCCGCCAATGTGGAAAGTACGCATAGTCAACTGAGTACCAGGCTCACCAATCGACTGTGCTGCGATCACGCCCACTGCTTCACCCACGTTGACTAGACCGCCACGGCCTAGATCACGACCATAGCATTTTGCGCAAAGGCCATAGCGAGTTGCGCAAGACAATACGGTACGGACCTTCACTTCATCAATACCAAGCGCAACAATCTCGTCAACATGATCTTCGTCGAGCAAAGTATCATTTGGCACGATCACTTCCTGTGTATCGGGATGAACGATATCGCCGATGCACACACGACCCAAAATACGATCGCGCAATGCTTCAATGATTTCGCCGCCCTCAACGAGCGCCTTCATCGTGACGCCAGAAGTGGCTCCGCAATCCTCTTCAATCACAACCAGGTCTTGCGTCACATCGCATAAACGACGCGTCAAATAACCCGAGTTCGCTGTTTTAAGTGCGGTATCAGCCAAGCCTTTACGAGCGCCATGCGTTGAAATGAAGTATTGCAATACATTCAGGCCTTCACGGAAGTTCGCCGTAATGGGGGTTTCGATGATCGAGCCATCGGGCTTAGCCATCAAACCACGCATACCAGCCAACTGACGGATCTGTGCTGCTGAACCGCGCGCGCCAGAATCCGCCATCATGTAGATGGAGTTAAAGGATTCTTGACGTGCTGTTTTGCCATTGCGGTCGAGTACATCGACAAACGACAACTCGTCCATCATTGCCTTACCAACCTGGTCACCTGCGGCACCCCAAATATCAACCACGTTGTTATAACGTTCTTGATTGGTTACAAGACCGGACATGAACTGCTTGTCGTACTCTTTCACCTTGGTGGATGCTTCAGTAATGATGCGCTCCTTAGAGCTTGGAATCAGCATGTCGTCGATCGCAATCGAGATACCTGCTTTAGTAGCCAGGCGGAAACCCGACTGCAAGAGGCGATCGGCAAAGATCACGGTATCGCGCAGTCCGCACTTGCGGAAAGACGTATTAATCAGACGTGAGATCTCTTTTTTCTTGAGCGGTTTGTTGATTTCCTCGAACGACATCCCCTTAGGCAAAATCTCCGACAACATCGCGCGGCCTACCGACGTTTGATAGATGGTGGTCTTCTCGGCAAAACGGGCATCACCCTCTGCCTTTTTGTCCACAATCTCAAACTCAGTAATACGGACGGCAACACGGGATGCAATCTCCACTACGCCAGCCTCGTATGCACGAATTACTTCAGTGATATTAGCGAAGACCATGCCCTCGCCTTTACCGTTGATCTTGTCACGTGTGGCGTAATACAGGCCCAAGACCACGTCCTGTGAAGGAACAATGGAAGGTTCGCCGTTGGCTGGGAACAGTACGTTGTTTGATGCCAACATCAATGTACGCGCTTCCATTTGCGCCTCGAGCGACAAAGGAACGTGGACCGCCATTTGGTCGCCGTCAAAGTCAGCGTTAAATGCCGCGCACACTAATGGGTGCAATTGGATCGCTTTACCTTCAATCAGCATTGGCTCAAACGCCTGAATACCCAAACGGTGCAATGTAGGCGCACGGTTGAGCATGATGGGATGTTCGCGAATCACTTCTTCGAGAATGTCCCATACGATTGGCGTCTGGCTTTCCACTTCCTTCTTCGCAGCCTTAATCGTGGTTGCGATTCCCAAGGTTTCAAGCTTGTTAAAAATGAAGGGCTTGAATAACTCCAGGGCCATCAATTTTGGTAGGCCGCACTGATGCAATTTTAATGTTGGACCAACCACGATGACGGAACGACCTGAATAGTCAACGCGTTTACCCAATAAGTTTTGACGGAAACGACCGCTCTTACCTTTAATCATCTCTGCCAAGGACTTGAGTGGGCGCTTGTTAGCACCAGTCATAGCCTTGCCGCGACGACCGTTGTCGAGCAATGAGTCCACCGCCTCCTGCAACATGCGTTTTTCGTTACGAACGATGATCTCGGGTGCGCGCAACTCTAACAACCGCTTTAAACGGTTGTTACGGTTAATTACGCGACGATAGAGATCGTTCAGATCAGAGGTAGCAAAGCGACCGCCATCCAATGGCACCAATGGGCGCAACTCGGGTGGCAATACAGGCAACACCTCCATGATCATCCAGTCCGGCTTAATACCTGAAGTCTGGAACGCCTCGAGCACTTTTAAGCGCTTGGCATATTTTTTGATCTTGGCATCACTACCAGTCGCCTTCAATTCGGCACGAATGGTCTCTACTTCACGATCGATATCAATCGAGCGCAACAGATCGCGAATGCCTTCCGCGCCCATGATGGCGGTAAATGCACCATCGCCGTACTCTTCCGTCTTGGCGTAATACTCGTCCTCAGACATGATCTGACCGCGCTTCATTGCGCCCTCAGGCGTCATGCCAGGATCCACCACCACATAGGCTTCAAAGTAGAGAACGCGCTCGATATCCCGCAAGGTCATATCGAGAACCATACCCAAACGGGATGGTAAGGATTTCAAGAACCAAATGTGCGCAACCGGGGCTGCCAACTCAATGTGGCCCATACGCTCACGACGTACCTTAGCGAGAGTTACCTCAACGCCGCACTTCTCGCAAATAACTCCGCGGAACTTTAAACGCTTGTACTTACCGCATAAGCACTCGTAGTCTTTGGTGGGTCCAAAAATCTTGGCGCAGAACAGACCATCACGCTCGGGCTTAAATGTCCGGTAGTTAATG
The DNA here is from genome assembly GCA_030696845.1 of Polynucleobacter sp. GTDB lineage: Bacteria > Pseudomonadota > Gammaproteobacteria > Burkholderiales > Burkholderiaceae > Polynucleobacter. The sequence goes on from JAUYRJ010000011.1 coordinate 6,868, forward strand.
GTTTCTGGTTTGCGTACTTCACCAAAAGACCATGAGCGAATTTTCTCAGGGGATGCAAGACCAATCTTGATGACATCAAACTGCTCATCGCCCTGCGTTTGCTTAAATAAATCGAGCAATGCTTTCATATCAGTTGCGCTCCATGTCAATGTCAATACCCAACGAACGGATTTCTTTTACCAGTACGTTGAAGGATTCGGGCATGCCAGCATCAATCGTATGCTCGCCCTTGACGATGTTTTCGTAAACCTTGGTTCGGCCCGCGACGTCATCGGACTTCACTGTCAGCATTTCCTGCAAGACATAGGAAGCGCCGTACGCTTCGAGGGCCCAGACCTCCATCTCACCAAAGCGCTGCCCACCAAATTGCGCTTTACCGCCGAGGGGTTGTTGGGTTACCAAGGAGTAAGGTCCAGTTGAACGAGCATGCATCTTGTCATCAACCAAATGGTGGAGTTTCAAGACGTGCATGACACCAACCGTGACTGGACGCTCAAACTGATCGCCAGTACGGCCGTCGCACAAAATCATCTGTTGACGTGATGGCGTCATTTTGAGTGACTCTGCTACATCTGCAGGATATGCAAGCTCGAGCATCTTGCTGATTTCTGCCTCAGTTGCACCATCAAACACCGGCGTTGCAAATGGGAGGCCTTGGCGTAAATTTTCAGCCAATACGGAAATCTGCTCATCGGTAAAGTTATCGATGTCTTCTACACGGCCCGTCTCGTTATAAAGCTGCTTGAGGAACTTACGCAGCTCTGCTTGCTTAACGTGCTCTTTAACCATCGCATCAATTCGCTTACCAATACCTTGTGCGGCCCAACCTAAGTGGGTTTCCAGAATCTGGCCCGCGTTCATTCGCGAAGGAACACCCAATGGATTCAAGACGATATCAACCGCGCGTCCATCGGCCATAAACGGCATATCTTCCGCTGGGGCAATCTTGGAAACCACACCTTTATTACCGTGGCGACCAGCCATCTTGTCACCAGGCTGCAGGCGGCGCTTAACCGCTAAGTACACCTTAACCATCTTGGTTACGCCAGGCTGCAAATCATCGCCCTGAGTAAGCTTGGTGCGCTTCTCTTCAAAGGCCTCATCAAACTGTTTACGCTTCGCTTCGATAGAAGATTTAATCGCCTCGACTTGTGAGGCTACTTCATCATCCGCCGGACGAACATCAAACCAATGGTATTTATCTAAATCGGCAAGGTAGTCTTTGTCGATCTTGCTGCCTTTAGCTAATTTCTTAGGGCCGCCATTGGCAACTTTACCAATGAGCAACTTTTCTAAACGCATGAAGGCATCGCCCTCAACAATACGCAGCTGGTCATTCAAGTCCAAGCGATAACGCTGCAGCTCTTCCTGAATAATCGACTGAGCACGAACATCACGCTCAATACCTTCACGGGTAAAGACTTGAACGTCGATCACGGTACCAATCATTCCGGAAGGAACGCGCAGGGATGTGTCTTTTACATCCGAGGCCTTCTCGCCGAAAATGGCACGCAGCAACTTCTCTTCTGGTGTGAGGGTGGTTTCGCCTTTTGGCGTTACTTTGCCAACGAGAACGTCACCCGCCTCGACTTCAGCGCCGATATACACAATACCGCTCTCGTCTAAGCGGGAGAGTTGTGACTCCGCCAAGTTGGAGATATCGCGTGTAATTTCTTCCGAACCTAGCTTGGTGTCACGCGCAACAACCGACAGTTCTTCGATGTGAATCGAGGTGTAACGGTCATCTGCAACCACTTTCTCCGAGATCAAGATCGAGTCTTCGAAGTTGTAACCGTTCCATGGCATAAATGCCACAGTCATGTTTTGACCCAAAGCCAATTCACCTAAATCAGTAGATGCGCCGTCAGCAACGACGTCACCACGCGCGACACGGTCGCCCACCTGCACGATTGGACGCTGGTTGATGTTGGTATTTTGGTTTGAACGGGTGTACTTAATGAGGTTGTAGATATCTACGCCCACTTCACCGGCCGCTGTTTCATCGTCATTTACACGAATCACAATGCGGTTTGCATCAACGTAGTCCACGATGCCGCCGCGAGTTGCCAATACAACCGTACCGGAATCTACTGCCACAATGCGCTCAAGCCCCGTACCAACTAAGGGCTTATCTGGACGCAAGCATGGAACCGCTTGACGCTGCATGTTCGCACCCATCAAGGCGCGGTTTGCATCGTCGTGCTCCAAGAATGGAACGAGCGAAGCCGCAGCAGAAACAATCTGGCTAGGTGCAACGTCAATGAAATCAATGCGCTCTGGGCTCACCATCATGGTCTCGCCCGCTTGACGCGCTGAAACCAATTCATCGGCTAACTTACCGCTCTTGTCGATCGTCGCATTTGCCTGAGCAATAACGTATTTCGCCTCTTCAATCGCAGAGAGATAAACCACTTCGTCGCTTACTTTGCTGTTGGCGACCTTGCGGTATGGTGTTTCCAAGAAGCCATGTTCGTTCAAACGAGCAAACAGCGCCAGTGAGTTGATCAGGCCAATGTTTGGTCCTTCTGGCGTTTCGATTGGGCAAACACGTCCGTAGTGGGTTGGATGTACGTCGCGCACCTCGAAGCCGGCACGCTCCCGTGTCAAACCGCCAGGTCCCAATGCAGAAATACGACGCTTGTGCGTGATTTCAGACAGTGGGTTGGTTTGGTCCATAAATTGCGACAGCTGTGACGAACCAAAGAACTCACGAATAGCAGATGAGATTGGCTTGCTGTTAATCAAATCATGTGGCATCAGGTTTTCGGTTTCAGCTTGGCCGAGACGCTCTTTAACCGCACGCTCAACACGCGATAAACCAGCACGGAATTGATTCTCCGCCAACTCACCTACACAACGTACGCGGCGATTACCGAGGTGATCGATGTCATCGACTTCGCCTTTGCCGTTACGCAGGTCAACTAGCAATTTAATGGTGTCGAGAATATCTTCGTTCGACAAAACCATTGGGCCTTCCATCTCGGAACGACCCAAACGGCTATTGACCTTCATGCGACCAACGCGCGATAGATCATAGCTATCTTCGTTGTAGAACAAGCGCTGGAATAATGCCTCTACTGCATCTTCTGTTGGCGGCTCACCAGGACGCATCATGCGATAGATTGCAATGCGCGCCGCTGTTTGGTCTGCGGTTTCATCTGTTCGCAGAGTCTGTGAAATGTAGGCGCCAGAATCCAAATCATTGGTGTAAATGGTTTCTAACTGCTTAATGCCTGCATCGCGCAAGGAAGCCAAGAGCTCCTCTGTGATTTCATCATTGGCATAGGCCAATAATTCGCCAGAATCGGGATCAATAATATTTTTTGCCACAACGCGACCAACCAAATAGTCATCTGGAACGATGATGGTCTTGGTTTTTGCTGCTTCAAGTTCGCGAATGTGTTTTGCATTAATGCGCTTGTCTTTTTGAACAACGACAACGCCGTTCTTATCCAGCACATCAAAGCGCGCCAATTCACCACGTAAACGCTCAGGGACAAACTCCATCGACGCGCCATTTTGACTTAATGTGAAATGGTCAAAGGTGAAGAAGTTGGCCAGAATTTGCTCATTCGTTAAACCAATTGCTTTGAGCAAAATGGTGACGGGCATTTTGCGACGACGGTCTACGCGGAAATACAAAATATCTTTTGGATCAAACTCGAAGTCAAGCCATGATCCACGGTAGGGGATGATCCGCGCTGAGAACAGCAACTTGCCTGAGCTGTGGGTTTTTCCCTTGTCGTGCTCAAAGAACACGCCAGGTGAACGGTGCAGCTGAGACACGATAACGCGCTCTGTGCCGTTGATTACGAATGAGCCATTTTCTGTCATGAGCGGAATCTCGCCCATATAGACTTCGCTCTCTTTTACTTCCTTGACTTTGGTTGGCGCTTCGCGATCATAAATAATCAAGCGAACTTTTGCGCGCAATGCAGAGTGGTAGGTATACCCACGCTGTTGGCACTCTTTTACGTCAAAGGGGGGTTGCGATAATTGGAAAGACACGTATTCCATACGCGCGTATCCATTATTCGAAACAATAGGAAATGCTGATGTAAAGGCAGCCTGTAAACCCTCATTAATGCGGGCGGCAGGTGGCTTATCAGCCTGTAAGAATTTAGCGTAGGACTCGAGCTGCGTTGCGATTAGGTATGGAACCTGGTGATTATTAACTCGCTTAGCAAAGCTTTTACGGACTCGCTTGCGTTCGGTGAAGCTATAGTTCATTTCATCTCCGAATTCAGCGACTGAGCAAAGATTTGGCGGTTGGCCTCTACCAACCACTGGCGGACAACACTAAATCGCATGGATGTAGTGCCCGACCAAACTTGTCTTCTGCAGTCGTATCAGAAGGCAAACCCGATATCAATCAACTTATCTGAAATGAAATCGGGTTTGACCTCTAAAGATCAAACCAAAATAGGCCGAGCCCTTAAATTCAGGGCACGAGCCTATCTTTGTATTACTTAAGCTCTGACTTAGCGCCTGCTTCGTCCAGCTTCTTCTTGGCTTCTTCAGCAGTCTTTTTATCAACGCCTTCTTTAATTGGCTTTGGTGCGCCATCAACTAAGTCTTTGGCTTCTTTGAGGCCAAGACCAGTGATTTCGCGAACCGCCTTAATAACAGCAACTTTGTTTGCGCCTGCCTCAAGGAGGTTAAGGGTAAATTCAGTTTGCTCTTCAGCAGCAGCGCCACCGCCGCCACCGCCAGCCGGGCCCGCAACTGCCATAGCTGCTGCAGAAACGCCAAACTTCTCTTCAAATGCTTTGACGAGGTCGTTCAAGTCCATAACGGACATGCTGCCTACTGCTTCAATGATTTCTTCTTTGGTAATCGCCATTTTTAGCTCCTAATACTTTAATAGTTAGTCCAGCGCTTATTCAGCGGCAGGGGTTTCAACGTTTGTTTCGGTTCCAGCTTCTGGGCTTGCGGCAAGCTCAGCACTTGCTTCTGCGGCAGCTGCGGGAGCGGCTGCTTCAGCTACAGGTGCCGATACAGGAGCAGGCGCTCCTTCGGCTTTTTGCGCTGCTACTGCGCCCAATACGCGAGCCATTGCAGAAACTGGCGCCAACATCACGCCAAGCAACTGCGATAACAACTCATCGCGGCTTGGAATTGTTGCCAAGGCTTTTACGCCTGCAACGTCGAGCAATTTGCCGTTGTAAAGGCCGGCTTTAATGACTAGCTGATCTTGCGTTTTGGCAAAGTTCTGCAGTACTTTTGCCGAAGCAATCGGGTCTGCGGAAATACCATAAATCAAGGGGCCAACCATTGAATCGGCAAGTGGCTCAAACTGAGTGCCCTGCGCTGCACGACGCGCCAATGTGTTCTTCAAAACGCGAAGATAGACACCTTGGTCACGCGCACTGGCGCGAAGCTTAGTCAATTGCTCCACTGGAATACCGCGGTATTCAGCAAGCACGACTGTTTGAGCCGCCGCCAATTGAGCGCCGACATCAGCAACGATCGCTTTTTTGTCTTCTACATTCAAAGGCACGGTTTAACTCCATAAAAACCAACTGTTTCCAGTTGGGGTTACACACCAGCGTCTGATTTATCAATCACACTATTCTGTGAAATCGTTTCAGGGTCGCCATCTGCGTTGGTCACTGCTTACGCAACAATTAAGAATCCACTTATCTTTCAATGAACAGATTCACCAACGGTCTTTGATGTTCGACTCTCACTACTGTTAGCTAAGAGTCGACCCAAAGTTCTTTTTTACAAACAGCTTATTGAGCTGCCTGCAGTGAAGCTTGATCAACGCGCACGCCTGCACCCATGGTGCTGCTTACGGCAACCTTCTTTAAATAGATTCCCTTTGAAGCAGGCGGTTTTGCCTTATTCAACGCTTCGAGTAAAGCCATTAAGTTGCTCTTGAGCGCCGTTGGCTCAAATGAGCGGCGGCCGATGCTTGCGTGAACAATACCGGCCTTGTCTACACGGAACTGAACCTGACCTGCTTTTGCATTCTTAACAGCGGTAGCTACATCTGGCGTGACGGTACCAACCTTTGGATTCGGCATCAAGCCACGTGGACCCAAAACTTGACCCAATGTACCCACAATCTTCATGGTGTCAGGAGATGCGATCAAAATATCAAAGTCGATTTTTCCACCTTTGATTTGCTCTGCCAAATCGTCCATGCCAACAATTTCTGCGCCAGCTGCTTTAGCTTGCTCGGCCTTTTCGCCTTGAGCAAATACCGCTACACGAACATGCTTTCCTGTACCTGCTGGCAGTACAACGGCGCCACGCACCACTTGGTCTGATTTTTTAGCATCAATACCGAGCTGCACAGCAACGTCGATAGACTCATCAAACTTGGCCGTTGCACACTCTTTTACGAGACTCAATGCCTCATCTAGTGGATAGAATTTATTGCGATCTACCTTAGATTGAATGGCTTTTACACGTTTCGATAACTTGGTCATGATTAGAGTCCTTCCACAGTGATGCCCATGGATCGGGCGCTACCAGCGATTGTGCGTACAGCGGCGTCCATATCGGCAGCTGTTAAGTCAGGCATTTTGGCTTTGGCAATTTCTTCTGCCTGAGCGCGCGTTATTTTTCCTACCTTGTCGGTATGCGGACGTGGCGAGCCCTTTTCAATTTTGGCTGCCTTTTTAATGAATACCGTGGCAGGAGGCGTCTTCATCACGAAGGTGAAGCTCTTGTCTGCAAACGCAGTAATCACAACGGGAATAGGAAGACCGGGCTCCATGCTTTGTGTTTGAGCATTGAACGCCTTACAGAATTCCATAATGTTCAGACCACGCTGACCTAGTGCTGGGCCAACTGGTGGTGAAGGATTTGCTTTGCCTGCAGGAATCTGCAGCTTAATAAAGCCAATAATTTTCTTTGCCATGTATTGCTCCTTAAAGCGCGTTATTGCCTATGCAATGACCGCTGTTGAGTAAACGCTTTACTAGATTTGGCTCTCTAGCTCCGCTCCTCGGTCAAAATAACCAACTACTTTTTTTACTGCCTTTTAAACTGTAAATTATTGATTTATATCTATAAATTACATTTTTTCTACTTGGCCAAACTCCAATTCAACTGGAGTACCACGGCCGAAAATTGTAACAGAAACGCGAAGTCTGGATTTCTCGTAGTTGACTTCTTCCACGTTACCGTTGAAATCAGTAAATGGACCTTCTTTGACACGTACCATTTCGCCCACCTCAAACAGGGTCTTCGGCTTAGGTTTATCCACCCCTGCCTGCATCTGATCCATGATTTTGGTCACTTCTGCTGTTGAAATAGGGCTTGGGCGATTACGTACTCCGCCGACAAAACCGGTTACTTTTGGCGTATTTTTAACCAAATGCCACGACTCGTCTGTCATTTCCATCTCTATGAGGACATAGCCCGGGAAAAAACGACGCTCTGAAACCGATTTTTGCCCAGATTTGATTTCAACTACTTCTTCGGAAGGCACTAGGATTCGACCAAATTTTTCTGCCATACCGGAACGAGCAATGCGCTCCTCCAGTCCTTTTTTAACACTTTTTTCCATGCCGGAATATGCATGAATTACATACCAACGCATATTGCCTGTTGCCTGTGGATTTGTGGCCAAGTCTGAATCAATCATTTTTCGTACTCACTTCCAGCCTAAGAACACTGAAAAAACTAGCCATTCAATTAATTTGTCTGCAAGCCACAAGAACAACGACATGATCAGAACAAAACCAAATACAACTAGCGTCATTTGTGTTGACTCGCGGCGCGTTGGCCAAACTACTTTTTTTACTTCTTGCCATGAATCTTTTGCATACGCAATAAAACGGCGTCCATCGGGTGAGATTGCCACAATTAAAACAGCAGCCGCAATACCGCCAAACAACATACCCAAGCGCGCAAGCATTGAATAATCAATGAGCGTGTAATACAGCACAAGTGCTGCAATGACTAAAAGAACGGCTAGGAATGTAATCCAGCCGCTCTTTTGTTCAGATTGATTTAGCGATTGTTGCGACATGTTCTTTTCTATTCAAACTGTGGCAGGGGCGGAGGGCATCGAACCCCCAACCTTTGGTTTTGGAGACCAACGCTCTGCCAATTGAGCTACGCCCCTTTATCTCTACTTTTTTATTAAGCCAAAATCTTAGCAACCACGCCGGCGCCAACAGTACGGCCACCTTCGCGGATCGCAAAACGCAAACCTTCTTCCATCGCGATGGGAGCGATGAGTTTGACGGTAATGCTGACGTTATCGCCAGGCATGACCATCTCTTTGTCTTTTGGCAACTCGATCGAACCGGTTACGTCCGTGGTGCGGAAGTAAAACTGGGGACGGTAGTTGTTAAAGAAGGG
>JAUYRJ010000016.1 GCA_030696845.1 Polynucleobacter sp.
GTATTTAGTTGTGTCGCCCAATGCCTTGATACTCAAACCCCAATTCTTGCATAGCTTGCGGCTCGTAGAGGTTTCTGCCATCAAAAATAATCGGCAACTTCAGCTTTTGCTTGAGCAAGTCAAAATCGGGGCTACGAAAAGCCTTCCACTCGGTCACGATCACCAGGGCATCGCAACCCTCCACGGCGTCCATGGGCTGATCCACCATCGAAACCTGTTTTAAGGCCTCTGGATTTCCTGCAAAATCGGCTTCCAATCCGTGCTTTGCTTCTGGCATAGCAACGGGGTCATGCGCCACAATCGCCGCGCCACGTTTCACGAGCTCAGCAATAATCACGCGGCTGGGTGCCTCTCGCATGTCATCGGTATTGGGCTTAAATGCCAGGCCCCATAGCGCGAACTTCATCCCCTTAAGGTCTTTACCAAAGCGCTTTTCTATTTTCTCGACCAAGATGGTTTTCTGGGCTTCGTTGACCGCTTCGACGGCTTGCAATATTTTTAAATCGCGACCGTGCTCGACTGCGGTTTTACTCAAAGCTGACACGTCTTTCGGAAAGCACGAGCCGCCATACCCCGTCCCTGAATACAAAAAGCCATACCCAATCCGAGAATCCGAGCCAATGCCTTGGCGTACCGCTTCAATATCAGCGCCCACCACATCGGCTAAATTGGCTAGCTCATTCATGAAGGAGATGCGCGTGGCTAACATGGCATTGGCCGCGTACTTGGTCAGCTCCGCACTTTTGACATCCATGTAATAGGTGCGCTCATGGTGGCGATTAAATGGGGCATAGAGTTTGCGCATCTGCTCTTTGGCGCGCAGGCCAGCTGGCGTTCCGTCTGTTCCAATCACGATGCGATCGGGGCGCATGAAATCTTCTACCGCCGCGCCCTCTTTTAAAAACTCCGGGTTCGATACCACCGAACACAAATCGGCCGACAGGCCGCGCTTACTTAATTCTTCAGCAATGGCTGCAGATACTTTTTCGGCGGTGCCCACCGGTACGGTGGACTTATCGACCACCACTTTGGGCGTGGTCATATGGCGACCAATATTGCGCGCTGCTGCCACGACGTATTGCAAATCGGCTGAACCATCCTCATCGGGTGGAGTGCCAACCGCAATAAACTGAATCTCGCCATGTGCGACGGAAGCGGCAATGTCGGTGGAGAACTGCAAGCGTCCCGCAGCGCGATTACGCTCAATCATCTCTTTTAAACCGGGTTCGTAAATTGGTACGCCGCCCGAGTTCAAAATGGCGATTTTCTTGGGATCGAGATCAAGGCAAAACACATTATTCCCTTGCTCAGCCAAACAGGCGCCGGTAACCAAGCCGACGTAACCGCTACCGATGATGGTGACTTTCATGCTTTAATCCGTTTCTTTTTTCATTGCGCTTACATCGATGGGCCGCTGGCGGCGACCCCTTCGCTACGCCGGGGCGAGTAAGCCTCCCAATGATTGCAGCCTGGGCATTGCCAATAAAAACGCCGCGCCCTAAAGCCGCAATTGCCGCAGGTGTAGCGCGCCAAGGAGGTGGTGCGCTGTTTTAATAAACCCAAGGTCGCCTGTAAATCCGCCACGCGCTCAGGACTGCCGCCCGCCTGGGCCAACGCTAAACGCGTTTCTGCTAACTTAGAAAGCGCGGTCAAACTAGGCGTGTGTTGCATCACCTCGACCAGCATCTTTTCGGTAGCAGCTGCCCCCCGAATTTGCATCATGTGTTTATGCACGATATCCAAGAGCTCGCCAGCAGCCTGGGTTTGAAGCAGCTCCATCAACTGATCGAGTCCCGCATCAGTTTTATCAACTGCGGCATGCGCCGCCATCCAGCGGTCGGCAACCAAATGCATATAAGCGGGGTGCTTTTGCGCCAGCGCGCTCCACACTTCAATGGCTTGACTGGGGCGATCATTCGCAAGCAAATAGTCGCCTTGCAACATCAAGGCTCTAGCTTGCGCAGGCACGGCCTGCAATGCCTGGTTAATAGAGTGCTCGGTTTCAGGCATGTCTTTACGGCGCAGCGCCTCTTGCGCGAGCTCGCAATGAAACTGCGCAATCTCGGTATGGTGGTCTTTGCCCTGCAGCACGGCTAACTCGGTAGCGGCAACGATGGCTTTTTTCCAGTCGCGCTCCACTTGATACATTTCCAATAAGCTCTCTTTGGCCGGCACACTGTATTTGCCTTCACCCACTTGATTGAGTGAAGCTTCAGCTCGATCTAGCAGACCAGCCCGCAAAAAATCACGGCCAAGCTCGTAAGCGGCATGGTCGCGATCACGCGGCTTTAGATCGGTACGGCCAGCCAAGTGCTGATGAATCCGAATCGCCCGCTCGGTCTCACCGCGGCGCCGAAATAAATTCCCTAAAGAAAAATGCAGGTCGACTGTTTCAGGGTCGAGCTGCGCCACCTTCACCAAGGCTTCAATGGCCTGATCGGGCTGCTCGTTCAGTAACAGGCTAAGGCCTTTAAAGGTAGAGCGCTGCTGCTGCATGCGCTCGCGCTCATCCATACGACTCTCAAGCCGCAAGTCCCAACGCGAGGCAAGCCATCCCAATCCGAATAAGACGGGAAGCAGTAATAACCATGCGGTTTGAATTTGAATCATGGGGGACGATTTACGTAAGGCAGCTTGATATCAAACTAGGCCTGCGATGACTCAGGGGCGATTGCTCGAAAACGAGGCAAATCAGCCTTCCTTGTTACCAGACTGCGCCTGCTGGTGAGGCTGATTGAGCGGCTTGTAGTCAACCCGTTCACGCAGCTCTTTACCTGGCTTGAAGTGGGGTACCCGCTTTTCTGGAATTAATACTTTTTCGCCCGACTTGGGGTTGCGACCGGTACGTGCTGGACGGTGATGCAATACAAAACTGCCGACGCCACGCAATTCAATGCGCTTACCTTCCGCAAGCGCGTGCGTCATGGTATCCAAGAGCGTTTTAACCGCTAACTCGACATCGCGCGGCAAAAGCTGCGGAAACTGCTCCGCTAAGCTTTCGACGAGCTCTGAACGTGTAATGGCTTGTTGATCGTGATCTGACATGATCTATCAATAAAAATCGCCACCCCTCATGGAGTGGCGAAATTGATTTAGCCCTGATTGTCCAACTTCGCTTTGAGTAAAGCGCCCAAATTGGTCGTGCCAGACTGCGCATCGCCTTGGAGCTTGCTCATTGCATCGTGTTGATCAGCACTGTCTTTGGCCTTGATCGACAGGTTGATATTGCGTGACTTGCGATCAATATTAATGATCATCGCTGTCACGGTATCGCCTTCTTTCAGGACATTGCGTGCATCTTCAACGCGATCGGTTGAGATTTCAGAAGCGCGCAGATACGCCTCGACTTCATCAGCCAAGTGAATGGTTGCACCCTTGGCATCAACGCTCTTCACCGTACCAGTAACGAGGCTACCTTTGTCGCTAGTCGAGGTGTAGTTGTTGAATGGGTCGCCAGACAATTGCTTGATGCCCAGAGAGATACGCTCTTTCTCAACATCGATGGCCAATACCGTGGCTTCCACTTCGTCGCCTTTTTTGTATTTCTTAACGGCTTCTTCACCAGGCTCATTCCAAGACAGGTCGGAGAGGTGTACGAGGCCATCAATACCGCCAGGCAAACCAATGAACACACCAAAGTCGGTAATCGACTTGATGGCACCAGTGAGCTTGTCGCCCTTCTGTTGACCGCGGGAGAACTCTTCCCATGGATTGGCTTTGCACTGCTTGATACCAAGACTGATGCGGCGCTTGTCTTCATCAATATCCAGCACCATGACTTCCACTTCGGTACCCAGAGCAACGGCTTTGCTTGGAGCGACGTTCTTGTTGGTCCAGTCCATTTCAGAAACGTGTACCAAACCTTCAATGCCGCTCTCGATTTCTACGAATGCGCCGTAGTCGGTGAGGTTGGTGACCTTACCGAATAAACGGGTGTTGGGTGGGTAGCGACGCGCGATGCCAACCCATGGGTCGTCACCGAGCTGCTTCACACCGAGTGAAACGCGATTCTTCTCTTGATCGAACTTCAAGATCTTCGCGGTCACTTCTTGACCAACAGTCAACATCTCGCTGGGGTGACGCACGCGACGCCAAGCCAAATCGGTAATGTGCAAGAGGCCATCGATACCGCCGAGGTCCACGAATGCGCCGTAGTCGGTGATGTTCTTCACTACACCCTGTACTACGCTACCTTCTTTGAGGTTTACCATCAACTTGGCACGCTCTTCACCTTGGCTAGCTTCAACCACAGCACGACGGGAGAGAACCACGTTATTGCGCTTACGATCGAGCTTGATGAACTTGAACTCCATGGTCTTGCCTTCGTATGGGCTGGTATCTTTAATCGGACGGGTGTCAACGAGGGAACCGGGCAAGAATGAGCGAATGCCGTTCACCATGACGGTTAAGCCGCCTTTGACCTTACCGGTAACCGTACCAGTAACAATCTCCGCTTGCTCCAAGGCTTTTTCCAAATTCATCCACGATGCCAAGCGCTTCGCTTTATCGCGGGACAGGATGGTATCGCCGTAGCCGTTTTCAAGGGCGTCGATCGCTACCGAAACGAAATCGCCAGGAGCGACTTCAATCTCGCCAGCGTCGTTATGGAATTCTTCAACGGGAATAAACGCTTCGGACTTGAGGCCGGCGTTCACCACCACGAAATTATGATCAATGCGAAGGACTTCAGCCGAGATAACTTGGCCGGTCTTCATATTCGATCGGGTTAGGGATTCTTCAAATAGTTCTGCAAAAGATTCAGACATGTATATTCACTTTGTGCCGCCAGAAGGCCTGACGGGTTAGGTTAAACAAGTTCGTTGAAACACGCGGTTTAGAAAGATGCGTTGTAGAGTTTCAAGAACACCAATAAATCAACAACTTACTGCACTCACTACACTTACTGCGCGCACTCGGCCAGCGATTGATACCAACCGATCACTTGCTTGACTGCCTGATCAATCGATAAATCCGATGTATCGAGCACTTTTGCGCCTTCTGCCACGACTAATGGAGCGCTACCCCGATTACTATCCCGAGCATCGCGCTGCTTTAAATCGTGCAACAAGTCCTCCATATTAGCAGAAAACCCCTTAGCGATCAATTGCTTATATCGACGTTCTGCGCGCGCGGCAACGCTAGCGGTTAAAAATACCTTGAGGCGCGCATCCGGGAAAATGACGCTCGCCATGTCACGACCGTCGGCCACTAAGCCCGGATTTTGGCGAAAACCGTGCTGCAATCGCACTAATGCCTGCCGCAACTCCGGATGCACCGCGATTTCAGAGGCCCGTAGGCCGATGGCCTCGGTTCGAATTAACTCGGAAACGTCTTCCTCGCCCAGTAATATCTGCCCACCCTGAAACGCGACCGGCATGGACTCGGCTAATTTGCTTAAAAAATAGGCATTTGTGCTTGAAATACCCTCTCGCTCGCTGGCTAAGGCCACTAAGCGGTACAGGGCACCGCTATCCAGATAATGAAATCCCAAGGCCTTGGCTACCAAAGCGGCAACGGTACCCTTGCCTGAGGCAGTGGGTCCATCAATCGCAATGACCGGAGGCGCCGACAATGCACCCATCCTTACGCGGAAGAGACCAACTGGGCAAATTCCGCAAAATAGTGCGGAAAGGTTTTAGCGACGCAATCGGGATCATTAATCACCAGCGCATTCGGTCCAAATGCCGCCAGGGAGAAACACATCGCCATGCGGTGATCGTCGTACGTATCAATTCCGCTTCGGGGAGAGCGCCAGGTAGTAGGCGAGCGAATGAGCAAATAATCCGGCCCCGCCTCAACGCCTGCGCCAAGCTTCTCAAGCTCGCATGCCATCGCCGCAATGCGGTCAGTTTCTTTCACGCGCCAACTGGCAATGCCATTTAAACGCGTCTCGCCGCTTGCGAACAGCGCCACAATCGCCAGCGTCATCGCCGCATCGGGTATCTCGGTGCAATCGATGGTGATGCCATGCAATGGGCCGTTCTCTGGCGCAGCCGCCTCAATCCAATCGTCGCCTTTCGTAATGAGCGCGCCCATCTGCGCTAAGGCGTCAGCAAAAGCAACGTCCCCCTGAATGCTCTCGCGCCCCACCCCCAGCACGCGTACTGGGCCCGCGCCAATCGCGCCTGCCGCTAAAAAATAAGATGCGGATGAGGCATCGCCTTCCACCGCTAAGCGCCCAGGGCTTTTGTAGACTGCCCCGCCCGCTTGCAATGCGGCTTGCGCTGGTATCACAAAGGTGTGTAAATCCGGGCATTCCACTTGCACGCCAAAGCGTTGCATGAGTTTTTGCGTAATCTCAATATAGGGTCGTGAGATCAGTTCACCAATCACTTCAATCCGAATCGCTTCTCTGGCAAGGAGGGGCAAGGCCATCAGCAGCGCAGTCAAAAACTGACTCGACACATCCCCCCGAATGCGCACCACTTCAGGAATCGATATCGCTGCCGCATGCATCTGTATCGGGGGATAACCCTCTTCCTGAAGGTAGCTGATATCGGCGCCGATTTGGCGCAGCCCATCCACCAAATCCCGAATGGGTCTCTCGTGCATGCGCGGCACGCCCGAGAGGCGGTAGCTGCCTTGCTGCATGACGAGTGCAGCGGTTAAAGGACGAATCGCGGTACCGGCATTGCCCATAAATAAATCGGCTTCCCGCACCGGAAAACGGCCACCACTACCTGTGACCGTGCACAGCGCCTCGCCCTGATCGATCACGCTTAAGCCCAGCTGGCGCAATGCCGCGCGCATCACTTGGGTATCGTCCGCATCCAGCAAATTGCTCAGCGTGGTTTGACCATCCGCCAAGGCGGCTAAGAGTAAGCAGCGATTGGAAATGCTTTTGGACCCCGGCAGCGTAATCTGCCCATGAGCCCGAGTAAAGGGGCCGATCTCGATCTGTTTGACTGCCTGATGCTGACTCATTGAGGGCCATCCCATGCTTGGCGCGCTGTACTGGCTTTGGTAAAGGCTTTTTCTAAAGCCGCCGCATCTTCTTTGGCAATCAGCTCACGCAAATGGCTGGCGACCAATAAATACTGATCCAACTCTTTGAGGATAGCGGTGCGATTCGCTAGGCAAATATCGCGCCACATCTCTGGGCTAGAGGCAGCAATGCGTGTGAAATCCCGAAAGCCCGCGCCAGCGTGCTCCAGCTTTTCATTGGCATCTTCAGAATTCATGACGCTCACCATCAGGGCATACGAGAGCACATGCGGTAAGTGCGATACCGCTGCAAAAATGGCGTCGTGCTGAACTGCTCCCATCTTTCGCACCCGAGCGCCGGTGGATTCCCAAAACTGCGTGATGAGTTCGACATCGACCTTGGCGTTTTCTTGCAACTGGCACAGGATGGTTTGCTTGCCTGTAAATAAATCAGCTTTTGCTGCCGCAGCACCATGCTGCGCGCCGCCCGCAATCGGATGGGCTGGCACAAACTGGCAGGCTTTTTTTCCTAAGACTTCTTTAGCCGCCAAAATCACATCGCTCTTGGTGCTACCCGCATCGGTAATCAAGGTGTGCGACTCTAAAAACGGTTCGATCGCCGTGAAGGTGGCGCGCATTTGCGCGACCGGCACGCACAGCACCAGCACTTGGGACTGTTTGCATGCCTCCTCCAAACTCACTACGCCATCAATGGCGCCAATGGCCATCGCCTCATCTAAATTGGCTTTGCTGCGGCCGACTCCATAAACCGCATCCACGGCACCAGCGCGCTTGAGCGCTAAGCCTAGCGAGGCGCCAATCAAACCCACTCCCACAATGGTGACGGTACCGAAATGGGCGGTTTTAGTTTGGTTCATGAATGATGGAATCAGTGCCGGCCTAAACTGAGGCTGACTTCAGAATATCGCGTAAGGCGTGAATGAAGGCTGCATTTTCTTCAGGCAGACCAATCGAGATCCGCAGCCATTCAGGCAAGCCGTAATTGCCAACCGGGCGAACGATGATGCCGCGCTTAAGTAACTCTAAGTTGATACGCGCGCCCGCGCCTGCATCCTCACCCACTTTGACTAAAATAAAGTTACCGGCAGACGGCAAGAATCGCAAGCCTAGGTCTTTAAATGCATCCGTTAACTGCGCATACCCAGCTTGATTTAATTCAAAGCCAGCTTGTAAAAAGGCGTCGTCCTGAAACGCCGCAATTGCGGCCGCCTGGGCCAGACTATTCACATTGAAGGGTTGCCGAATGCGATTGAGTAAATCGGTGAGTCCAGGCTGGGCTACGCCATAGCCAATCCGCAGTCCCGCCAAACCATATGCTTTTGAAAAGCTGCGCGAGAGAATCATATTGGGGTAGCGCTTGACCCAGGCAATTGCATCGTAGCGCTGCTCTGGGGTCAAGTACTCGTTATAGGCTTCATCGAGCACCACCACGACATGCGGAGGCACTTTCGATAAAAATGCGTCAATTTCCTGAGGCTCTAAATAGCTGCCAGTGGGATTATTGGGGTTCGCCACAAACACCAGCTTGGCTTTATCGCCCGCTTGCGCAATCGCACTTAGCATGGCGGGTAAATTATGGCCATACACCGCAGTTGGCGCCACTTCCACTGCAACCGCGCCCACCGCCTGCGTTGCGAGTGGGTACACCGCAAACGCATGCTTTGAGAAGATAACCGCATCACCGGCTTGTGCCACGGCTCTGGCTGCTAACTCCAAAATATCGTTGCTGCCATTACCTAAGGTAATCCAATCGGCGGGAACGCCCAAGCGATCGGATAAGACTTTCTTGAGTTCAAAGCCATTGGAGTCGGGATAACGACCGAGGTCGCTGGCAGCGCGCAGCATCGCCTCTTGCGCAGACTGGGGCATGCCCAATGGGTTTTCATTAGAGGCGAGCTTCACAATCTTGCTCTCATCAAGGCCGTATTCACGGGCCACTTCACTAATGGGTCGGCCCCCAACATAGGGTGCAATCGCTTGAATGTGTTTCAGACCGAGGGGCGTTGCCATCATTAAATCCGTGCGCGTGGGTATGAACCCAATTTTTTGTAAAAGGCGGCTGTATCTTGCAGCTCTACCAATGCTTTGGCCACATTGGCATCCTCGGCATGACCCGCAACATCAATATAGAAGTGATATTCCCAAGTGCCTTTGCGCGCGGGGCGCGATTCAAAACGGGTCATCGAAACACCATGCTTCGCCAAAGGAGCTAAGAGAGAATGCACTGCACCGGGTTTATTGGCCACCGATAAAACTAAAGAGGTTTGATCATTTCCAGTCGGCTGGCAAAGATAAGTGCCGATCACCACAAAGCGCGTGCGATTGTGTGGATCATCCTGAATCTGCTGCGCCACCGCTTGTAAGCCATAAGCCACCTGTGCCGGATCGCCTGCGATTGCCGCAATGCTGGGATCTGCCGCAGCCATGCGCGCTGCTTCGGCATTACTGCTCACTGCTTGGCGATTGAGCTGCGGGGCATGTACGCTCAGCCACTGCTGGCACTGCGCTAAGGCTTGCGCGTGCGCGCAAACCGTCGTCACGCCATCGATCTTGCCTGTCTTACTAAGTAAATGGTGCCGAATCGACAGCACCACTTCACCGCTAATTTGCAATGGGGAGTCGAGCAATAAATCCAAGGTGCGCGAGACCGCGCCCTCGCTGGAATTTTCTACGGGCACTACGCCAAACTGCGCTACGCCTTTTTCAACCGATTTAAATACTTCGTCTAAGCTGGCGCACGGCAATCCCGCAATCGATTGCCCAAAATAGGTTTGCGCGGCTAACTCAGAAAAGGTTCCAACCGGCCCCAAATAGGCAATGGTTTGCCTTGCCTCAAGAGCCCGGCAAGCGGACATGATTTCGCGCCAAATGGCGGCAATACCATCTTCCTGCAAAGGGCCTGGATTGGTCTTGAGTAAATTGGCTACCACTTGACGTTCACGCTCAGGCCGAAATACGGGCGATACAAAATCGCCTTTAACGTGACCCACTTCTTGAGCGGCTTTAGCGCGCTTTGATAAGAGTTCGAGTATTTCAGCGTCAAGCGCATCAATACGCGCTCGCAAGGGAGCCAGCCGCTGATCTTCGGTAGCCATTACGCCCGCCTTTCAAATTCACGCATAAATTCCAATAAGGTCTTTACACCCTCGAGTGGCATTGCATTGTAAATACTGGCGCGCATACCGCCTGCTGCCTTATGGCCTCGCAAGGCGGCCAAGCCAGCGCTACTCGACTGGGCTAAAAAGGCAGCGTTAAGGCCTTCGTCTTTTAGGAAGAAGGTGACGTTGGTTCGTGAGCGATAGCGTGGATCAACCCGGTTCTCGTACAAACTGCTGCTATCAATGTAGTTGTAAAGCAAGTTGGATTTCTCTAAGTTCACGCGTTCCATCTCGGCAACGCCGCCTTGCTTAAGTAGCCACTTAAATACGAGGCCCGATAAATACATCGCAAAGGTGGGGGGCGTATTGAGCATCGATTGCGTGGCTTCTTGTTTTGCCCAATCCCAAATCGATGGAGTGATGGTCATCTGATAACCCATCAGGTCTCGGCGAATAATCACAAAGGTCACGCCGGCCGGACCAATGTTCTTTTGCGCGCCCGCAAACCACACGCCGCACTGCGTCACATCCATCGTGCGCGACAAAATATTACTGGAGATGTCAGCCACCAAAATACGATCACCCACATCCGGTACTTCTTGAAATTCCACCCCGCCAATGGTTTCATTGGCGCAGTAATGCAGGTAAGCGGCATCATCGGATAAATGCCAACTGCTTCTCTCTGGAATGGTTGTGAAGCGCTCCTCTTTCGAGCTCGCGACGAGGTGGGCTTGACCGTATTTTTGCGCCTCTAAAAACGATTTTTCGGACCAAATGCCGGTCACCAGAAAGTCTGCTTTAGGGCCATTTTTAGCGAGCGGCATGAGGTTCATGGGCACCGCGGCATTTTGACCAATACCGCCGCCTTGCAACATCAAAATCGCATAACTATCGGGGATACCCATCAGCACCCGTAAATCCTGCAAAGTCTCTTCGTAGAGGGCCATGAACTCCGGGCTGCGATGGCTGATTTCCATCACACTTGTGCCCATGCCCCGCCAGTTCAGCAGCTCTTCCGACGCCTGTTGCAAGACTTCGGTTGGCAAAGTGGCGGGTCCCGCTGCGAAATTAAAAATGCGGCGGTCAAAAGTCATAAGGCGGCCTAGGTCTTAATGTAAAAACAGCAGCTTACGCATCCGCAGCGGCGTCATCGCCAACAGCATCGGGCGCATCACCCACATCTTCAGCATCCACTTCAGCATCGTCATCGGAGTCGCTTTCCGCAATGCGCTGTAAACCGGACAAGCGGGTGCCCTCATCGACGCTAATCAAGGTCACGCCTTGCGTAGCGCGACCCATCTCCCGAATTTCCGATACGCGAGTGCGAACTAGAACACCACCTGTCGTGATCAGCATAATTTGATCTTCCGGCGAGACGAGGGATGCAGCCACTACCTTACCGTTACGCTCACTCGTCTGAATCGCGATCATGCCTTTGGTACCGCGACCATGGCGGGTGTATTCCGCAATCGGAGTACGCTTACCGTAGCCGTTCTCGGTCGCAGTCAATACGCTACTTGGCGCTGCTACCGCATCCTCTGTGGCTGGCGCGCCCTCAGAAGCCTCGGCTGGAGCAACCAGCATCGCAATCACCTGCTGCTCGGCGCCCAAGTTCATGCCGCGCACACCGCGGGCGGTTCTGCCCATGGGACGCACATCGTTCTCGTCAAAGCGCACTGCTTTACCCGCATCGGAGAAAAGCATCACATCATGCTTCCCATCGGTAATGGCCGCGCCGACCAAGAAGTCATTCTCATTTAAGTCCACCGCAATAATGCCGGCCTTACGTGGATTGGAAAAATCCGAGAGGCGAGTCTTTTTCACTGTGCCAAGGCTCGTTGCCATAAAGACATACTGGTCATCTTGGTAGCCTTTGATCGGCAAAATCACGGTGATTTTTTCACCATCGATCAGCGGGAACATATTGACGATGGGCTTGCCACGCGAGGTACGGCTACCTTGTGGCACTTCCCAGACTTTGAGCCAGTACATCCGGCCGCGGTCGGAGAAACACAAAATCGTGTCGTGGGTGTTGGCCACAAACAGGGTGTCAATCCAATCTTCGTCCTTCGTTGCTGCCGCTTGCTTACCGCGTCCACCGCGTTTTTGCGCGCGGTATTCACTTAAAGGCTGACTCTTCATGTAGCCGGAATGCGATAAGGTCACCACCATGTCTTGCGGCGTGATCAAATCTTCCGTAAAGAGTTCGGTGGCGTTCATTTCAATAAACGACCGGCGACCCGTATCCCCGCCCGCTTTGCCGTACTCGGCCTGCACCTCTTTGAGTTCATCCTCAATCACTTGAGTCACGCGCTCGGGCTTGGCCAAGAGATCCAGCAGATCGGAAATCTCATTCATTACTTCTTTGTATTCAGAGACAATCTTGTCTTGCTCAAGACCGGTTAAACGCTGCAAGCGCATCTGCAGAATTTCTTGCGCTTGGCTGTCGGATAAACGATACAGCCCGGTACTCTGCATGCCGTACTCGGGCAGCAATCCTTCCGGACGATAGGCATTGCGGCCTCCGGGAGTATCGGTTTCCGCGCGCGCCAGCATCTCGCGCACCATGGATGAGTCCCAGGATTTGCCCATCAATTCCTGTTTAGCGACCACTGGATTGGCGGCGGCTTTGATGATGGCAATGAACTCGTCGATATTGGCCAGGGCTACGGCCAAGCCCTCTAAGACGTGACCACGGTCACGGGCTTTGCGTAATTCAAAAATGGTGCGGCGTGTGACCACTTCGCGGCGATGCTGCAAGAAGTACTCCAGCATCTGCTTCAAATTCAAGAGGCGCGGCTGGTTATCCACGAGCGCCACCATATTCATACCGAAGTTATCTTGTAACTGGGTACTCTTATAGAGATTATTCAGCACGACCTCAGGCACTTCACCGCGCTTGAGCTCAATCACTACCCGCATACCGGATTTATCCGACTCATCGCGTAAATCGGAAATACCTTCAATCTTCTTCTCGTTCACGAGCTCGGCGATGCGCTCGAGCAAGTTCTTCTTATTCACCTGGTAGGGGAGCTCATCCACGATGATGGACTGGCGCGAACCCTTATCTAAGTCTTCAAAGTGGGTTTTAGCCCGCATTACCACTCGGCCGCGGCCAGTGCGATAGCCTTCACGTACGCCCTGCACGCCATAAATGATTCCAGCAGTTGGGAAATCGGGTGCCGGCACAATCTCAATTAATTCATCAATGGTGCATTCGGGGTGGTGCAGCACGTGCAAGCAAGCTTGAACCACCTCATCGAGGTTGTGTGGCGGAATGTTGGTCGCCATACCCACCGCAATACCGGAGGATCCATTAATCAGCAAATTAGGCACTTTGGCCGGCAGAATTAAAGGTTCTTTCTCGCTACCGTCGTAGTTGGGCCCAAAATCGACCGTTTCTTTATCCAAATCGGCTAGCAAGTCATGCGCAATCTTGCGCAGACGGATCTCGGTGTAGCGCATGGCGGCGGCGTTATCGCCGTCGACCGAGCCAAAGTTGCCCTGACCGTCTACTAACATATAGCGCAGGGAGAAGTCTTGGGCCATCCGAACAATGGTGTCGTAGACCGCCGAATCGCCGTGCGGATGGTATTTACCGATCACATCGCCAACTATACGGGCAGATTTTTTGTAAGGGCGGTTCCAATCGTTGTTTAATTCATACATTGCGAAAAGGACCCGTCGGTGAACCGGTTTTAGGCCGTCACGCACGTCTGGTAGGGCTCTGCCGACGATGACGCTCATCGCGTAGTCCAAATAGGACCGCCGCATTTCGTCTTCGAGGGATATTGGTAGTGTTTCTTTAGCGGCTTGTTCCATCTCGAAATAATATCATTTTGAAGGCGGGCAAGCCCTGTGCTAAGATTCTGTCAGTTTGTACGAATTTAGAAGTATCGCTTTGCGCTTTTTGCAGTTATGTGGGGCGACATACATACAAGTTTGAATTTAATTAAAAAAAGTGAATTTGAGGACTAAAAATGAATAAAACCCTAAAACTGGTACTTGCTGGCGTAGTTACTGTTGCTGCTGGTGCTACATCTGCTCAAAACGTTGACAACTGGGTCAACGCAACTGGCACACCATGGAAAAACGGCGACGGCACATTGTGCTGGCGTGATGCCAACTGGACTCCAGCAACTGCAGCTAAGGGTTGCGATGGCTTTTTAGAGGCTAAAAAAGCAGCTCAGCCAAAAGTCACCCAAACCAAGATCACATTGCAAGCCGATACTTTGTATGATTTCGACAAAGCCACCCTCAAGCCAGAAGGCAAAGCAACTTTAGACAAAGTTGCTGCCGACTTAGCGAAGATCAAATTGGAAGTCATCATCGCCGTTGGTAACACCGACAGCGTTGGTACAGATGCATACAACATGGCCTTGGGTCAGCGTCGTGCACAGTCTGTAAAGGCTTATTTGGTAAGCAAGGGTGTTGACGGTAGCCGCATTTACACCGAGAGCAAAGGCAAGAGCAATCCTGTAGCGAGCAACGCTACTGCAGAAGGCCGCGCTAAGAATCGCCGTACCGATATCGAAGTAGTTGGTACTGTTGCACTCAAGTAATACTAAGTACCTCCTAAAAAGCCCGGTTCTGCCGGGCTTTTTTATTTCCAGTACAGTCTTGTTATGAATACATCGACCAACGTTGACCCCTCAGAAATCAGCAAATTTAGCGCTTTAGCGCACCGCTGGTGGGATCCCAATAGCGAATTTAAGCCATTGCATGCCATTAACCCATTGCGCCTGGGTTGGATTGAGACCTTCATCACCCTCCTGGGCAAGAAAACCGTGGACATTGGCTGTGGCGGTGGCATTTTGGCGGAATCGATTGCCAATCGAGGAGCAGATACCTTGGGTATCGATCTTTCCGATAAGGCGCTCAAGGTTGCTGAGCTGCACGCACTAGAAACGGGGGCGAGTGTGCGCTACCGCTCGATCTCCGCAGAAGCCTTGGCCCGCGAAGAAGCGGGTCAATATGACCTAGTGACTTGCATGGAAATGCTGGAGCACGTACCAGATCCCGCATCGGTGGTGCAGGCCTGTGCAGACCTGGCCAAACCCGGCGCAACCCTCTTTTTTAGCACCCTCAACCGCAACCTCAAATCCTATGTCTTTGCGATTGTTGGCGCTGAATATATCCTGCGCCTACTGCCTAAAGGCACACACCAATACGCTAAATTCATTAAGCCATCGGAGCTTGCGCGCTTTATTCGAGAGGCTAATTTAGAGATCATTGGCATGAAAGGCTTAAGCTATAACCCCATCACTCAGGTCTACAGCCTGAGCGACGATACGGATGTGAACTACATGATCGCCGTCAGAAAGCCCTTAGCGTGAGCGCTGCCTTCTTGCAAAGTCCCTACCAGGGGGTGTTTTTTGATCTCGATGGCACCTTAGCCGATACTGCGCCCGATTTGGTAGCGGCTGCCAATCAGCTCCTCATTAAGCGCAACCGCGATCCCAAGCCGTATGCCGAGCTCAGGCCCAGGGCATCGGCTGGCGCGCGGGGGTTGATTCAAGGGGCATTTGGCTACGATACCGAGCATCCTGAATTTATCCCCTTGCGCGATGAGTTCTTCACTTATTACGAAAACGCACTACTCGTGCATAGCGTTCTGTTTGATGGCGTGGATCACCTCTTAGAACAACTCGATTTAGCTAAATTACCCTGGGGCATCGTCACCAATAAAAGTGAGCGCTTTACGCACCCCCTAACCGAGCAAATGGGCTTGCGACAACGTTCGGTGTCAACGGTCTCGGGCGATACCACTCCCCACGCTAAACCCCACCCCGAGCCCATTTTGCATGCCGCCAGAATCGCTAATATTGCCCCTGAATATGCACTCTATGTAGGCGACGATATTCGTGATGTCCTTGCTGGCAAAGCGGCTGGCATGAAAACCGTGGCCGCGGCCTATGGCTATTGTGGGTGTGCTGAACCCCCCGAAGCGTGGGGCGCTGACTACCTGATCCGTTCGCCACTCGAGTTGCTGGACATCGTCTTTCCACGATAGTCCTGCAGACTCTTCCAATCGGTCGTAAAATAGAATTTCTTTAATGCAATGCATCTGGGGTCGACATGGTTTCGACGTGGATTACAAAGCATCAAGGGCATACCGAGGACCCGTTATCTCGTAAATCAATGGGAATGTAATAACTGCTAACGACGAACGTTACGCACTAGCCGCTTAATTGCGGTTGCCCCTGAACTGATTCTCTCTTGGGTCAGGTAGCGAAAGCTACATCAGGGTCATTTACAAGAGATAAGGTTGCCTCGTGTCACGAGGGGTAGCTCGAAAATAAAGTGAATCGCCAGTGTGGAACGTGTCTATCCGTGACTAGCCGGCTAAATTAAATGATATGACTAAGTATGTAGAACTTGTTGTAGAGGATTTGCGGACGCGGGTTCGATTCCCGCCGACTCCACCACTAAGTAGTACACAGCACAAGAGCGCCGCCCTAGAGGGTGGCGTTTTTCTTTGTAGATAAAGGCCTCTAGGTCCATTGTGGTCTTTACAAATCCAGCTGTAGCCAAATGCATTGGGGGGTATTATTGGGGGTATTCAAGCAAAATCGAACTGGGTAAAAAACATGGTTGGGGGTACGTCTGGAAGGCTTACAGATAAAGGGATTAAAAGTTTTATCACCCGCAAAGTCATAGGCAGTAAGCTTTCAGATGGTCAGGGCCTTTATCTACTTATCACCCGAGCCAAAACAGCTTCTTGGCGCATCAAATGCCGCCTAGAAGGTAAGGAAAAAATCTACTCGATTGGCACCTATCCTCAAAACAGCTTGGCACAGGCCAGGTTAGAGCTGAACAAAGTTAAGGTCCATTAACACCTTAACAAAGTGTCTATGAAACCGGGTTTAGCCCAGTCCAGTGCCCTATGTAAAGGTGCTTTAACACCCTGTTAGATTAAGTGTTGCTTGGTCCTTGCTGCCCGCAAAGAATTTATCCAGCACACTATTTAGCAATGGGGAATCGGGTTCTGCCTCCAAGAATATGGTTAAAGACGATTGAAGCTTCTTTGCGTCAGTTTTGCCTAATATCGCCTCTGCGCTACTCTTGGCCAATTCCAAGAGCTGTAAGCACTCTTGATAGCGATACCCTAGGCTGGGGTGCTGAAGATAGCGTTTAGCCTCTTCAATGTCTTTTAGTCCGTAGTATTTGGCGTATTCACTATGCCCAAGTCCAGCTAGCTGGGGAAAAATAAACCACATCCAATGGCTTCGTTTCTGCTCATCCCGCAATTCTTGAATGACTGCTGCGTAACATGTGTTTTGCGCTATAACAAAACGCTCTAGCGAGTCTTGAAATTCAAGCTTGTGGTTAATCATTTGGCTTAGGTGGCTGAAGGCCTCGATTTACGGTTTCGGCCCTCAAATTCAATAGCCTCTTGCAGTAGAGCTTTTTGCCGTTCCCGCTCTTTATCGCGGATGATCAGGTCTTTTCCGGTCGAAATCTGCTGGTCTTTTAGCAACGATTCAAGCGTTGGTTTCGTTTTCTTCTGCAAATCGCTCATAACTTAAATCATTTATTTCTAGCTTTAGTTTTGCTGTGCGCTTCATTTCTCTATCGAGCCTATCTTGGCGGATGGCTGCTTGTTCGCGCTTGCGATCCTCCTCCAAGGAGGTCAATCTTTGAAAACTGGCCTTTCCAGCAAACTCAAGATTTGATTCATTAGTCATTTTTATATCTTAAACGGTAATTTTTTCGAAAAATAGCCTTTTTACCGCCTGTTTGCACCCGCAATAAGCAGTTAGAAAGACCGAATTGAGGCCTTGTTTTAGTGGTGGGTAGAAAGGTGGGTAGAGAACCTTCCAAAAGATAGAGCCCCGTATATACGGGCTCTCCTGTCGTATGTGGCGGAAGCTGTGAGATTCGAACTCACGGAGGACTTGCATCCTCGCCAGTTTTCAAGACTGGTGCATTCAACCGCTCTGCCAAGCTTCCTTTAATTAAGCGCTCAATTATAAGGAAGTTCAATTGCGCTTGTGAAAGTACCTATTCCTTACTGAGCTTTGACGAGCCCTTCTAGGTGTTTTGCAATCGCCAAGCAGGAGGTAAGACCTGGGGACTCAAAGCCATACAGGTTATAAAGTCCTTCTAAGCCATGCTCAGCAGGGGTATCAAATACAAAGTCGCCTGCTGGAGCGCCTGGCGGAACAATTTTGGCTCGAATTCCGGAGTAGTCTGGGGCCAGTGTGCCGTCCTTCAGCCCAGGCCAGTAGCGACGTACCGCAGCATAAAACCCCTCGCTGCGCTGCGCATTCACTGCATAACTCACCTCTTCTTCAGACTCGATATCGAGCCACTCCACATCGGGACCAAATTTAGCTTGACCGGCCATGTCCAGCGTCAAGTGAACACCAAGGCCGCCCGGCTCTGGAATGGGATAAATCAGATGCTGAAACGGGGATCTACCCGTTAAAGAGAAATAATTGCCTTTAGCAAAATAGGCTTTGGGAATCTGCTCCGGATTTAAACCCTCTATGCAGGCCGCCACTTTAGGAGCGCTCATACCCGCACAATTGATCAGCAGCTTCGTCTCAATCTGCATGCCTTCGGCGCCGCCAATATCCAAACGAAATCCGCCTCCAGGCAAAGCCAACGCACTTAACAAGGGAGATTGATACGCCACCATCCCGCCGGCATCCTCAAAACCACCCAAGAGGGACAGCATCAAACCATGACTATCGACAATGCCAGTCGATTTAGAAAGAAGTGCGGCAGAGCATTGCAGTTGTGGCTCTAAGGTCTTGGCCTCTGTGCCACTCAGCATGGAAAGACCGGGAACGTCATTATTTTGCGCGCGGTACATAATGGCTTGCAAATCATCCAGCTGGGAATCATCTGCCGCGACAATGAGTTTGCCGTAAGGCTGCGTGCCGACCTGATGACTACGGCAATATGCATACAACATGGTGTTGCCAGCAACGCATAAACGCGCTTTTAGTGAATCTTTTGGGTAATAAATCCCCGCATGAATCACCTCACTGTTGCGTGCACTGCTAATCGTGCCAAATGCCGCCTCGCGCTCCAAAAGAATGGTTTCTCGGCCCTGTAAAGCCATTTCGCGTGCGATCGCTAATCCAACCACGCCTGCACCAACTACCACGCAATCCACCTGCTCCATACCGCTTTATCCTGACTCAATCTAAAAATGGGCTTCTTTTAATCGCTTTAGCACCTAGCAAAGCCTCCGCACGAGTGAAATCGTACCATTTTCAGTGTTTAAGGGATTGGGATTCCCTTATTGATAAAATTCAGAAATGCCTTTGCCATCCCAATCTGCATCAAACCCCACTCACTCCGCCGTCGATGTGGTGCTTGATACCGCCTACCAAGGCATTGATGCGAAGACATGGACAAACTTATTTGCCCATGCTCGTCAATCCAAGGTAGAACAGTTTATTGCGGACCTGTTTGCCGGCAGGCACATTAATGTTAGTGAGGATCGCCCTGCCCTGCACTCCGCCTTACGCAATCTCAGCAAAACACCCGTAGTAATTGATGGTACAGATGTCATGCCGGCGATTGCCGATGTCTGGCGCCGCATAGAAGCGCTCTGCAATACCTGGGCCGGAGTGACCGATATTATTCACATTGGCATAGGTGGATCAGACTTTGGGCCCCGCCTGGCGATTGAGGCCTTAGCGCATGTACCGGGGATTGAAAGTCGTGGGATGCGGATGCATTTCTTAGCCAATATTGATACCGCCGAATTGGCTCGCATTCTGGCACGTGCTCAGCCGCACAGTACGCGCGTCATCATTGTGTCGAAGTCATTCACGACGCTTGAGACCACCATGAATGCCAAGGCCGTACTTGCTTGGCTTAGTCAGAGCGACTGCTCTAAAAGCCAAATTGCACGCGCCTTGTATGCAGTCACCGCCAACATTCCTGCCGCCAAAGAATTTGGCGTCGAAGAAAATAATATTTTTCCATTTTGGGATTGGGTGGGTGGGCGCTACTCTGTTTGGTCGGCGGTTGGGCTACCCATCGCCCTGCAGTATGGCTTTAAAACCTTCCAGCAGTTTTTGGCAGGAGCCGAAGCCATGGACCTGCACTTTCGGAACGCGCCCCTCGAAGACAATTTGCCGGTCATTATGGCACTTGCCTTGCTTCACCAACAAGAAACGCATCACATTAAATCCTACGCAGCCATTCCGTATGCAGATGCTTTGGATTGGTTTCCAAAATGGTTGCAACAACTGGATATGGAAAGCAATGGCAAGAGCGTTGATCGCGACGGGAAGCCCGTCAAATATTCATCGCCTGTTGTATTTGGTAGTGCCGGCAGTAATGCGCAGCATTCGTACTTTCAGCTCCTGCACCAAGGTACCGATATTATTCCGATTGATTTCATTGCGGTACGTCAGCCCATGAGCAATCGTCCAGAAGCCGTAGCACACCACCGCATTTTGCTCTCCAATTGCTTAGCGCAAGCGCAAGCATTGGCGAATGGCAAAGCCGCAAGCAAGCCGAATGACGTTTACCCAGGGAAACGTCCTAGCAATCTGGTGTTACTTCCTAAACTAAACGCCTACTACCTAGGCGCTTTACTTGCCCTGTATGAGAACCGCGCCGCAACCCTGGGCGCGCTCTGGAACATCAATAGCTTTGATCAGCCGGGCGTGGAATACGGCAAGGTTTTGGCCAAACCCATCGAAAAAGCGCTGGCCAGTGGCGCGCACGATATTACCGCCAGCGATAGCATCGACGCCATCACAGCCGCACGAATCAATTTTCTAAATTCATAAGCACCTCACCCTTTGTTGTTCGGTTTGACATCATCAATAAAGTGTTTATACTTGTATAAACAATATAAAAGGGGATGAAAATGAGTCCTGCACTAAAAGTAGAGCAAACCATTCAAGAATGGGGTAACGGTTTAGGCGTAAGAATTACGCAACCCGTCGCCAAGGCGGCTCACTTAGCTCAAGGTATGCCCATCTCGATTGAGGTGGTTAAAAACGGCTTACTGCTCAAGGTTGTTGGCAAGCCAAAACTGAGCCTAAGTCAAAAATTGAAAGTATTTGATCCACAGCAGCATGGCGGTGAAGCGATGGCCGTATCCCCAATTGGAAAGGAACAGATTTGATGGTGGATAAATTAAGGATTTGGGTTCCAGAACGCAGGGATATGATTTGGATTAATTTCAATCCCCAATTAGGGAAAGAAATGAAAGATGAGCATCCGATGCTCGTGATTTCACCAAAGCCGTTTAATGAAAAAACCGGTATTGTGATTGGGTTGCCAATGACACATGCCAAATCCAATGAAACCAATCCTTTTGCAGTACGTTTCTCCATTGCGCGAAGTGAGCCTATTTTCATATTGACACATCAACCAAAATCGTTTGATTGGCGTCAGCGCTCAGCAAGGCCGCACCCATGGAAAACGCTTCCCCCAGCTATTTTTCAAGAGGCCTGTGAAGGGCTAGATTCGATTATCGGCATCAGCAACTAATAAGGATTCCACGTGCACCTCTCCCCTTCCATTTTTAAAGCCTACGATATTCGCGGCATCATTGATCAAACTCTTGATGCGGAGGTCGCATGTTTGATTGGCAAAGCCTTTGGTACGGAAATGCGCGAACTTGGTGAAGACGTGCTCGTGATTGGTCGCGACGGCAGGCTCTCTGGTCCGGCACTGATCGAGGCGCTCACCGAAGGCCTACTCTCTACCGGTGTTGATGTAATCGATTTGGGTATGGTTGCCACCCCCATGGTTTACTTTGGCGCCAATCAAGTCATTCACGGTAGAAGCCCAAAATCCGGCATCATGATCACGGGTAGCCACAACCCGCCCAATTACAACGGCTTTAAGATGGTGCTGGGTAGCGCCGCTATTTATGGTGAGCAAATTCAGGGCCTGCGAAAACGGATTGAAGCCAAGCAGTTTGCAACAGGCCTTGGCAAACACAGCACCTTTGATATTTTCCCAATGTATTTGAACCGCATTGTGGGCGATGTGAAGTTAGCTCGCCCCATGAAAATCGCTGTCGATTGCGGCAACGGCGTCGGCGGCGCATTTGCTGGAAAGCTGTTTAGGGCTTTAGGCTGTGAAGTGGAAGAGCTATTCTGCGAAGTGGATGGGCATTTTCCAAATCACCACCCCGATCCAGCGCATATCGAGAACTTACAGGACTTGATAAAAAATCTGCAAACGACTGACAATGAACTGGGTCTTGCTTTTGATGGCGACGCCGATCGCCTTGGCGTTGTAACGAAAGACGGACAAGTGATCTTTCCAGATCGACAAATGATGTTGTTTGCCAAAGATGTTTTGTCGCGCAACCCCGGCGGTCAAATTATTTATGACGTTAAATGCACCCGTAATTTAGCCAGCTGGGTGACGGAGCATGGCGGCGAGCCGCTCATGTGGAAAACCGGTCACTCTTTGGTGAAGGCTAAACTGAAGGAAACGGGCGCGCCATTGGCTGGGGAGATGAGCGGCCATATTTTCTTTAAAGACCGCTGGTTTGGATTTGATGACGGTCTCTATACGGGCGCCCGTCTTCTGGAAATTTTGAGTAAGGAAATCAACCCATCAGAGATCCTCAATCAGTTGCCCAATGCCATCTGCACGCCAGAACTGCAGTTAGCCTGCGCCGAAGGAGAGCCCTTTACGGTGCTGGAGCACATTAAAGCTAATAGTAGCTTTGCTAGTAGCGTATCGGTCAACACCATTGATGGAGTGCGGGTGGAATACGCTGACGGCTTTGGTTTAGCAAGGCCTTCGAACACCACTCCAGTGGTGGTCATGCGCTTTGAGGCAGATAGTGATGCAGCGATTGCCCGCATTCAGGCGGAATTTAAGGTGGCTTTGTTGGCCGCTAAACCCGATGCAATACTGCCCTTCTAAATCCAGAAAAGCATTGATTCTTTAGCAACTAATTTTTTTAATCTCTTTAATTTGATTCTGATCGCCCAATAAGACCACTTTTGGTATGTGGGTCGGCACATCGTTGTCATCTACCGGACCATACGTGCAGATAATTAAATGGTCGCCAACATGGGCTTTGCGCGCTGCAGCGCCATTGAGGGAGATCACTCCCGAGCCTCGCGCGGCTTTAATAATGTAAGTTGAAAAACGCTCGCCGTTATTGATGTTGTAGAGCTCAATCTTTTCAAACTCGCGCATATCAGCGGCTTCCATAAGGTTCTCATCAATTCCGCAGGAACCCTCATAGTGCAAATCCGCCTCGGTCACGACGGCCCGATGCAATTTAGCCAACAACATGATGCGCTTCATATAACTCCTTGTTTGAGGGTGAAATTCTAGCCTGAAATTGGGTTCCCACTCCCTTAAGTTGCCTAAAACTAGATCTCGCCCTCAATGCTGAAAATCTAGAAAGGTATTTCACTCACAACCATTTCCTAAAATCACAGACTTTTCGACAAACCTATTTATATTTTCTTAGAGTGAATACACCCCTCAGTTTTTAAAAACCCTCTTTTTTACTGAAAAAACGCCTCAAACAGGGTAAGATTTCGTATGAATTCAGTTAAAGACGCACCCATTCCGTTTGACTACCCCCAACAAAATGCCGCAGGCACGACCTGCATTGCGCAGGCATGGGCTAAAGCACCGGTTCATTTGCCGCCGCAAGAGAAATTAGAGGTAATTAAGCGCATTAAGCAGCTTTTAAAGGAAAAAGATGCGGTTTTGGTGGCCCATTACTACGTTGATGGCGATATTCAAGATCTCGCTGTCGAGACAGGGGGCTTTGTATCCGATTCACTGGAGATGGCGCGCTTTGGTAAAAACCACGCAGCTCAAAACCTAATCGTGGCGGGCGTGCGCTTTATGGGCGAAACCGCCAAAATCCTCAGTCCAGAAAAGCGCGTCTTTATGCCCGACTTAGATGCGACCTGCTCGCTCGACTTAGGTTGCGATGCGGCCCACTTTGCCCAGTTTCGGGCAGAGCACCCCGACCGAGTGGTGGTGGTCTACGCCAATACCAGTGCCGCCGTTAAAGCCCAAGCCGATTGGATGGTCACCAGCTCCTGCGCGCTAGCGATTGTTCATCAGCTCAAGGAGCAAGGCAAAAAAATTCTATGGGCGCCTGATCGCCATTTGGGGCGTTACATTCAAGAACAAACCGGTGCGGACATGCTGCTCTGGAACGGCGCCTGCATTGTTCATGATGAATTTAAAGGTGAAGAGCTCGCTATGCTACGCGCGCGCCACCCCAATGCACAAGTATTGGTGCACCCAGAGTCCCCCCAAAGCGTAGTTGATCAGGCCGATATGGTCGGATCCACTTCAGCCATGATTAAAGCGGTTGTGGATGGTAGCGCCACCGAATACATCATTGCGACGGACAAAGGCATCCTTCACCGCATGCGCCAATTGGCACCGCATAAAGTCTTAATCGAGGCGCCAACCGCGGGCGATAGCGCAACCTGCAAAAGCTGCGCGCACTGCCCTTGGATGGCCATGAATGGCCTGCGCGATATTTTGCATTGCCTGGAAAATCAGTCCGGTGAAGTCACTATTCCAGAACCAACACGTGCAGATGCCCTCGGCTGCATTGAGCGTATGCTGGATTTCACAAAAAACCACCCTGATTTACTCGCTAAAGCACAACACGGCTTTGTGAAAAGCATCGGCGCTGCCTGAGTTGTATGTTTGATTACAACGAAACGCTGGAACAAGCGCGCGCTCGCAATATTCGCGATGCCTTGATGGAGGACATCGGCACGGGCGACTGGACGGCCATGCTCGTGCCAGCAAGCCAAACTGCCAAAGCCAAACTGATCGTGCGGCAAAAAGCCGTGCTGTGTGGAACGGATTGGTTTGCGGGCGTGATCGAGACGCTGGATCCTCGAGCAAAGGTCATTTGGCAATACGCCGAAGGCGACTGGATGGATGAAGGCAGCATCGTCTGTGAAGTGGAGTCGGATGCCAGAGCCTTACTGAGCGCTGAGCGCCCTGCCATGAACTTTTTGCAAACCCTCTCATGGACTGCCACCACTACCCGCATGCACGTGGATGCGATTGCGGGCGCCAGCCCGAATCCCAATGGCTGTGTTGTACTCGATACCCGCAAGACTATTCCGGGCCTGCGACAAGCGCAGAAATACGCCGTACGCATTGGTGGCGGACAGAACCAACGCATGGCTTTATGGCATGGCATTTTGATTAAAGAGAACCACATCGCGGCAGCGGGCAGCATTACCGCCGCCTTACAAGCAGCTCAGGCACTCCATGCTGGGGTTGATATTCAAGTTGAGGTTGAGAATCAAGCTGAGCTAGCGGAAGCCATTGCAGCAGGGGCTAAAAGTATCTTAATTGATAACTTCACACCATCCCAAATGAAAGATGCCGTGGCCTTCACCCAAGGTCGCGCATTACTTGAAGCATCGGGTGGACTTGGGCTTGATCAATTGCGCGCCATTGCTGAAACAGGCGTTGACCGGATCTCGATTGGCAAGCTCACTAAAGACATCGTTGCAGTCGATTACTCGATGCGGATCCTGGCCCCTTAATCTTTAGCGCCATGAGCGCTAAGATAAGGTGGCCATATTTCTGGATTGGTTACTGTTAGTGATGGTCAACACCGTCGGTAGCGATACCCGTTTCCAATAAAACCTCGGCATCAATGTGACCCATGCTTTTACACGATTCACTAAACATGGCTTTGTAAAAATAGGCTGCGGTTTCTTTTGGCAACATGAGCGCTAAGTAATTTTGGATTTTTCGTATGGCAAGTTGATCATTCTCATGCGAAACGCATCGACCAAAAAACAATGGTGAGCTAGGTTGATGCACGCCTAATTTTGTCTTTTTGGTGATGTTGGAACTCAAGTGAGCCAAACGACGCGCTCCGCCAATATAAATAAAGCTGCATGCCGAATCGCAATACTGATGGATGTCCGTTGTCACATTCGCATTTCTGAGCTCTTCACCAATGTGCATTGCGGTTGCTAAATCACCCCCTTTGGAGTTCACAATCACAATCGTTTCAACGCACTCGCGACCTTCAAGGTTCCGAAGGGCTTGATTCATAACGGGCTCTAAGGAGGCCGTAATACTGCCTTTGATCGATAAATAGCAATCGCCATAATCGTCTAAACAGTGACTTTACCGCCAGAGTATGGATATTCCTGATCAGAATAAATATCACCGGAGTTTGCACACGAAACAAGCCCGCTTACCAGAGCAACCATGATCAGGGCTTTAGTAAGCGATAAACCCGTCATCATGACTAACTCTAGTAATGAATTTATTTTGAGATCGGTTTACCACCCGAGCGCGGCGTCAAGATGGTGGGGTAGGACACAGCCCACGTTTCAGGGTAGTCACGGCTGTAATGCAAGCCCCTGCTCTCTCTTCTAAGCAAAGCCGATCGCACAATTAACTCCGCGCATTCCAGTAAGTTGCGCAACTCAATTAAATCGCGTGAGACCTTAAAGTTACTGTAGTACTCCTGCACCTCGTTGCGCAATAACTCAATGCGGTGCAGTGCGCGCTCAAGGCGCCGATTGGTGCGTACGATGCCGACGTAGTTCCACATTAAAGAGCGCAATTCATCCCAATTGTGGGCGATCACCACCTGCTCGTCAGCATCTTCCACCTGACTCTCATCCCATAAAGGCAGGTTGGGTAGTGGCGGTGTTTGGGCGGTGGCAATATCGCGCGCGGCAGACTTACCAATCACCACACACTCCAGCAATGAGTTGCTTGCCAATCGGTTAGCGCCATGCAGTCCGGTATAGGTTGCCTCGCCAACTGCATACAGCCCCGGCAAGTCGGTCTTACCATTTAAGTCGGTCACCACACCCCCACAGGTATAGTGGGCTGCTGGCACCACCGGTATTGCTTGCTGGGTAATGTCGATCCCTAAGCTTAAGCAGCGCGCGTAAATCATCGGGAAGTGTTCTTTGATGAATGCCTCACCCAACTCTGTCGCATCCAGATTGACATAATCGAGGCCATGCTTTTTCATTTCAAAGTCAATAGCGCGGGCCACAATATCGCGCGGCGCAAGCTCGCCACGGGCATCGTGTTCTGGCATAAAGCGGGTGCCATCGGGCAAGCGCAGGATGCCGCCCTCTCCGCGCAAAGCTTCCGTAATCAAGAAGGTACGATCGCTGGGGTGATACAAGCAGGTTGGATGAAACTGAATAAATTCCATATTACCAACGCGGCAACCCGCCCGCCAGGCCATGGCAATGCCATCGCCCGTCGCCGTATCGGGATTGCTGGTGTAGCGATAGACTTTGCCAACGCCTCCAGTAGCGAGCACCACCGACTTAGCGGCAATGGTTTCTACATGGTTGGTATTGATATTGAGAGCATACACCCCATAACAGCGATTGGGTCGATTGCGCTTTTCTTTGGCACCCAGGTGACGATTGGTAATCAAATCAAGGGCGATCCAATGCTCCAAAATAGAGATATTGGGGTGAGCGCGCGCATGATCCAATAGCACCTCATGAATCGCCTTGCCCGTCGCATCTGCTGCATGGGCAATGCGGCGGTGGCTATGGCCACCCTCGCGCGTGAGGTGCAAGCCCATTGGACCGCTTTTATCCGTCGTAAATGGCACGCCTTGATCTACTAACCACTGAATAGCGTCTGCACTCTCTTCGGCAATATAGCGGGCGGTAGATTCCACCACCAAGCCCGCGCCGGCATCAATGGTGTCACTCACGTGCGCATCAATGCTGTCATGTTCTTTATCAACCACGCCCACAATACCGCCCTGTGCCCATGCAGTGGCTGCCTCATCTAAGCCGCGTTTAGCCATCAACACCACTTTTTGGGTCTCTGCTAAATGCAGCGCTACCGTGAGACCCGCAAGCCCCGCACCAATAATCAAGACGGGTAAGTCTGCCGCATCGGATGGGATAGCTTGGTCTGTTGATTTTGAGTTTGTTGGCATAGATAACTATTCTAAAGAGGAATTGATATTTATATTTTTATTATTTTTTTATGCTGTATGGAATAGCATCCCCAGCTTGCTCAGCTAGCGCATCCAAACAATTCGCAATAAAACTAGCCGGAAGATCTGGATTTTGAATGGCGGCTCTTCCCAGCTTTGCCCAAAACTGTATTTGTTCTGCTGTTGTTCTGCCTACTTTTTTAGCCTCACGATTCGCCGCATCGTATAGATTCTGATTAATCGATATGAGCATGGTCATTGCCTCTCCTTTATTTGTATTTTCCAACAAATAAACCTCCGAATCAGAAATAAAAAGGCCTCGCTGTAAACGAGGCCTTTGCTCTACCAATCCACTGAATTAAGCAGGAACACTTGCCTTATTCTTAGGATCATTCGTGCCATAACCAATCTGCGCAGAGGCTTCACCGCCCTTGGTTACTGCTACCGCGCAATACTTGAACTCGGGGATCTTACCTACTGGATCCAAGGCGGCATTGGTAATGAGGTTGGCAGCAGCTTCGTAGTACGCGAATGGAATGAAGATCACACCACGTGGCGTGCCATCGTCCCGGCGCACATGAATCCCCACCTTGCCGCGGCGTGAAGCAACGGTAATCACATCGCCAGCAGTTACGCCCAGCTGGGTCATATCAGCGCCGTTCATTGATACGGTCGCCATCGGCTCAATCGCATCCAAGACGGTAGCGCGGCGCGTCATACTGCCGGTATGCCAATGCTCCAATTGACGACCCGTGATGAGTACATATGGGTACTCGCTATCGGGGCGCTCATCGGCCGGAATAATGTCGGCGGGAACCAATTTAACCTTGCCATCAATCGTTGCAAAATGATCATCAAACACGATTGGACGACCCGGATCTTCTTCCGATAAGCAAGGATAAGTAACGCTCGACTCGCGCTCAAGACGCTCCCACGTAATACCTTTAATAGCAGCGTGCATAGCTAGGCGCATTTCATCATAGACTGCGGCAACACCGGCTTCTGGGCCTTGGTAGTCCCAGTTAAGGCCCATGCGCTTAGCGATCTCTTGAATGATCCACAGATCCGGCTTAGCGTCACCTGGCGGATTGACGGCGCGTTTGCCCATCTGCACCATGCGATCGGTATTGCTAACCGTGCCGGTTTTTTCTGGCCAAGCGCTGGCTGGCAGAACCACGTCAGCCAACAGTGCGGTTTCGGTCATGAAAATATCCTGCACCACTAAATGCTCCAGCGAAGCTAAAGCATGGCGAGCATGATTCAGATCGGGATCACTCATTGCAGGGTTCTCACCCTCAACGTACATGCCGCGAATCTTATGGGGATCGCTATCTGGCGCTGTGATCTTATGCATGATCTCGACCACCGTGTAACCCGGTGTCTTATCGAGTTTTGTGCCCCAGAAATTCTCAAACCAGGCATGAGCCGCATCGTGATCAACGCGCTGGTAATTGGGGAACATCATCGGAATCAGACCGGCGTCACTGGCGCCCTGCACGTTATTTTGACCACGCAGGGGATGTAAACCCGAACCAGGCTTGCCGATTTGACCGGTGATACTCACTAGTGCGATCAAGCAGCGGGCATTGTCCGTGCCGTGTACGTGCTGACTCACGCCCATGCCCCACAAAATCATCGCTGACTTGGTGGTCGCAAACTCACGAGCGACTTCACGCAGGGTTTCTGCTGGAATACCGCAGATCGGCGCCATGGCTTCTGGGCTATAGCCTTTGATATTTTCTTTTAACGCATCAAAATTGTTGGCGCGCTCTTTAATGAAATTTTCATCCGCCAAGCCTTCTTCAATAATGGTGTAGATCATGGCATTGAGCATCGCCACATCGGTATCGGGCTTGAACTGCATTGTGCGCCAGGCGTGTTTACCAATGTCGGTAATGCGCGGATCGCAGAGCACAATCTTGGCGCCCCGCTTAGCGGCATTCTTAAACCAAGTCGCAGCAACCGGATGGTTTGCTGTGGGATTAGAGCCAATCAGCATGATCAAGCTGGAATGCTCAACGTCATTCACCTGGTTGCTCACCGCGCCCGAACCAACACCCTCGAGCAAGGCTGCTACGCTAGAAGCATGGCATAAGCGGGTGCAATGGTCGACGTTATTGCTACCAAAACCGGTACGAACCAGTTTTTGGAATAAATACGCCTCTTCGTTGCTGCCTTTGGCTGAACCAAAACCAGCAAGGGTCTTATTGCCATGCTGATCGCGCAACTGCTTTAACTTGCCAGCGGCTAAATCCAGCGCTTCTTCCCAGGTGGCTTCACGGAAAATATCCGACCAGTCCTGTGGATTCTGAATCGCATTCTCATCCTTCGGCACGCCTGGTTTCCGAATCAAGGGCTTGGTTAAGCGCTGTGGATTATGGATGTAATCCATACCAAAGCGACCCTTCACGCACAGGCGATTGTGGTTTGCAGGGCCATCACGACCATCAACGCTAACGATTTTTTCATCTTTAACGTTATAGGTAATTTGGCAACCCACACCGCAGAATGGACAGACCGAGTCGACCTTGCGATCCACGGTTTGCGAGCCAATCAAACCCTTCGGCATTAAGGCGCCGGTTGGGCAAGCCTGAACGCACTCACCACATGCAACGCAGGTGCTGTCACCCATCGGATCGCTCAGGTCAAACACGATCTCGCTGTGCGCCCCGCGCATGGCGTAACCAATCACGTCGTTCACTTGCTCTTCACGGCAAGCACGCACACAGCGGTTACATTGAATACAGGCGTCTAAATTGACCGCCATGGCTGGATGCGAAATATCCGCAGCCGGCTGTTCGCGACGCAGCGCCTTGAGTTCGGGTCGAACCTGAACATCGAGGCGTGTCGCCCAAGTGCTCAGCTCGCCGTGTTGTTGTTGGCGTTGTTCTTCGTCGCTGTCTCCTACCCACTTATACCCTTCATCTGGCATGTCGGATAACAACATTTCCAGTACTAATTTTTGGCTTTTGAGCGCACGCTCACTATTGGCTTTGACATCCATACCCGGTGTCGCGCTGCGGCAGCAGCTGGGGGCTAAGGTACGCTCGCCATTGATTTCGACAACACAAGCGCGGCAATTACCGTCGGGGCGATAGCCATCTTTAAAACACAGATGGGGAATATCCACACCGTGGCGTTTAGCCGCCTTGAGAATGGTTTCGCCTTCATAGGAAATAATCGTCTTGCCATCAAGCTTGAACTCGACGGTTTGCAATTCGAGTTCTTTTGGATTTACTGGGGCGTTCATTTAAGCTACCTCTTCTGGGAAGTATTTAGCGATACAGCGAATGGGATTGGGCGCTGCTTGACCAAGACCGCAAATCGAGGCATCAACCATGACGGTCGCTAAATCCTCGAGCGTTTCTTTATCCCATGACTGGGCTTGCATCAGTTTGGCGGCCTTACTAGTGCCTACCCGGCATGGCGTACATTGCCCACAGCTCTCATGCTCAAAGAAGTGCATGACGTTGAGCGCCGCATCACGGGCTTTGTCTTGATTGCTAAATACCATTACCGCGGCAGAACCAATGAAGCAACCGTAGGGCTGCAAGGTATCAAAGTCAAGCGGGATGGTATTCATGGTGGCAGGCAAAATACCGCCCGAGGCGCCGCCGGGCAAGTAACCATAAAACGTATGGCCATCTTGCATGCCGCCGCAATACTCATCAATTAGCTCTTGAATAGTAATGCCGGCCGGGGCTAATTTCACACCCGGTAACTTCACGCGGCCGCTCACGCTAAAGCTACGCAAGCCTTTGCGGTCATGGCGTCCGTAGCTACTAAACCACTGGGGTCCACGCTGAACGATATCGCGCACCCAATACAGGGTTTCAAAGTTATGCTCGAGCGTGGGACGACCAAACAAACCAACTTGCGCAATATACGGTGGGCGCATCCGGGGCTCGCCACGCTTGCCCTCAATACTTTCAATCATCGCCGACTCTTCGCCGCAAATGTAAGCACCCGCGCCGCGGCGCAATTCAATTAAGGGCAATTTAAAGGGAGGATTCGCTTGCAGCTTGGCGATTTCACGCTCAAGCAACTCACGGCAACCGTGATACTCGTCGCGCAAATAAATATAGCAAGCATCAATGCCGACGACATGGGCGGCAATGAGTAAACCCTCTAAAAAGCGATGGGGGTCGCGCTCTAAATAGGTGCGGTCTTTAAATGTACCTGGCTCACCTTCGTCAATGTTGACGGCCATGAGTTTGGGCGCAGGCTGATCCTTCACAATGCGCCACTTGCGACCTGCTGGGAAACCAGCGCCGCCAAGACCACGCAAACCGGAGTCTTCCATGGCTTTAATAATGCCCTCGCCATCGCGCTTGCCGCTAGCGAGCTCGGTCGCTAGGGCGTAACCGCCTTTGGCGCGGTAGGTTTCGTAACCCACGTAATCGGGCGAAACCGCTTGATCGTGACCTTGGGGCGATACGCCTTTTTCCGCTAATTCAGCAGGCTCAAAAGTACCGCTATCACTCGCTAATGGATGTGAAAGTTGCTGGTTCGCCACTGCGGCCGCAACCGTTTCAGTGGTAGCGAATAAAACAGGGTATTGGTGCACTACTGCAACTGGCGCTTGTTCACAGCGACCAACGCAAGGCGCGGCAATGACTTTGACCTTGGGGTTACCCAAGATGGCAGGCAGGCGCGCTAACAAATCTTTTGCTCCAGCCAGCTCACAGGAAAGTCCATCGCACACGCGTACCGTAATATCCGCAACCGGATCATCGCCGCGCACCACTTCAAAGTGATGGTAGAAGGTCGCGACTTCATACACTTCAGCCATCGGCAAATTCATTTCTTTGGCAAGCGCCACCAGATGACGATCGTGCAAGGCGCGATACGCGTCATTTAATTTATGTAGGTTTTCGATCAGAAGATCACGGCGGTGCGGAGCCTCGCCAATCAGTTGCCGCACTTCGGCAATCGATGCGTCGTCTGCCTGACGGCCTTTTAATTTACTTTTACGACGAATGGTTTCCCGTAAATCATTTACTGTTGCAACGGCAACGGCCTGGATTGCTCCGGAGGGCTTGGGATGATTCATAGTCTATTTGGTCTCTAATCGGTTGAAAACGACGGCGCCAGCATGGAATTGCGAGTTTTATTATTGCTAATAAAACAATAACGTCCGCATGATTTTGGTGGATTTCACCCCCCAAGTCCTTGACGGCTATCAAGACCCTTTCCTAGGGGAAATACTAGGGGTTTACCCCTAAATATTTTAGGGGGATTTCAAGCACAGCCGACTACAACAAGCTGGGCTTTGGAATCAGGTCCGACGGTCTAGAGTAATCTAAATTGCGCTCCCGCACCCGCGCCCGAAAGCAGTCCTCATATCCCGCGCTACCCACGGTCCAGCCGATCGAGGTGCAATCCTCTTTTGCTGCCGACTCCACCGTGCCACAGGCCGTGAGACCGAGTGCGGAAATCGAGAATACCCCTGCCATAAGGCGGGTTAGTAAGGAGATGGGTAAGTTAGAAGGGCAGTTTTTCATGCGGCTAGTCTATCACCCTAAACGTACTTGCACGCGCTACTTAGAGCCCAGCGCCACTTCCAGCGGAATGCCGTCGCGATTAGCGCTAGCCTCTTTGGCTGGGCTCACCACAATGCGATCTTGCAGCGCTGGCGCTGCTTTGAGCATGAGCTCTTGCGCCAGCTTTGCTCTTGCATCGCCCAGAGCCCGCAATTGCTGTGTATCCACTGCGTAATGGGCAATCAACTCCTGTCGCAATTGCTGATAACGCTCTACGTTATCGGACAAGGTGATGATGCGCTGCGCCAGCTTAATCCGCCCAATCTCAGTTCCATAAGCGGACTTCACGCCCGCCTGAATGCGTTTATCGGCAAGGCTGGGCATCGGCAAAGGCGCGTTGGGCTCAAGCTTAAAGCCGGCTGCAATCAAAATCGCGCGGTCCGCCTTGGCTCTAGCCAATTCCAAACGATCGCGCTCCGCATCATAGGTGCCAATCAAACTTAAGGTAGCGTGCGGACGTTTAGCCAATACCTCACTGTATTTAACTAGCCGATCTTCGTCCTCGGGCAAATACGCCACCTCGCCTGGGATTGCGTTAATCGCCACATCACCCTTGAGGCCCAAGATCGATGCTAAAGCCCTAAAGGGTGCCGTCACGACATTACTCAGCACCGTTCGAATGGCTTGCCAAACAAGTCCGGCCGCACTGAACTCAGGGGAATTAACGTTACCGGCAATATCGATATTGACATCAATAATGTCATCCGAGTCTTCCAGTAGTGCTACTGCCAATCCTAAAGGCAGGCGCTTACCTTTGAATTCAGGGACCTCTTCCCCTAGTTCAATGTTTTTAATCACAAAGCGATTTTGGCCATTGAGTTGACCATCGGTGGATTTGTAATTCAGGGAGAGGTCTAAACGACCACCCAATATATGTTGCCCCGCAAATGCCATGAAATACGGATTGGCATCGCTTAGTGGCAAGTGGCGGAACTGCAAGACCATATCGTGATTTAAACGGGGATCGTCAAACGCCATTTGCCCTTTGGCGCGCATGCTACCGGAATTGGCCACGACTCCATCTAGAGCGATCGACGCAAAATGACCCGGCGCATTACTGATGCCCAGCAGTGATCCTTTGAGTTTGCGAATTTGCACCTGCACTTTAGGCTTAATCGCTAAATCGGTAAATGCCATCGTGCCATCACGCAACTGCACCGAGCGCACATCTAAACTAAAGAGGCTGGGTTCTTTTTTGGCAGGCGCTGCACTTTCAGCAGCCTGTGGAGTATTTTCTGGAGCAACATTATTGGCTGGTGAATCGATTGGCGCAGGCTCTGCCGCATCGCCGCCTTTCATGAAGAGGCGCCGAAAGTTCGACAAACCCTTCTCATTGATCTCGTACTGTATTTGCGGCTGTGCTAACGCGACCTCATGAATGGATAACTGACTGCGGCCATCGGCCTGCTTTTTAAATAGCAGTTGCTCGATATTGGCTTCTTTCCAAGCCAGCAGTGGCGCCTTGGCATTGACCTCACGAATAAACACATCCGGAAATGCCAGATTGCCTTTTACCGACCATGCGCCCTGCCCCATCTCGAGCGCCAGATCGCCAGCCAACGTGCCACTTTGGGTAAAAAGTGGTTTATTCGCTGGCAATAAGCCGACCAACTGAGTAATCGGCATTTGCTCGATCGCCAGCGTGCCAGATAAGCTATTGCTCTTCGCGCCAAAGAGCCAATGGGAGGTGATTTTTCCATTGTCCAATTGCACCGCCAAATCAATCGCTAATGCATCGTTTTCTGCCGCATCCACGCCCCCACTCAATATGGCTTTACTGAACTGAACGCGCTGACCCGTTTTGGGAATCACAAAGTCGATCTTGCCCAGATCAATTTGATAGTCACCCTCGACGGTATTGGGTTTGCCCTCGGCACTGTGGTTTGCTACATCGCGCAATTGAAATGCCATTGGCCCGAATTCCTGCACGTATTGATTGGGTCGATCGTTTAAGCGCAATACGAAGCCGCTGGTATCAAACTGCTTCACCATTATTTTTTTGGGGGAAGATACGGCTGCTGGATCTTTGGGTGGTAAGGCTGCCGTTACTGCGGCAATAAACGTTTGCCAATTCCATTGCGTTGGCTTGCCTGCACTTAGTCCGCGCTCGACATTAATCTTGGGGCCATCCAAAAGAATCGTATCGATCCCAATCTTGCC
This sequence comes from Polynucleobacter sp., assembly GCA_030696845.1. Taxonomy (GTDB): domain Bacteria; phylum Pseudomonadota; class Gammaproteobacteria; order Burkholderiales; family Burkholderiaceae; genus Polynucleobacter. The sequence continues at coordinate 35,646 of JAUYRJ010000016.1, forward strand.
TGCCAGCAAGGCTGTCCAATTGAGCTCAATCAGACCACGCTCGAGTGAAAATAATGGGGCTGAACTCGGTTCGCGACTGGCTAAGGTCAATCCATCGATCTCGAGTTTGAGCTGAAATGGCGAGAGGCGCAGATCGCGATACTCGATGCGATACCCCATCTTGGCGCTGTACTCTTCGAGTGATTGCTTTAAGAAATGCACGCCCCACGTAATGCCCAAGACCCAAAAGGCCAAGACCAAGCCCAGCACGGTAAGTACCGTATACCGCAAGGCATTAGAGCGATAAAGAGATTGAAGTCGTGTTCCCATTAGTGTCAATTATCAAACAAAATACGGACTACATCCCACATCGAAATGGGATCACCTAGAGCCGCATCAGACCCAACGGGAATGGCTATTGTCTGCTGGGCTAATACAAGCGTTTGGGCATTACAGGGTATCAGCACTTTCGTACACGCTTTTCAGTAAAGGATGATGTAATATACGTACCATAATTGGTACGATATTTGGATGAATAAGCCCATCCTACATGTCTACTTTTATAAAACGGAACAGGGTAATGAGCCGGTTAGGCAGTGGTTACTTCGTCTTAACGCAGATGATAAGAAACGCATAGGCGAAGACATCAAAACTGTTCAGTTTGGATGGCCCTTGGGTATGCCACTAGTAAAACATCTTGACGGAGAGTTATGGGAGGTGCGCATACCGCTAAACAAACGTAATGCAAGGGTGTTATTTGTACTGAATAAGGGTTCAATAGTATTAATTCATGGGTTTATTAAAAAGCAGCAAAAGACCTTGAAATCGGATTTAGAGTTAGCAAAAGACAGAGCGAAGATCTTACGGGAGCGTTTATGAAGAAAAAACACATTGGCAGTAACTTTGATGATTTTTTAAAAGGGGAATCCATCCTGGATCATTCCAGCGCGGTAGCGGTTAAACGCGTCATTGCCTGGCAAATTGAACAAGAAATGATGAAGCAACAATTAACTAAAACGCTAATGGCTAAGAGAATGCACACCAGCCGAGCAGCACTGAATCGATTATTGGATGAGACCGATACAAGCCTAACCCTACTCACCTTGACTAGCGCCGCCTCCGCGCTTGGAAAAATGATTACATTTAAGTTGAAAGCGGTTTCCTAGTCGATGCAGGCAAGATTATGCCCATGATGAAGACCAAGCCAACCAAGGTGATCGAATCTCCTGAGTCTACCGCTGCATATTCTTCCAAATCATTCTGGAAGAAATGAGATTTATTTCAGTCGAACCCTCAACATCAGATACGATAATTTCTAGCCGAGCTTCATCCAATAACGTGGCGACGTGGGGATAAATCCCTATCTAGCAGTTCAGTGCTGTAACTAATGCTAGCTGTCTTGCTTGCCATACACAAACCATGCGATTTTTTAAGGTGCTCACGCGCAATGACATCAAGGCCGAACGGCAAAAGTAAGGAGAGCAAAACCAGGGCAAAAAAAATCCCCTTGGATTACGAAATCAAGGGGATTGATACAACTGGCGGAGAGGGCGGGATACTCTGCTTAAAGTCGTTTCAGCCTTATAAACATTATATTTATTGACTTCTGACACATAGCGTAGTACAAAAGTGTAGTACAAACCAATCTCACCGCTTATGTCTAATTATATATTACTTCAACGCAAATGCTGGTATGCCCGCTTGGGTATCCCTGTAGAGCTCAGACCTCATTTCAATGGCAAGAGAGAACTCAAGGAGACTCTAAAAACCTCAGACCAGCGTGTCGCCGAACTAAAAGCCATGAAGCTCGTAGGAGGTTGGAAAATGCAGTTCGATGCTCTCAGAGGAAGTGTTTACGCATCCCAAGCCTTAGCAGCTGACTTCTTGCCACATCCAGATGGCAGAGTTAATTCTGAGACAGGGATGAGCGATAAGGACTATGCAATTGAAGCACAAGCAGATGCGTTGGCTGATGGTCAAAAGAGAGCATTCTATGAAGTTGCCTTAGGGAGGGCTACACCTACCCTGCTCTATTTGGATAAGTTCCTAAAGCAGTGGGAGGTAGAGCAAAAGACTAAAGACATGGCTCAAACAGCCATTAAGCGAGTAGCAGATAACTTCACTACTCTAGAGATGATTACTGTGCCTCTGATTTATCAAATGATTGATGCAGATACCAATAGAAAGGCAACAAAAGAAAAGAATTACGGCTTTGTTAGGCAGTACTTTAAATACCTAAAGCGTATGCAAGCAATCCCTCAGGATAAGCCTAACCCTTTCGAGGATTTAGACTTCAAGCAGCCAAAGAAAAATGCTGCTACAAGCAATAAAAGGACTGCCTTTACAGCTGCTGAAGTTAAAAAGCTCATGAAAGCAGCAGCAGACAAAGGTGATGCACAGTTGATGAATCTGATTCAGTTAGCAGCTTATACAGGTGCACGAATAGAAGAGTTGTGCAGCCTTAAAGTTACTGATGTCATCAAGGTAGATAGAGTTAACTGCCTCAGTATTACGGATGCAAAGACAGAAGCAGGAAACAGAGAAGTTCCAATCCATCCATCAATCGCAGACCTTGTTAAAAAGCTAATAGAAAAAAGTGCTGACGGATACCTCTTTTCGGGACTAACCTTCAATAAGTATATGAAGCGAAGTAATGCAATAGGTAAGCGTTTTGGGCATATGAAGACTGGACAAGGTTTTGGCAAGGGACATGTCTTTCACTGCTTTAGGAATACTGTGGCAACCCAGCTTGAAAACGCTGGAGTCCCAGAGGGTGTCGCTGCCGATATTGTTGGGCATGAGAAAAAGACGATGACTTATGGACTTTACTCTGGCGGCACTTCTGCAAAGATTAAGTATGAAGCAGTTAAGAAAATTAAATATTGATAGCTGAGATAAACCTAAATTGGTTACCGTAAAACACAATTCAGTGACGCATGAATTTGAAACTTTAGACCAAGCAATGGCTTGGGCAAAGGAGTTAGGTGATTTTGTGACAATTCAATTTAATGGTTCAGAGGTTGTTGGTAAGTTTGGAGCGGATGGCATCTTGGACGGTAAGCTCCCAAATGGTGAATCCTATAGATGGAAAAAACGTAGAAGAACTTAAAGACTATGCCTTCATTTGAATATCGAGCTTACTCAAGGCATCCAGCCATCTCTAAGCAAGCCAAAGTGCTTGTTGATGAGATGCTCACAAGCTATAGACGCAAGCCATCGGCAGTAAGGCGAAGCAGTCTTACCAAATGGATGAAGACTGCTGTAGCAGCTCTA